>JAGHJI010000013.1 GCA_017886765.1 Eubacterium sp.
CGCCGTGGACACCATGGAGGACGGAGAGTGCGGCCTCATCGTGATTCACGACGGCGCGAGACCGCTTATCACGCAAAAAGAAATCACCGATACAATAAATATGGCGAAAGAAAAAGGCGCCGCGGCGGTTGGGGTCGCTGTTAAAGATACGATCAAGGTAGTTGACAGGGATATGAAAATTGTCGATACGCCGGACAGGTCGTCGCTGATATCCATACGTACGCCCCAGATCTTTGATTTTAAAGTTTACAAAGAGGCTCTGGCTCTTGCCATACAACAGAAAAAGGATTTTACCGATGATTGTCAGCTTGTTGAAAATTACGGCAAAGACGTCTATGTGGTTTCAGGCGATTATGGAAATATAAAAATCACAACGCCGGAGGATATTCCCACGGCGCAGAGCATACTGAGTTACAGAGGTGAGAGTGCATGAGAATAGGTCACGGCTATGACGTTCACAAGCTTGTCGAAGGCAGAAAATGTATAATCGGCGGCGTGGATATACCGAGTCCGCTGGGACTTCTCGGGCACAGCGACGCGGACGTTTTGCTCCATGCGGTTTCCGATGCGTTGCTTGGGTCATGCGCTATGGGCGACATCGGTCACCTTTTTCCCGATACCGATGACAGGTGGAAGGGCGCCGACAGCCTAGAACTGTTAAAGGAAGTGGTAAGGCGAGTGAATGAAAAGGGGTACAGGGTTGTGAACATTGACGCCACAATCCTTGCCCAGACGCCGAAAATGGCTCCTTATATTTCAGAAATGAGGAAGAATATTGCCGCCGCCTGTAATGTGAATCAGGATTTGGTGTCGGTGAAAGCAACAACAGAGGAAGGTCTCGGTTTTACCGGGGCAAAGCAGGGGATTGCCGCCCATGCGGTGTGCCTTGTGGATAATATTTAAAGGGGAAACAAAATGAAAAAAGTATTAAGTCTGATGATGGCGCTTGCGATGCTTATCAGCGTTGTCGGCGGTATAGATCTGTCTGCTTATGCGCAGGCTGACGACAGCCGTGTTTACGTTGATACTTTCGTTAATCCGTATTATGAGGATCTGTTCGGGGATGACCGTGATGATAATGGCGTCTCAGCGTATTCTTATTCCGAGGATGAAGCGGATTTCTATTATGAGGCTCCGTCTGTTTATGCCACTACATATACAGAGGACCGAGCAATTGAGATCCTGCGTGATAAAATGGTTGCGAGAACCGGATCGGTGACGCTGACTGTCCAGACGGTCAGGGGAGTGAGCAGCGCGGCGCAATATATAATGAGTGAGGCGATATCCCAGGAACGCTCCGTTTCCAGTGTTGACGGCGATTATCTTATGTGGAATTTTCATAAGGCGGAGGCTTATTCCAATATACTGAGCACCGGAGCTACCAATAAGTACCGCATTCAGTTCAATATGGAATATCTTACCACAGCCGCTCAGGAGCAGCAGGTAACTTCCAAAGTCAAAAGCGTTTTAAAGAGTCTTAACCTTGACGGCAAGTCCGATTATCAGAAAATACTGCTCATACATAATTTTGTCTGTGAAAACGCCAGATATGATTATGAGCATGTGTATGACACCAGCTATAAGGTGCAGTTTACGACTTACGGGGCGCTGATAAACGGATACACGGTTTGTCAGGGATACGCAACGCTGTTTTACAGACTCTGTATGGAATCGGGTATTTCCTGCCGCGTAATCGCCAGTGAGGACCACGGCTGGAATATTGTAAAGCTCGGCGGTAAGTATTATAATGTGGATACGACCTGGGACGATACGCAGACGGATTATTATCCCGACAGTACAAAAGGATACTGGTCAGACGATTATGTGCTTGACTGGTTTTTGATAGGCTCCGATGATTTTATCGGTCATTATCCGCTGAGAGATTATACCACTAATTATTTTGAAAATTTATATCCTATCTCTCAAACGAATTATGTCTGCCCTCACTCCGTAAAGAAGACGGTGATTCCGGCAGGTGCGGATTGTACCAAGGGTTATGAGCAAAGCGTTGTCTGCACAGAGTGCGGCAAAGTGCTTGAAACCACCACTGTTGACCCTGCGCCGGAGCATACGTATAAAACCACGCTGACAAAAGCGACAAAAAAGGCGGACGGTAAAATTACAGTTTCCTGCGTCAGATGCGGCAAAATCAAATCCGCGCAGACCATAGCGAAGATTTCGTCATCCTCCCTCAGCACAACCGCGACATATTATAACGGTACGGTAAAAACGCCCCGAGTAACGGTAAAAGACAGCAAAGGGAAAACACTGACCGAGGGGGCAGATAAGGACTACACGGTATCTTTCGACAACGGCAGAGTGAATGTGGGCAGGTATGCGGTTAAAATTACATACCGAGGTAATTACAGCGGAAGCGAAACGCTGTACTTTAATGTCATTCCCAGAGGAACGGAAATATCGAGCGTCGCCTGCAGAGCCACCGGGTTTACGGTAAACTGGAAGACGCAGAAGACCCAGACGACAGGTTATCAGGTGCAGTACAGCAAGAACAGTAATTTCAGCAATGCAACGACAATAACGATGCCGAAAACTGTCTATTATGCGAAAGCGGTATCCGGACTTGCGAAGAATACGAAGTATTATGTGAGAGTAAGAACATACAAGACAACGAAGTTTAACGGTCAGAATTATAATATCTATTCACCGTGGTGCGCGTCAAAAACGGCATATACTGTTACAACAACGGCAAAGCTGTCAACAACGGCAACGTATTATAACGGCAAGGTAAAGACACCGGGAGTAACTGTGAAGGACAGCGCCGGAAGAACGCTGAAACGGAACACGGATTATACGGTAAGCTTTGCTTCCGGCAGAAAGTATGTGGGCAGATATGCGGTGACAATCAAGTACAAGGGCTCATATACCGGCGTGCCGTCACAAACGCTGTATTTTAATATTATTCCGAAAGGCGTCAGTAAAATCAGCAAAATAACGGCCAGATCAAAGGGCTTTACAGTGCAGTGGACCAGGCAGACCACCCAGACCACAGGCTATCAGATACAGTACAGTACGTCGAGCAATTTCAAAAACGCAAAGACCATTACGATGCCCAAGTCATCGTATTATGCCAAAAAGGTAACAGATTTGTCCGCAAACAAAAAATATTATGTAAGAATAAGGACGTACAAAACAACGAAGTTCAACGGAAAGAATTATAACGTCTATTCCTTCTGGTGCGCGGCAAAGACGGTTACGACCAAAAGATAAAATATAATGTTGAGCGGCTCTCTGATAATACATATAGTATCAGAGAGTTCAGGTTGTCGATAAAGTCGGGTGAACCACGCCGAAACAAATGTGTACAGCATAGCATTTTCTTTTGTAGGGGACGGCGTCCTCGCTGTCCCGTTCTGACGGAGAGATTCTAACAAAAAACAGCGGTAAGGATATCGAATCCTTACCGCTGTTTGGCGTTTTCCGTTTTTTGCTCGGGGGCAGTACCCTTGTACAGCTCCCGCTCGCAAGAAAACGAAATTAACCTCGATTTCTCGAAACCTGTCCAGCGTGTAGGGGTACATACTTTTCTGAATTCACTATTTTGTCTACACGCTGGGCTCTCTGATAATACATATAGTATCAGAGAGCTATATTTTTTGAATATTTTGTTAATACTCTTGACAAATGGAAAAATATTGCTACAATAGTATATGTTAGCACTCGAAGAGATAGAGTGCTAACCCTACAAAGCAAATTTAATTCAGAGGTGACTTTTATGACCATCAAACCACTTGCCGACAGAGTTTTGCTGAAATCTCTTGAGGCTGAGGAAACAACAAAGAGCGGACTGATTCTTGCTGCATCCGCACAGGAAAAGCCTGAAATGAGCGAGGTAGTTGCCGTTGGCCCCGGTACGGAGGAAAATCCGATGACAGTTAAGGCCGGCGATAAGGTAATCATCAGCAAGTATTCAGGTACAGAGGTCAAGCTTGACGGCGAGGAATATACAATCACGTCAGTCAAGGACATACTTGCAGTCGTTGAGTAATCGGAAAGGAAGGATTGATTTATATGGCTAAGGATATTATTTATGGCGAGGATGCCCGCAAGGCATTGCAGGCAGGTATTGACAAGCTCGCAAATACTGTAAAGATTACATTAGGTCCCAAGGGCAGAAACGTTGTTCTGGACAAAAAATACGGTTCACCGCTGATCACAAACGACGGCGTCACCATTGCTAAGGAAATCGAGCTTGAAGACTCGTTTGAGAATATGGGCGCGCAGCTTGTAAAAGAGGTTTCATCAAAGACCAATGACGATGCCGGTGACGGTACAACAACCGCCACACTTCTTGCTCAGGCGCTTGTAAGAGAGGGTATGAAGAATGTTGCCGCCGGCGCAAATCCCATGGCTGTGAAAAACGGTATCAAAGCCGCCGTTGACGCAACCGTTGACGCTGTAAAGGCAAATTCACGTCAGGTCAAGGGCTCGGCTGATATTGCCAGAGTCGCTACTGTTTCCGCAGGGGACGAGACCATCGGTTCATTAATTGCCGATGCTATGGAAAAAGTTTCCGCCGACGGTGTTATCACCATTGAGGAATCAAAGACCGCTGAAACGGTATGCGAAGTAGTTGAAGGTATGCAGTTTGACCGCGGTTACATTTCACCTTATATGGTAACCGATACAGATAAGATGGAGGCTGTTATCGACGACGCTATGCTTCTTATCACCGATAAGAAGATATCATCTGTTCAGGATATTCTTCCTCTTCTTGAGTCTGTTCTCAAATCCGGACAAAAGCTGGTTATCATTGCTGAAGATGTTGAGGGCGAGGCTCTCCAGACTATCCTTCTTAACAAACTCCGCGGCACATTCACCTGTGTATGCGTAAAGGCTCCGGGCTTTGGCGACAGGAGAAAGGAAATGCTCCAGGATATCGCAATTCTTACCGGCGGTCAGGTTATAACCTCAGACCTTGGTCTTGAGCTTAAGGACGCCACAATGGATATGCTGGGCAAGGCGCGTCAAGTCAAGGTAACAAAGGAGAACACGATTATCGTTGACGGCGCCGGTGATTCATCTGAAATCAAGAACAGAGTTGGTCAGATCAGGACGGCTATTGAAAACAGCACATCTGATTTTGACCGTGAAAAGCTCCAGGAAAGACTTGCCAAACTGGCAGGCGGTGTTGCTGTCATTAAGGTCGGCGCGGCGACTGAAACGGAAATGAAAGAGAAGAAGCTCCGCATTGAAGACGCGCTCGCTGCTACAAAGGCAGCTGTTGAGGAAGGCATCGTTGCCGGCGGCGGCGTTGCGCTTATCAACGCTATCCCTGCTGTTGAAAAGCTCCTTGACACAGAGGATGCAGACTTTAAGACAGGTGTTGCCATTGTCCTGAAAGCTCTTGAGGAGCCGGTACGCCAGATCGCTCTTAACGCCGGTGAGGAAGGCTCTGTTATTGTTGATAAAATCAAAAATTCCGACAAGGTCGGCTACGGTCTCAATTTTGTTACTGACGAGTACTGCGATATGATCGAAGAGGGAATCGTTGACCCTGCAAAGGTTACACGTTCCGCACTCCAGAACGCCGCTTCGGTTGCGTCCATGGTACTCACCACCGAGTCCCTTGTTACAGATATCAAGGATCCGCAGGCTGACGCGGCGCAGGCAGCAGCGCTGGCAGCGTCCCAGGGCGGCGGAATGTATTAATATTTCTGTAAAAATCCAAAATCCCGTTCGTAAGAACGGGATTTTTTGTATATACTTTTGTTGTAAAGTATGTTACAATAAATCAACCCGAAATGTATGAGGTGGATTATGAAGCAGAATGCACATAAGACCAATGTTATGCGGATACTGGACCGGAAAAAGATAGATTATAAAAGCCATTGTTATGCGGACAGCGACGCGGTAAGCGGAACGGATGTGGCGGAAGCTTTGGAGGAAGATCCAAACCAGGTCTTTAAAACGCTTGTCACCGTGGGACATACCAAAGCCAATTACGTCTTTTTAATTCCTGTCTGCAAAGAGCTGGATTTGAAAAAAGCGGCTGAAGCTGTGGGAGAGAAAAGTATCTCCATGATTAAATCCAAGGAGCTGCTGCCGCTGACCGGTTATATTCACGGCGGCTGTTCTCCCATCGGCATGAAAAAGCCGTTTAAAACGGTGATCGACCAAACGGCATCCGATTTTGAAACGATTATTTTCAGCGCAGGGAAAATCGGTTATCAGGTCGAGCTGTCTTTGGATGATTTGAAAAAAGTATTAAGCTTTGACTTGGCGGAAATAACGTGCTGATATGCGATAATACATTATATCTAAAGCGGTGAGTTTATGACTTTGCAGGAAATTATTGATGACAGTAAAAATATCGTGTTCTTCGGCGGGGCCGGCGTTTCTACGGAAAGCGGAATACCCGATTTCCGCTCAGTGGACGGACTTTATAATCAGAAATACGATTATCCGCCTGAGGAAATCCTATCCCATACCTTTTTTAAAAGCAACACGGCAGAGTTTTTTACATTCTACCGTGATAAAATGCTGTGTCCAAACGCAAAACCAAACGCCGCCCATTTTAAGCTGGCAGAGCTTGAAAAAGCAGGTAAGCTGAAGGCGGTCATTACGCAGAATATTGACGGACTCCATCAGGCTGCCGGCAGTAAAACCGTATATGAGCTCCATGGCTCCACTCTCAGAAATTACTGTACCAAGTGCGGCAAGTTCTTTTCTTATGAATATATTTTAAATTCCGGCGGTATACCGGTATGTGACGAATGTTCATCCGTTATCAAGCCGGATGTTGTGCTGTATGAGGAGGGGCTTGACAGCGACACGGTCAACGGCGCAGTCCGTGCGATTCTGAACGCGGATTGTCTCATCGTTGCCGGAACGAGCCTGACGGTATATCCCGCGGCAGGATTTATCAGATATTTCAACGGAAAATATTTTGTGCTTATAAATATGGATAAAACGCCGATGGATCATGCCGCGGATTTGGTAATCCACGGAAAAGTGGGAGAAGTCCTGTCACAAATTATGATTTAGCGTATGAAATATGTTAAAAAAGTGTTTGTGCTCACGCGCGGATGTTACCATCTTTTGAGTCGCAAAAGACGGTAACCGAGAAAACGACCAAAGGGGAGGCGCAGGCTTATTCCCCTTTGGAAACCCCTTTTATTTATGCGCCGCGCGCATAACGCGCACATCGGCGCAGGGTGCGTTATTATTAAATCGTAGGGGCGATTATCAATCGCCCGCATTTTATGCACTAAATCAGAATTTAAAATATACGCAGAAAAATAACTTGACAAATGCGAATCTACATATTATTATATTTTTAATACTTGATAACACATTGATGAGAACAGGTTTTATTTACATAATTGTTTAAGAGAGCTGACGGCTGGTGTGAGTCAGTACAATTTTAAATAGAATATCCTCTCTGAGTGGCTGTGCCGAACAATAGTAAGCGCAGACGGTCTCCTCCGTTAACGGGATAGTGTATGATAGTACACAAAGTGCGTTTTTACGAAAAAGAGTGGTACCGCGGTTATCATTATCGTCTCTTTGCC
Organism: Eubacterium sp.; assembly: GCA_017886765.1. GTDB lineage: Bacteria > Bacillota > Clostridia > Oscillospirales > Acutalibacteraceae > Eubacterium_R. The sequence goes on from JAGHJI010000013.1 coordinate 7,533, forward strand.
TTTGGGCAAAGGGACTTTTTTGTTTTTATAAATCGATAAGAAAGAGGGATTACAATGTCAGATTTAGTAGAGATCCGCTGGCACGGACGCGGAGGACAGGGCGCTAAAACAGCCGCGCTTCTTCTCGCTGACGCCGCGTTTAAGACCGGCAGCTATGTTCAGGGCTTTCCCGAATACGGTCCGGAGCGTATGGGCGCTCCGATTACTGCTTATAACAGAATAAGCAAAAAGGAGATAAGAGTTCACTCCAATATTTACGAGCCGGATTTTGTCGTCGTTGTGGACAGCGGTTTACTGGATGTTGTCCATGTAACGGACGGCTTAAAGGACACGGGAGCCATTGTTGTCAACACCCATAAATCGCCTGAATTTATCAGAGAAAAGATAGGCGATTATAAGGGCAGGGTTTATACAATAGACGCCAGAAGGATATCCAAGGCCTGTCTCGGCAGATATTTCCCGAATACGCCGATGCTGGCGGCGATTGTCAAGGTATCCGGCGTTATGGATAAGGACACCTTCTTTAATGAAATGCAGAATTCATTTACACATAAATTTTCTTCCAAGCCTGAGGTTATCGAGGGGAATATGAACGCTCTCAAAATGGCTTATGAAGAAGTACAGCAGGAGGCGCGTTAATATGAAATCAGATGTAAATAAGCTTCATCTTGACTGCACTTGGCAGGAACTTACCGAAGGTATGCAGATTTACGGGGAAAAGTCATCAGAAGCGTTTAATACCGGAGAATGGAGTTCCATAAAGCCTGAAATTGACGAGGAAAAGTGCATTCACTGCCTGATGTGCGTGCCTGTTTGTCCGGACAGCTGTATTCCGGTCGTTGACGGAAAACGCGGCGCCTTTGATTATGACCACTGCAAGGGCTGCGGAATCTGCGTCAAGGCCTGCCATGTGGGTGCAATAACTATGGAGGGGGTAAAATAACCTATGGCCAGAAAAGACAGATTAAGCGGCAACGAGGCGGTTGCCGAAGCATTAAGACAGATCAATCCCGACGTTATGGCGGCTTTTCCCATTACTCCGTCCACTGAAATTCCCCAGTATTTTTCCAAGCTGGTTGCCAACGGTCAGGTGGACAGCGAGTTCATTCCCGTTGAGTCGGAGCATTCCGCAATGTCTGCGGTTATCGGCGCGCAGGCTGCGGGAGCAAGAAGTGTAACCGCTACCTCTTCCGCCGGTATGGCGCTTATGTGGGAGGAACTTTACCTTGCGGCGTCCAACAGACTGCCCTGTGTGCTGACGCTTGTAAACCGCGCCCTTTCCGGTCCTATTAATATCAACTGTGACCACAGCGATTCCATGGGTGCCAGGGATTCCGGCTGGATTCAGATCTATGCGGAAAATAATCAGGAGGTTTACGATAATCTCTGTATGGCTTACCGTATCGCCGAGCACAAGGACGTTATGCTGCCGGTTATGATATGCCAGGACGGCTTTATTACTTCTCACGCTGTTGAAAACATTGTTCTCAATGAAGATGAGGAGGTAAAGAATTTTGTAGGCGAGTATGAGCCTGAAAACGCACTTCTCAATCCCGAATGTCCCATGGCGGTAGGTCCGTACAGTGTAACCAACTATTATTTTGAGGCAAAGAGGGCACAGGCGCAGGCTCTGAAAAACGCGAAGCAGGTTACGCTTGACGTAGCAAAGGAATACGCCAAGCTTACCGGCAGGGAATACGGTCTCTTTGAGGAATATAAAATGGATGACGCCGATTATGCCGTTGTAATCATTGGCTCTGCGGCAGGTACAACAAAGGACGCCGTGGATCAGCTCAGAGCAAAAGGCATTAAAGCCGGACTGATTAAAATCCGACTTTTCCGTCCTTTCCCGGCAGAAGAAATTGTGGAAGCGCTTAAAGGCGTTAAGGCCGTGGCGCTTATGGACAGGACAGAATCGTATAACGATAACTGCGGACCTATCGGCTCGGAGGTTACAACAGCACTTTACAGAGCAAAGTCGAATGTCCTGACCGTGAACTATGTTTACGGACTGGGCGGACGTGACGTCAAGGTGTCCGATATGGTCGGTATCTATAAGGAACTTGAAAAAATCGCGCAGGACGGTAAGGTCGAGAATCCATACCGCTATATGGGCGTCAGAGAGTAAGGAGGACGATGATGTATAATTTTAAAGAATATGCAGGCAGAGAAGATCGTCTTGCCGGGGGCCACAGGATGTGCGCCGGCTGCGGCGGCACCATCGCGGTAAGGAATGTGCTTAAGGCAATCAAACCCGGCGACAAAGCGGTTATAGGCAACGCCACCGGCTGCCTTGAGGTGTCGACCTTTATGTATCCATATACAGCTTACAAGGACAGCTATATACACAATGCCTTTGAAAACGCCGGCGCCACCATGTCCGGTGTTGAGGGCGCATACAATGTGCTCAAGAGAAAAGGTAAGCTGGATGAAACCTATAAGTTCATCACCTTCGGGGGTGACGGCGGTACATATGATATCGGCTTTCAGTCCCTCAGCGGCGCCATGGAGCGCGGACACGATATGGTCTACGTCTGCTATGACAACGGCGCGTATATGAATACCGGTATTCAGCGTTCCTCCGCAACGCCTATGTTTGCCGATACCACAACAACGCCCGTGGGCAGACAGTCAACGGGTAAACCCCAGTACCGCAAGGACCTTACGGCAATTATCGCCGAGCATCAGGTGCCTTATGTGGCACAGACCACATTCGTTCAGAACTTCCGCGACCTTTACAGAAAATCGGAAAAGGCGATCTACACAAAAGGCGCGGCTTTCCTGAACATTATGGCGCCCTGTCCGAGAGGCTGGAGATATCCTACTTATGATATTATGGAGATCTGTAAGCTCGCGGTTGAAACACGCTACTGGCCGTTGTTTGAAGTTGTTGACGGCAAATGGATACTCAACTATGAGCCGAGAAACTACGTTCCGATTGATGAATGGCTTGTTAAGCAGGGCAGATTCAAGCATATGTTCAAGCCCGGCAACGAGTGGATGATTGAAGCCTTCCAGAAAGAAGTTGACCGCCGCTGGTATGACCTGCTTGACAGATGTAGTGAAACACGCGGCGCGTAAATAGGATATAATTAAAACTCCGATTAAGGCATTTCCTTGTCGGAGTTTTTGTATATCTTTTTTTGTGACCGTTTTGCTTTCTCAGTTGTGTTATGGGTGAAAGGAGGAAAAAATGAAAAAAGAAAATATCGACGATATGTTCAGAGAAAAATACGAAAAGTATTCAAAACTGCTTTTCAGAATAGCCTTTCTGCATTTGGGCAATACCCATGACGCAGAGGACGTTTTGCAAAACGTATTTATAAAGCTGCTTTATCATTCTCCTGATTTTAAAGACGATGAGCATGAAAAGGCTTGGCTGATACGAGTAACCCAGAATCAGTGCAAAAATATGCTCAAGTCCCACTCCAGGAAAAATTGTGAGCTCAATGAGGAGATAGCCTCCGATTCCATGGGCGATGTTTCTAAAGCGCTTGACATTGCCATGAAGGTAAGAGCTCTGCCGGCTAATTACAAAACGGCGATTTTCCTGTTTTACTATGAGGATATGAGCACTGAGGAAATTGCCCGGGCGCTTAAAATCAGCAGGTCTGCCGTGAAAATGAGGCTTAAAAGAGGCAGGGAACTGTTAAAAACAGAACTGGAGGAATATGAATATGAGTAATACTGAATTTAAAAAAGCATTTGACGACGTATCACCCGATATGTTTATGCAAACAAGAATCCTCGCAAATATTAAGTCAAAAAAGAAAAAACGTTTTCCGTTAAAAGCTGTTATAAGCGCAGCACTGGCGCTTGTGGTAGTAGTCGCCTGCGTTGGCTCGATAAGCTATAAATCAATGTATACCGACAGACCGTTTTCGGTTATGGTGGTGGATGCCTCCGATGATATGCATGTTACCGAGGAAATAAGCGCGGGATCAATCAGTCTTCCTATACTGAATATTGAATATGACCCCCAGGGAGCTTGGTCAACTAACAATATAACCGGCGAAAGCGGCTATGCGCCGTCAGTCGGCGTAAGCAGCCAGTGCGGACTTGCAGTAAGCGGCGATGATATAGCCTCTGTCAGGTATGAGTGCCAAAACGATATGCTCACTTATGGCTATACGGCAAAAATGTACTATGATATTCAGAATCAGGATTATTATTCGGTGATTATTCCTGTTCCTAATGACAGAGTCGATGAGGTCAAGGCGCTTATAGATAAATATACAGTAAATCCTGAGGAGCAGGGAATAAAGGATTATGCCCAGCTTTATGATATCAGCGAGTATTTTGACGGTAAGGATACTGATCTGGATAATTATCAGGTGTCATTTGAAAAATGTTCTAATTTAGGTTATCCCGAAGATAACGACGGCTATGCGTTTTATCTTGTGGAAAACGACTGGGGCGAAAGATATGGAGTGGCATACGATTCCGATATTACAGTCGATTATTATGAACTGAACGAAAGAACGCTGGCAGGTTTTACCGATGATGAAATCACCGCTATGTATGCCGTTGACTATCTGCCAAGCAGAGCAATGGATGTGCTCTTTGATAATCCTGATGTTGACAAGAGTACTCTCCCGGGCGATGAAATCACCGTTACAGTAACCTTTAAGGACGGCAAAAAAGCTAAAAAAGTAATTACCGTATCTTTTGACGAAGACGGTAACGGAATATTCGCTTGTAAGTAATTAAAATTAAATCATTGCATAAGTAAAACAAAAACCTTGCTGTTATCAGCAAGGTTTTTGTTGTTTAATATTCAATTTCACCCTTGTAAACAAGGTTGCAGTCGCCGGTAAGGGTTACCTTGTCATCTGTATAGTTGACAATCAAATCGCCGCCCTTTACCTTAACCGTAATGTTTTCACCCTTATTGCAGAAACCGTTTTCTACGGCGCAGATCACTGCGGCGCAGGCGCCTGTTCCGCACGCCTGGGTCTCTCCGTTTCCGCGTTCCCAGACCCGCATTTTAAGGGTCGTTGCATTGACCACACGTACAAATTCGGTATTGATCCTTTCCGGGAAAATGTCCGCCGTTTCAAACTGCGGACCGATATTCTCAATATCGACCTTGTCCACATTATCCACAAATACAACGCAATGGGGATTGCCAACGGCACAGCAGTTTATCTTATATTCCGCTGCGCCGATATTCGCGGTGTAATCCATGATCCTGTCCGCCTGAATATCCACCGGTATTTTATCCGGCGCAAGCTGGGCTTTGCCCATATCGACTGTAACGGAGGATACTTTGCCGTTTCTGGTGAACAGGGAAAGCTCTCTGATACCTGAGGCGGTCTCAATCGTCATCTTATCCTTTTTCACGATGTTATTGTCGTAAAGGAATTTACCGACACAGCGGATAGAATTGCCCGCCATTTTGCCCTCTGAGCCGTCAATATTGAAAATTCTCATTTTTGCGTCGGCGATTTCGCTGTCCTCAATAAGCACGATACCGTCGCCGCCGATACCCTTGTGCCTGTCTGTAAACTCAATGGCAAAACTCTCCGGGCAGGTGATGATGCCGCACTGATTGTTGAAGAAAATGTAATCGTCGCCGGTTCCCTGCATTTTTGAGAACTTGAGGATGCCTTTTTCCTTACGCATATGATTGATATCCACAAGCTCCGTATTTGTCTGCTTGTAGCGTGAGGCGATAATGTCCGCAACTGCATTTGCAGTGTCAAGGGAGGTTATCGTAGCGATACCAAGCTGATTGGCTCTGTTGTGCAGTTTGATATAATCGGCTATGGATTTTTTATCGCTTTTTCCGGTGTAAACAATGTAATCAAGCTGACCGGATTCAACCAGGTCCATAATGGAATGATCTTCTCTCAGCTTATTTACCACGCTGACGTTTATACCCAGACTTTCAATGGCCTTTGCCGTTTCCGGCGTTGCCCAGATCTTCGCGCCCAGGTCGTCCAGTTTTTTCGCCAGGTTTACGATTTCAAATCTGTCCTGTTTTGTCACCGTAATCAGTACGCCGTGCTTGTCCTTCCTGTGAAAATCGGTTTTAAATCCGGCGGAAACCAGCCCCTTGAACAGCGCCTCCACAAGATTTTTGCCGACGCCCAAAACCTCACCGGTGGATTTCATTTCAGGTCCCAGCTTTGAGTTTACGTCATTAAGCTTTTCAAAGCTGAAAACAGGTACTTTGACAGCCACATAAGGCGGCGTCCTGTAAAGTCCTGTGGAATATCCCAGCTCGGAAAGGGAAGAGCCGACCATGATTTTTGAAGCAAGCTCCACCATGGGCACGCCTGTCACCTTACTGATATACGGAATCGTTCTTGACGCCCTGGGATTGACCTCAATGACATATAATTCGTTTTGATAGATAAGGTACTGAATATTCACAAGTCCCTTGGTGCCCATTGCCAGCGCCAGCTTCTGAGATATGTCGCAGACCTTTTCCAGCATCATATCATTGAGATTGTAGGGCGGGTAAACGGCAATGGAGTCGCCGGAGTGAACACCGGCACGCTCGATATGCTCCATAATTCCGGGGATCAGCACGTCTTTGCCGTCGGAGATGCAGTCCACCTCCAGCTCGGTGCCCATCATATATTTGTCAACAAGCACGGGATTTTCAATTCCCTGTGACAGAATGATCTCCATATACTGATTCACATCGTCATCCGTATAGGCTATGGTCATATTCTGTCCGCCTATAACGTAAGACGGACGCAGGAGAACGGGATAGCCAAGTCTGTTGGCGGCGTCAAGTGCCTCATTCAGGGTCATAACGCTTTCGCCCTTTGGTCTGAAGATTCCGAATTTTTCCAGCAGTGCGTCAAAGCGCTCTCTGTCCTCCGCAACATCGATGGACTCAGCGCTGGTGCCGAGTATCTTAATGCCGTTTTTGTCCAGGAATTTTGTCAGCTTGATTGCCGTCTGTCCGCCGAATGCCACTACAACGCCGATGGGATTTTCAGCCTTGATAATGTTCATAACATCCTCGTCGGTCAGCGGCTCAAAATAAAGCCTGTCGCCGGTGTCAAAGTCGGTGGATACTGTTTCGGGATTGTTGTTTATAATGATAACCTCGTAGCCAAGCTCCTTAAGCGCCCATACGC
>JAGHJI010000014.1 GCA_017886765.1 Eubacterium sp.
AGAAAGACAGAAATAAACTGCTTATACCGTGCTATAAGGATATGGATGCGTACGATTTGCCTGAAGAATTTTCACATCTTCAGGCACAGGATATGGGGAAAATCGGATTTATTAATGATGTGATACGCGGTGTTAGAAAGGCTATAAATCCTGGAGATAATAAATCTATAAATGTTGAAAATAATATTAATTCTCAAAATGTTAACGCTTTGTTGGAAAGAGCATTTATGTTTCTTGAGGATAAAGATTGGGCAAGTTGTGATCAGTATTGCGAAAGAGTTTTAGATATTGAACCCAAAAGCGCTTATGCTTATTTAGGAAAACTCCTATGTGAATTAGAATTAAGCACAAAAGAAGAACTTGCAAATTGTAAAACAAATTTTAATGAAAATGCTAATTATAAAAAAGTTATGCGATTTGCTGACAATAAATTAAAAGCAGAAATTGAAAATTATAATATAAAATCGAAGTATAATACAGCATTGTTATTATTGCAGAATTCTAAAAAAATTAGTGATTTTGAAAATGTGGAAAAATTGTTTAACGAACTTCACAATTATAAGGATTCGATGCAAAAAGCTGATCTTTGTAGAGCTAGGGTAGATTGGTTAAAAAAAGATTATGGATATATAATTTTTTCTTTGAAAAATAAAATTAAAGAAAATAGCTTTTCTATAATAATTAATGATAATTTAATTCATTCTGGACGAGCTGGTGCAGGAACAATAATTGAGCAAAAATTAAAACCCGGAAATTATGTTATTAAAATTTTATCTGATTATTTCACCTCAAATATATTCAATGTTCGGGTTGATCATCAGCAAAAAACGGTTGTTGAGATAACAAAAACAGTTTTTGGATATAGCATATCAAGACAGTGACTTAATGAGTAAATATTAGACATTTGGAATTAATATTTTGTGGATTTATTTCAAATGTAATAAGTGGTCGGCAAGTACATATCATTAGATAGCAAAATGTGTTTATGTCCATATTGTGAAAGGAAATTAAATTATTAGGAGTACAACTCATGTCAGTTATTTATAAATGCAAAGAATGTGGTGGGCAAATTGAACCACAGGAAAACGGTCTTGGTAAATGTCTATACTGTGGAGCATTACAGACTTTACCTAAAGAAAAAGATGATGCAATTCAAAATTTATTAAATCGAGCAAATGATTTTCGCCTTAATTGTGATTTTGACAGAGCAATATTTGAATATGAGGAAGTTCTGAAATTATCAGAAACAGAACCCGAAGCACATTGGGGATTGTTTTTGAGCAAATATGGTGTGGAATATGTAAAAGATAATATGACCTTTACATATAAACCAACATTGCATAGGATTTCTTCTATATCTGTTTTTGATGATGTCGATTATAAGGCAACTATTAAGTATGCTGATCCTTTTGCTGCATCGAAATATAAGGCGGATGCAGAAATCATTGAGACAGTGATGAAAGAATTACTTGTTTTGTCTACAAATCAGGAACCTTATGATGTTTTTCTGAGTTATAAAGAAGCAGATGACTTAACAAGACAACGAACAAATGATAGTTTTTTAGCTCATGATTTGTATAACGAGTTAACGGAAAAAGGCTATAAGGTCTTTTTTGCCCCAAAGTCTTTGGTTTCCGGTTTATATGAGCCTAAAATATATTCTGCTATCATTTCTTCAAAGGTTATGATAGTGCTTGGTACCAAACCAGAATATTTTAATGCAGTATGGGTTAAAAACGAATGGTCAAGGTTCGCAGAACTGATTGAACACGGTGAAAACAAAATGATCGTGCCAATCTTTAAGGATATGGACGCAAATCAACTCCCGAACCGATTGTCTAAGTATCAAGCAATTAACATGAGTAATTTCACTTTTTTAGAACAACTCATGACAATTATAGATTCATATATGAATCGAAAATCAAGGATTAGTTACAATAAAGACAGTAGTTCGGAAGAAATCTTTATTGAAAGAGGATTTATTGCTCTTGAAGACAGAGACTTTACTCAGGCAAAAAGTTTTTTTGAGAATGCGCTTAATCTAAATCCGCATAATGCACAAGCATATTATGGGAAATTAATGATAGATCTTGGTATAAATAAGCCTGTGCAGATTTTAAGTGCGCCGAAATATCTAAATGAGTATCCGAATTTCCAAAAAGCATTGAGATATGCTGATCATCAATTGCAAACAACACTTATTCAGTATGAAAAAAAAGTAACAGAAACAATAAACACTCAAAAGTATAATACTTTGAATAACGAACTAGAAGAAATACAAAAGTTAAATTTGTCATTATATGAAGGTTCAGATATTTCAAAACTTGAGTCAAATATTAAAGAATTAGAATCAAAAATCGAAAAAATTAACGCACTTATTAAAAAATATAAAAATATTAAAGATTTTAATGATGCATCAAAAAAAATAGAATACTGTGAGGAACTTATACATAAAACCAAAGCGCAAATTGCAGCAAAAAAAGAAAAAATCGTGTTGATTGAACAAAAAGCTAAGCAAGAAGAAGAAGCAAGATTGTGGAAAGCCAGTATTAAACGAAGTGCATGGCCTATTTGGCTGTTATTTATTGCTGTTGGGTGTATTTCAGGACCTATTATGGCTAATTATCTTGTGATACCTTATATATTGCCATTAGCTTACGAATACATTGATTTTGAAATACCTTATGCAGTTTTATATATTGGTATGGCTATAATTGGTGCCGTTTCAGGGGCAATATTAAGTCATCTAAGTCAAGAAAAATATCAAATATCTGAAAATGCTATTCCATGGCTTTTTCTCTCGTTATTGGTTCCGCTATTAACAATTCTAGCAACAGCTTTAGTTATAATAGCAATAGCGATTGTTGCTGGAATTATATATGTAATAATTGTAATTGCTATTATTGTTATTGGAGGAATAATTGCTGTATCATGTTGTGGAGGATAAATGGCTAATAAAAACACAAAAGTAAAAAAAATTTTATCGATTGTTTTAGGGATTGTTGTTGGTATAATTTTTGCTTTGCCATATTTTTTGTTTAGAGAACAGATTCAAAGCATGGCTACTATTGGATATATTGGTTTGTTTGTTTCGTGTTTAATATCTAATCTATCAATTCTTTTGCCAACTAGTTCTACGATAATAATAGTTGCAGTTGCGTTAACATTAAATCCATGGATATGTATTATTGTGGGTGGATTGGGAACAGCTTTTGGTGAACAGGCATCATATTTATGTGGTTTAGTTGGCCATTCGGGTTTCGAAAAAGATACATCCGAAAAGAAACAAATAGCAATTAGATGGTTTGATAAAAATCCCTTCTTTGCGGTCTTTTTATTTGCTTTTATTCCACTTCCGGTTTTTGATATTATTGGAATAATTGCAGGTATTAAAAAAATGAAATGGTGGAAATATACTATAGCTGCAGTTTTAGGAAAGGTTTTAAAGTTTCTTTTTGTTGTTGTGGCACTATTCTATGTTTTGCCATTTTTGCTGGACAAATTGCCTTGGGGATTAGGAAAAACATTAAATGATATTTTGGAACAATTATTAGCAAATGCTAAATAATTTGGAAGAAAAAATATGACTGGATATTTAAAGCCTGAATTTAAAAACAATTCAAAAAAGTATAAGAACGAATATAAAACATTTTATTGTGGATTATGCAAAGCTTTAAAAAAGCAATATAATTATGCAGGCATTTTAAGTTTGAATTACGAAACCACAGCTTTTCTTATCCTTTTAAGTGGCTTAAAAAAAGAAAAGAGCAAGACTTTCGGCGGTTCTTGCTCAATATCGCCATTTGTGCCTGTAAAATATGTTGATTATTTTCAAGACGATTTTATATGCGCTGCTCATTTGTCTTTATTAATTGCCTATTACGAGGTTAAAGACAATCTAAACGATATAGGTGGGTTAAAATGGAATGTTATTAGTAAAATGATTTCAAGAAAAGGAAGTAAGGCAATATACGCATTAAGTAATGATTCTTCAAGAATCGAGAATGCAATTAGAACATATTATGAAGCAGAAACTAACGAAAGTATAACCTTTGAAGAAATACTAAAATGTGATGGCGATTTGATTAAGTGTATTTTTTCTGTGCTTATAAAAAAATATGATAAAGAAACAACAGACAGATTATTAAAAATATCATATCTTTTTGGACAATGGATATTTTTGATAGACGCTTGTGATGATTGGAAAGATGATGTGAATAATAATAATTTTAATCCATTATTATTAGTTGATAATTTAGATAAGATAAAAACAACTATTAAATCTATAGAAAAAAGTATTGAAGAAACAATCAACGAATTGCCAATAAAATGTTACAAGAATTTAATTGATTTTGTGTTTATAGAAACTATAGAAAAAGTTAGTAAAAGAATTCTTTTAACTCTTAATAATAACTTATAGCAATGTATAAGCATTAGGAACGAATAATTGCTAAGAAACATGGAGTTGCGTATGCAAAAGATCAAATTACCAAACGGAAATTACATAGTAGGCAGTATTTTCGAAGTTACTGCTTTTCCAAAAGCGGAAATAATAGATAATGATAATAAAAAGGCTTTTGAAATGAATAAGAAAGCCTTTAATCAAATGGTTTTTGAATTGCATAAAATCAGTGATGTAAATTCAACTGCTGTGGAAATTTTATGGATATCGGAGAAAGTTGAAAATCAAGCTTTTGAGTCAAAAGTGCGAGTGTTTATTGTTATAAGAAAAATCGGACGTAATTCTGATTTATTATATAAAGAAATAAATTCTATTCAATCAAATCTTATTTCTGCATTGAACCAATCCAAGTATGAAACAAAAGTGTTCGATTTAACGGATAAGAGCTTTATAACTCTTTTAAAAAGCGTTGATTGTTCAAAATTGTACACGGTTGCAAAATCTGAAAAAATTGTCGGAAATTCTATGTCATACGGTAGCTATTATACTTGGGATGTTTTGAATAATAACAGCGAAGATACGATGTCGGGATTTATATCTGCCATTAGTCAAAGCCAAAATTGTGCCGTGTCCTTTCAAATAATTCCAACCACTATGACTAATGCAGAATTGACTTATTTGAATGAACTGTCTGCTCAATATAAACAAGTATTTGGAATGGGAGACATTTCTGCAGAAAAGCCATTAAAAACCAATCAATTTTTGCTTGACAGAAGTCAAAAGCCTTTGTTTTTCTATAATATCTGCACATTTGGAAATGTTGAAACATGTCGTTTTATAACAACAAAATTATTGTCTGTTCTTCAATCCGGAAATGATAAAATTTCTGATTGCGATTTAATTACTCTTGATTTAAGTGCAGAAAAAATTAATCTTACCAATCATTTTTATGTTTATCCTTGGATAATCAATGAAAGAATAGTTAATAAGTATAGAAATCCTCAGTTGCAGCAATATCCGCTTGTTAGGGCTATGGGCAGGCTTCCGTATATTATGACATTGGAAGAACTCAATGTTTTTTTTAGATTACCGCTATATGATACATCTATGCCTGCATTGGCTGAGAAAAAAGCCTCAAGTGAAGTTGAACAGTTCTCAAAAGATATTATTGGCGAGAACACCATTAAATTTGGTAATCTTGTTTCAGATAGCGATTTAGATGTCGTTATTGGTTGCCCTTTAAAATCATGGACTCAGCATGCGCTTATTGTTGGTATGCCTGGTACAGGTAAAACTACTTTTGCAGTAAATATTCTAACTCAGTTTTATAAAAAAGAAATTCCGTTTTTGGCTATAGAGCCAACCAAGGCAGAGTATCGTGCAATGATTGACGCTATTCCTGATTTGCAAATATTTACTCCGGGAAATAATGCGGTATCTCCGTTTATTATTAATCCTTTTATTCCGCCAAAAGGCATAACAGTTGAGCAATATACGCCAAGTCTTGTTAGTGCTTTTAAAGCAGCGTTTTCTATGGACGGTCCTCTCGAAATGTTGTTTTTGAAAGCAATTAATAAATGCTACAATGATTATGGTTGGAAGCAGACAAGTAAATTAGGAGATCCTGATGTTAAAATTTTTGGAATTTATGAATATATTCTTTGCTTTAAAAAAGTAATGAAATCCATGAAATATGGAAAGGAAACACAAGGAAATTTGGAAACTGCAGGTTTACTGCGTTTAATGAATCTTATAGAGCAAAATAGTAATATTTACGACAATATCAACACAGTACCTATTGAAGATTTGTTGAGCAAGCCTACGGTTCTTGAACTCAATGCTATTGATAATCAGGAACAAAAGGCTCTTATTATGGCGCTTCTTCTTTCGAGTATTTGTGTACATACCAAAAACAATCAAAAGGGTGATGGAACTCTTAAAAATGTTATTTTAATAGACGAAGCTCATGTGCTGTTAGATGGAGGATCTGATTCGGATTATAGCGGAAACTCAAAAGGAACAACAGTAAAAACTATTCAGAATATGATTGCCGAAATTCGTTCATATGGTACGAGTATTATTATTGCGGATCAAAAACCATCAAAAGTTACAGATGACATTGTTGCAAATACAAATGTTAAAGTAGCATTTAGATTAACATCCCCACAGGAAAGAAATCTTATAAAAGAAAGTACAGATATGAATGATAGCAATGCGGAATATCTTTCAAAACTCGGAGTTGGTCAAGCGTTTGTCTATTTCGATAAATTGAATTCACCTCAATTAGTTCAAAGCCAGGATACCAGAGAGAGGGACAATATTAGATTGAGCGTGTCAAACGAAGAAATTATTGAGCGTTCAGTTTATTGGAAGGATAAACAAAAATTTCTAATTCCGTATCGTGAGTGTTCTTGTACTGATTGCAAGGATTGTTCGTTTAAAATTCGAGCTGATGCTGAATTTTATGCAGAAAAGTTGTTAGGTCAAACATTATCAAAAATAAATGATAAAAAAACTTTAATTGGTTATGCAATGCATATAACACCTGTTTTGAAAAAACGATCTAATCGATATTCTGAAATTGAATTTAAAAGACTTTGTGATTGTACAATTGTAAAATATATAAGAAAAGCAAAACTTAATTTTCCATATGAAATCTCACCGGTTGAGATTAAAAAAATAATAGAAATTTCAAGGAGAAAATAATTATGCCATTAATGCCAGCGAAATGTCCTGAATGTGGAGGATTAGTAGAAGTCAACAGTGAAAATAAAGCAGGAATATGCCAATTTTGCGGTCAGCCGTTTGTTATAGAAGATGCAATTAACACATTTAATAATTATTTCAATGTTACAAATATCTATAATACAACAAATCAAACGACTCACAACTATGGTGATGGTGCTACTGTAAATGTATATGAAGATAAAAATAAAGATTTTGTGATTGAAGCAGGTGTTCTTAAAAAATACCATGGAACTGAAGATATTATTGTAATTCCTGATTCAGTTAAAATAATCGATGAAAAGTGTTTTGAGAACATGGCTATTGTTGACGTAGTATTGCATAATAATATACAAGAAATAAGAGATTTAGCATTTTCTAACTGCAATAAGTTAAAGAAACTGATAATACCAAAAAGTATAACACAGTTTGGGCGTGCTTGTTTTTATAATTGTGAAAACCTTGAAGAAGTTGTTTTTTTTGGCAATATAAATGGTTTAGAATACTTATATGATGGAGATGGATATGGATATACATATGCGTCATCTATCTCTAACTTTAAAGGTGCGTTTGGAAATTGTTTTAATTTAAAGAAAGTTGTATTTAAAGGAAATATAAACAATATTCCGTCTTATGCATTTTGTGAATGTGAAAAATTGACTGATATGAGTATTCCTAATAGTGTTAAAAGTATTAATGACCATGCTTTTTATGGTTGCAAAATGTTATCTGATATTACAATACCGAACGGTGTTGAAAGAATTGAAAATTGTGCATTTTGTGGTTGTTTTCAACTCAAAGAAATATCAATTCCCGATACGGTTACATTAATAGGGGAACAAGCATTTAGAGCAACCGGATTAACTAATATCACTATACCTAAAAATACTACTGTTATCGGTGAAGGTGTTTTTTATGATTGTAATTTGAAAACTCTACAAACCCCAATCGTAAATAAAGACAGTAATCATTATAGGGGAGTGAAAGATTATTTTAAAATAACAGTAAAAAAAGTATACAATTTGTCAGAATATAGTGGTGGAATTCCAGAAAGTCTCGAAGAAGTAAAAATAACTAATGGTACTGAAATACCTAGTGAATGTTTTTTAGGTGGAAGTAATATAAAAAGAATCATTTTACATAAAAATATACAAAAAATTGGTTGTATGGCGTTTTCGGGTTGTTCGAATTTGCAAGAGTTATCATTGCCAAATGCTTTGAAAACTTTAGATTCTTCAGCCTTTGAAAATTGTAAAAGTCTAAAAT
The DNA here is from genome assembly GCA_017886765.1 of Eubacterium sp. Taxonomy (GTDB): domain Bacteria; phylum Bacillota; class Clostridia; order Oscillospirales; family Acutalibacteraceae; genus Eubacterium_R. The sequence continues at coordinate 8,393 of JAGHJI010000014.1, forward strand.
CTGTTGCATTACCAAATAATTTAGAGAGTATTGGGACTGATATCTTTAAAGGCTGTAATTATTCATTAAAAATTAATATTCCTGAAACAGTAGCTGAAAAAATACAATCTGATGCGCGTACACAAGGGTTATTGTTCCAAGGAAACTGTTTTAGCGAATATTGGACTCAATGCAATAAATGCTCTCACTGTGGTGCAGAATTTAATTTATTTAATAGATGTAAAAATTGTGGAAGAAAAAGGGATTATTAAGGAGAAACAATTATGCCATTAATGCCAGCAAAATGTCCCGAATGCGGAGGACTTGTAGAAGTAGATAACGAAAAAAGAGCCGGCTTATGCCAGCATTGCGGACAACCTTTTGTTATTGAAGATGCCATTCAAACTTTTAATACATATTATCAGACGACAAACAATTATAATACCACCCACAATTACGGTGATGGTGCTGTTGTAAATGTTTATGAGGATAATAGTAAGGATTTTATAATTGAGGCGGGTGTTCTCAAGGAATATCACGGAGAATCTGTTGATGTTGTGATTCCTGATGGAGTAATTGAGATAAGAAGTGAATCTTTTAAAAGTTTAAAAATCAAGTCCGTCGTTATTCCGAGTGGTGTAACAAGTATAGGATGGGGTGCATTTCGGAAATGTACAAATCTTACATCTATCACAATACCCGACAGCGTAACAAGTATAGGCGAGAGTGCATTCTCAGGTTGTACAAATCTTACATCTATCACAATACCTGACAGTGTAACAAGTATAGGCGGTAGTGCATTTTCGGGCTGTACAAATCTTACATTTATCACAATACCCGACAGCGTAACAAGTATAGGCGAGAGTGCATTCGAGGATTGCAAAAACCTTACGTCTATCACAATACCGAATGGTGTTAAAACAATTGGAAAACGTGCATTTTGTGGTTGCTCACAATTCAAAGAAATATCAATTCCAGATACAGTTACATCGATAGGTGATGAAGCATTCGAAGCAACCGGATTAACGAATGTCACTATACCTGATAAAACTGGTGATATCGGTGAAGGTGTTTTTTGTCTTTGTAATTTGCAAATTCTGCATACCCCAATCGTCAATATAGGCAGCGATCATTATAGGAAAGTAAAAGACTATTTTATAATAACCAAACGCGATTATTGGAACAAAGTGGTGGGATGTTTTGGAGAAATTCCAAAGAGTCTCGAAGAAGTGAAAATAACTAATGGTACCGAAATACCTCCTAAATGTTTTTCAGGAGGAAGCAATATTAAAAAAATCATTTTGCATAAAAATATACAAAAAATCGGTTATGAAGCTTTTTCAGGTTGTTCGAACTTGCAAGAGTTACAATTGCCAAATGCTTTAAAAACTATAGAATATTATGCTTTTGAAAAATGTATAAGTTTAAAATCTGTTACATTACCAGATAATTTAGAGTCTATTGGAAGTAATATATTTAAAGACTGTAATAATTCATTAAACATTAATGTTCCTGAAAAAGTAACTAAAAAAATACAAACTGATGTGCGTAACCATGGTATAGGAGAATGTTTCAGCGAATATTGGATCCAACACAATAAGTGTTCTCGTTGTGGCGCAGAATTTAATTTGTTTAATAAATGTAAAAATTGTGGAAGGAAAAAGGATTATTAAGGAGAAATAAATTATGCCATTAGTACCAGCAAAATGTCCCGAATGCGGAGGACTTGTTGAAGTAGATAACGAAAAAAGAGCCGGCTTATGCCAGCATTGCGGACAACCTTTTGTTATTGAAGATGCCATTCAAACCTTTAATACATATTATCAAACGACCAATAATTACAATACAACAAATAATTTCGGCGAAGGTACAGTAGTTCATATTAATGATGAAAATTCTATTAACTCAAAAATCAGCAGCGCTATTACTTCCTTGTTTCAGTTGGAAGACTTAACTGCAGCAAAGGAAAAATTTGAAAGCGTTACCGTTGATAATGCTTCTGATTATAGAGGCTGGTTGGGTCTAGCTATGGTTGAGTCGAAAGATTTTTTTGAAAAAGATTATACGCACAGAAATCTAAATCATATAAAAGAAAATATGAAAAACGCTTGTAAAACTGCGCCTGACAATATTTCTTCTCAACTGCAACGTATTTCGAATGAATTATCATCAAATAATTCATATTCAGATGAAATAAGTAAAATTGATAATGAAGTTTATTGGATCAATCAAGAAATCTCAAAGTTAAAAAAAGATCAAGAAAAATATTCTACTGATCCGTTTTATAGTCCATTTAAAAGAGTACATCCCGGTTTATGGATAGCAATAGTTATTACATTATTGTTGGCAATACCTACAGCAGGAGCAATGTTAATATTTACAGTTCCTTTAGCCATTGTAGCGGGGATCTGGTTTGCCGTTGCCAATAAGAGTATTAACGAACAAGTGAATCAAACAGCAGAAAACTTAAAAAATAAAGAAAAAACAATTAAAGAATTACAAAAGAAAAAAGACAATTATATGAAAATAAGTGATAGCTTAACTGGAATAATAATGCTAAACAATTTAGATAAGAGTATTTTTAATTCATAATATTTAGAAGTTTCTGTATCGGTATTAGTGAATGTAATAAGTTAAGTTATTTGCAAGCGAAGAAAGTTCAAAAATATGGTTTTGTGATAAAAAATATTGTGAGGTGTAAAATATGTGTGATGATATGGACTTCGATGTTGCTTCGGACGTAACTGACTCAAGTTCCGATGTAACAGGCGATATTGATTCATCTGATTTCGATTCTGATTTTTCAAATGACAGTTTTGATATAGCGGATGATACCTTTGATGATATCGGAACGTCAGATATCGATGTTTCGACAGAAAATCTAAATGATGATTTTGATAGTATAGAGGATATTTCTGATGAAAATATCGAAACGCTTGATTTAGATGATTATTCTAATGAAATGGAAAATATTTCAGAAGATGATTTTAATGAAGATATTGAAACTCTTGATTTAGATGATGATCTAAATGACATGGAAGACATCCCGGAAGATGCTTTTTGTGAAGAAGTAGAAACTCTCGATTTAGATGATGATCTTAATAATACGGAAGATATTTTGGAAGATGATTTCAATGAAGTCGTTGAATCTCTTGATTTAGATGATGACATTGATGATATGGAAAACGTTCCGGAAAACGATTTCGATGAAAATGCTGAAACCTTGGATTTAGGTGATGATTTTGAAGAAAATGTAGAATCTCTCGAATCAAACGATGCTATGGAAGAAAATTTAGATGATATTTCTCCTGAAACAATCGATGATTCTGATTTTGGAAGTGCTGAAATTGAGCAGTTAGAAACAGAGAATATATCAGATGATGAAACTTTAGATGAATTGGAAATAGGCGATGATCAATTGACGGAAGAAGTTGGTGATATTTCTACTGTTGAGGCTAATGATTATACGGATGAGATGGAAAATGAAAATATTAGTAATGAATTAGAGGAGAATTTTTCTGATTCAACAGACGAGATTGCGGTTTCTGACGATATAAATGCAGAACTTGATGATAATTTGAATGAATATGATGTCGCCCCAACAGATACAAAAGAGTATTCGGATGACACAGAAACTCAAGAAATGCCTCAGATCACAGACGAGGAATTAGAGGAGTTTGTCAGCTGGGAACATGATCATGATAACGGCTATTATGACATTATTGAGGATATTCAAAATGATTCAAATTTAACGGATGAGCAAAAGGATAATTTGATTCGGCCAATGCTTGAAGAACTTCGAGAAGCAGAAAATGCCGAACCTGAATATGGTGCCAGAGTCAAAGGCCTTACATACGACGGAAGAGATATATATACCTCAAAACCGGAAGATGTCGTTGATGAAACTCAGGATTATTTGGACGAATCTGATTATGAATTTGAAAGTACTTTAAATGGGTATGAAGAACAAATATCTGATTCTGGAGATATTCCTGAATACACCGATATAGACCAACAGGAAGAAATAAGTGATATTAATGAAGATTTTTCGGGTGAACTCAGTGAACAAGACTATGATTCAATATATGAAGGACTTGACGATTACGACTTTCACGGAATAGATTGCCTGGAAGATACGGAACGATTAGATGCAAGTCTTGAGAATTTTACTTCTGAGAATTGGGAAAATCTTTCCATTGATGACCAAAAAGAACAAATGACAGATTTGGCTCAATATATTATTGATGTTACGGAGATTGAGGATCCGCCTAAAATTGAATTCTATAATAATCCGGAAGAAGGAGATTATGGTGGATTTAACAGAGCAACAAATACACTGAGCATAAATGAGCATATGCTGTATCAAAATGATGAGGCAGCTGATACTGTTGCACATGAATTGTGGCATGCTTACCAGTACGAAAGAGCCTCTAATCCAAAGTCGAAATTAGATTATATGTATCTTGAAAATTTCAATGATTATATTACGCCAAATGACGACTTTGAAGGCTATCAATCTCAGATTTTGGAATCAGAAGCTAGAGCATTTGCTCAGCAGATTAAAGATAGATTACATTCATATCAATAAGGAGAATTCGATGGATAAAATATTTAATTATTTGGTAGAAGAACTGAAACAGTCTGACAGAGTTGCTAAGAGGAATGCAGATAAATTAAATAAATATGAAGATATAAAAAATGAATTTTTAGAGTGGATAAATTCAAATGAATTTAGTGATTCCGGTCTGGCTGTTGATGGCTACACGGCTAAAAATATTCACGAAATGGCGCCGTTTATGAATGGGGTGGGCGTATATAATTTTTTAGTAACTTTGAGGGACGATCCCAATCATGCGCATGAAATAATTAAGGCAGGTTTTCCCAGAAAATAATATCTTTGTAATTTTGAAAGGAGATTATCATGGCGTTTGTGCAGGCAAAATGCCCAGAGTGCGGAGGAATGCTGGCTGTTGATGATAGTAAAAAAGCAGCAGTATGCCAATTTTGCGGAGAAGCCTTTATCGTTCAGGAAGCAATTAACAATTACATAACCAACAACATCACAAATAACAATACCACCCACAATTACGGAGAGGGTGCTGTTGTAAATGTTTATGAAGATAATAGTAAGGATTTTGTTATTGAAGTTGGCGTACTGAAAGAATATCACGGGGCATCTGTCGATGTTGTTATCCCTGATGGTGTTGTTGAGATAAAAGATTGTTCTTTTGAAGATTTAAAAATCAAATCTGTTGTTATTCCAGGTAGTGTAACAAGTATAGGTGCGAGAGCATTTTATGGTTGCAGCAACCTTGCTTCTGTTGTCATACCGAATAGCGTGACAAGTATAGGTTTTCGGGCCTTCTATGGTTGCAAGAACCTGACATCTATTACTATACCTAACAGTGTAACAAGTATAGATTGGGGAGCGTTTGAAAATTGCATCAACCTTATATCTGTCAACATACCTAACAGCGTAACAAGTATAACTGATCAAGCGTTTTCAGGTTGCACAAATCTTACATCTATAACTATACCTGATAGTGTAACAAGTATAGGTGGAGGTGCGTTTTCTAGGTGCACGAGTCTCACATCTGTTACCCTCCCTCACAGCGTATCAGATATAGGTAAGTATGCGTTTTTAGGTTGCACAAATCTTACATCTTTTACTATACCTGACAGCGTAACAAGTATAGGTCCTGGCGTATTTTCTGGTTGTATAAACCTTATATCAATAATTGTTGATAAAAAGAATAAAGATTATTCTTCTTTTAACGGTATCCTATTTAATAAAGACAGAACCGCTTTAATTTGTTATCCCACAGCTGCATCCAAATACATCATACCAAATAGTGTATCATGTATAGGTGAGTGTGCGTTTTCTGGTTGTACAAACCTTACAGCCGTCACCATACCTGACAGCGTAACAAATATTGGTGATAATGCATTTTCAGATTGCACAAGTCTTACATCTGTTACTTTACCTAGCAGTGGGATCGTAGGTGAGTGTGCGTTTCGTAATTGCGCATGTCTTAAGAAGGTTATAGTTCCTCCTAATGTTTCTGTTAAAAAAGGTGCTTTTGACGATCATACTACAGTTGTGTTTAGAGAATTAATGTGGATGGATAAGGGCTTATGTAGCTATTGTGGCGGGCAATTTAAAACAGGTTTTTTGGGTATTAAATGCAGAAACTGTGGAAGACCTAAAGATTATTAATTTGTTGGCTTTGTCAATAAAAGTGTGTAAGTTTTATAAGAAGTTAGATAAATGATGTTTTGACTGTCTTTGGAGTGGAGTGCAGCGGAACGAAAAAGGCGGTCAAAACGGCGTCAGATTAAGTGCTCGCATTTCTCGATATGTGCTTTAATTTGAGACTGGAAAATCATATTGGCTATTTATGCATGAATTACAATTATAAGTTTCTGATGTAATGCTTTGGCAAAAAGGTGAAACACTATTTGTTCCTAAGTGCAGTTTTCAGTTAAGTAAATTATTGAATTTAACCCATATTTCATAGGGCATAGGATTTATATTGTTTTCATACCTACCGATAGCCTGTCTGACAGTGCCAAGTAAATTAGCTAATTGTTTTTGCGATAAATGATTTTCTTTCCTAAATTTTAAAATCTGCTCGCCTTGATTGTTCAGCAGGAACAACTGATAGGGTGAGCAGATTTTTTCTGGTTGTATATCTAAGATTTCGCATAGTTTATTCAACTTGTCCGGTTTATGCATGGTATACTCGTTCTTTTCAATACGCATAAGTGTATCAACGCTGATGTCGACTTTGGCAGCTACCTGTTTGATTGTCAGGTGTTTTTCGATTCGTTGCTTTTTAATAGCACCGCCAAAGGTCGAATCATCAATTCCATTAAAAGCATTGAACGAATAATGCTTATAGTTATTCACTCTGAGTTTTAAACAAAACAGGGGAGCGTATTCGAGTGCGCCGTTCTTTATTCTGTGCAGCACATATGCGTTAGGCAATGACCTGTACACAGTCCATTCATCAATTTCAGGCAAAACGCACATATTTTGCGGCTTTAAGGCACAAATTGTTGCTGTTATGTTAGCATAGCATTTTCAATACACCGTGAGGCATAGGTGGCAAGCTTGGTGCCTTTTTTTGCGTTAAAGGTATCAATGGCTTTAATTAGCCCGATGGTACCTATACTTATAAGATCATCGGTGTCGTTGGTTTTTGAATAGTATTTTTTTACAATATGGCTGACGAGCCTCAGGTTCCTTTCAATTAATATTCCCCTGGCGTTTTTATCTCCATTTGCCATTCTCTCAAGCATCTGCGCCTCTTCCTTCGGACTGAGCGGCTTGGGAAAGCTGGAAGTATTCTGTATGTGCAGAATAAAATAAATTAAATGAGCGCTGATTGCTGATAATAAAGCACTGAACATTTTCATCACCTAAAAAATATTATTCTTTTTAACGATTTAATATGAGTTGCAAACAAGCCTTTGTTATGATATATTTGAATCGGTGATGAATATGCTTGAATTCAGAAATATATATAAGGATAGTAAAGTTGAAAAATCTATTAAAGAATTATATATTAACGCTTTTCCGGCTGCTGAGCGGATGCCTTATTTTATCCTGAAGCGTAAGGCGAAAAAGAAAGGCGCCGACTTTTTCGGAATATATGATGACAATCAATTTGTGGGCTTGCTGTATTGTGTGATTTATCATGATATTCTATTTGTCTTTTATTTAGCTATCGCTCCTGAATGCAGGGGACAGGGATACGGCAGCAGGGTTTTAAAGGCTGTTGAGGAAAAGTACGGCAGATACAGAATCGTTCTCAATATTGAGGAGGTCAGTGAAAACAGTCCGAATTATGAACAGCGCCTTAAAAGAAGAGCCTTTTATGAGAAAAACGGATTTTTTACTCTGGATTATCAGATCAAGGAAGGCGACGTCGTGTATGATATGATGTGCTTCAGTGCCCGGGGAAACGGCGTATCGCAGACAGAATACTATAAACTGATGGAAAGCTATCTGGGTAAAGTGCTGTATAAAATTTACAGATTTATCAGCAGATAGCGCTCGGGTGGAAATTGACATGAATAAAAGAGTCATAAAAAAAGTTAGTCGAGAATCCGTGCTTAAATATGCAGATTCGGTTATAACTAATTATTATCAGTGTGAAATTAAAAATATAAAATATATTGGCGGCGGATATTTCGGATATGTGTATTTTGCGCAAATCAATAAAGCACCCTACAAACTTGTTATCAAAGCGTGTCTGACATCCGGTATGCATAAAGCTGAGGCAAGGGATTTATCTCTCCTAAGGGAAAACTGCCCTGTGCCTGTGCCGCGGGTTTATTTTACTTTTGACGAAACGGACAGCATACCAATGGATTTTATATGCATGGAATATATGCAGGGCAAAGATGTTCTTTCCTCATTTTCGCCGGTCAAATTATCTTTTGTTTCAAGAGCCAGAAAACAGAATTTTGCTAACTGTATTACCGATGCTATGGGTGCGTGGCATGACAGGACGAACGATAAATTCGGTTTAACGGGACATGCAGTGTATGACAACTGGTTTGATTATTATAAACCTTTTGCTGCCGAAATATTGAATACAGCCAAACAATCTGACAAACTGTTTTCTCAAAAAACAGTCAAGTTGATGGAAAGTGCTTGGAAC
>JAGHJI010000001.1 GCA_017886765.1 Eubacterium sp.
AACTTTGAGGAATCCAAGTTTTATGTATCAAAAATTGATCCGTCACCTGACGCGCATAACGGCGAATGTGATATTGAAGAAGTAGACCTGAATGTCACCGGCGATATGGTCGGTGCCTACGGCGGTCACGGCGGCGGCGATGAACGCCTTGCAGCGGATTTTGTAAAATTTATCCGAGGTGAAAAACCAAGCCTTGCCTGCACCTCGATTTTTGACTCCGTTGCCGGACACCTGTGCGTATACCTGGCGGACGAATCCAGAGAAAACGGCGGCAAGCCGATGGAAGTAAAATTATAAGATAATTTATAGCAAAAAGAGCGGTTTTTTTAACCGCTCTTTTTGTTTTCCGGGTATTTTATTTATATAATAATTCCACCGCCGATTACGGTATCGCCGATATAAAGCACCGCCGACTGTCCTTTTGTAATCGCTCTCTGGGGCGCGTCGAACACAATGCTGACTTTGCCGTTATCAAGACAATAAGCCGTTGCAGGCTGTTCTTTCATATTGTATCTTACCCTTGCGTTACATCTGATTTCCTTTTCATGGTTGGGGATCAGCCAGTTAAAATCATCTGCCGTCAGCTCTGCGGAAAACAGCTCATCATTCTCACCCAGTATAACGGCATTGTTTTTGATATCCTTGTCCACAACGTACATGGGTTTGCCGAAGGATACGCCCAGACCTTTTCGCTGACCGTTTGTATATCTGATGATTCCCTGATGCCTGCCGAGAACATGCCCCTGCCTGTCTACAAAATTACCGTCAGGATATATTTTACCCGTATACTTTTCAATAAAGCCGATATAATTCCCATCCGGTACAAAACAGATATCCTGGCTGTCTTTTTTACCGGCATTTAAAAAGCCTTCTTTTTCAGCAATATCCCGTATTTCCGGTTTTGAAAATTCGCCCAGAGGGAAAAGTGTACGGGAAAGCTGTTTCTGCGTCAGAGTGTAAAGGACATAACTTTGATCCTTTGCCGTATCCACCGCTTTTTTCAGATAATACCATCCGTCTTTCTCAACGACTCTCGCATAGTGCCCGGTGGCCACATAGTCTGCGGAAAGTTCATCCATTTCCTTAAGCATCATTTCGAATTTGAGGTGACGGTTACATTCGATACAGGGATTCGGCGTACCGCCGTTTTCATAAGTATGAATAAAATTTTCTATTACCTTTTTCTTAAATTCATTTCTGAAATCAAAAACATAATAAGGGATGGAAAGACGTTCGGCAACAGAACGCGCGTCAGCGATGCTGCCGGAGGAACTGCAACGCTCATCTTCGTACAACCTCATAGTAGCGCCGATACAGTCATATCCCTTTTTAATCAGCAAATAAACCGCCACGCTGGAATCCACGCCGCCGCTCATTGCAACAATAGCCTTTTTGCTCATAAGCATTCCTTATCCGAGTCTTATCATTTCGTCAATACATCTTTTTGCTCCGCGGTAAATTTCATCATCAAGAATGATCTCCTCGCCAAATTCACCCTTACAGCAGTTAAGCACATCGACCAGGGTTGTGGCTTTCATATCAGAGCAGATACATTCGTTAGAAAGCGGATAAAATTTCTTATCAGGGCACGCGAGCTGAAGATGCGTCACAATACTGTTTTCCGTACCGATAATGAACGCGTCGGCTTCGCTTGTTTTGGCAAAATGCATAATTTCTGTTGTTGAGCCTGCAAAATCAGCAAGTTCGCAGACCTCCGCCCTGCATTCAGGATGAACGAGTAAAAGGGCGCCTGGATGGAGTTGCTTTGCTTTTAAAACATCCTCGCGCGACAATTTTGCGTGAACAGGACAGCAGCCGTCCAGCAGTTTTATATTCTTCTCGGGTAGCTGTTTTGCGATCCATCCCCCTAAATTGCAGTCGGGAATAAACAGTATATTGTCCTTCTCTATCTTTCTGCAGATTTTCAGCGCAGACGATGATGTCACGCACACGTCACAGACCGTTTTCAGCTCGCTGGTCGTATTTATGTAAGCAACCACCGCATAATCCGGATACTGCCGCTTCACCTCTTTTACATATTCTACGTCAAGCATTTCCGCCATAGGACAACCGGCGGCAGGATTGGACAAAATGACCTTCTTGTCCGGTGATAATATCTTAACCGTTTCCGCCATGAAACGAACGCCACACATGATCACGGTCTTGCTCTGCACCTCAGACGCTCTTTGTGAAAGCGCAAAGGAGTCACCGGTAAAATCGGCAATTTCCAGTATCTCCGGCGACTGATAGGAGTGCGCCAGAATACATATGTCCTTCTCTTTTTTTAGCTTTAAGATTTCATTTTGAATATCTTTTATCATCATATTCCCTCTTGCTTTGTTTAACGAATATTTTTTATAATTTTACCAGCAATAAGCGGATTTGTAAAGTATTTGGTTATCATAAATGAAAACTTAATGTAAATAATTCCAAAATAGCAAGACAGAAAACAGATAAGCTGTTATAATACTGATTGTAATATTTTGAAAGGAAAGAACAATGAAACAATTAAAAAATCTTAAAATTAAAAACTTTATTATTTTATTTTTTGCTGGAATCATTAACGCAGTAGGCGTTACTATGTTTTTACAGCCGGTAAAATTATATGATAGCGGTATATCGGGAACTTCCATGCTTCTGGACATGGTTACCCCGGACTTCTTGTCATTATCTGTTTTTCTTGTTGTGCTGAATATTCCTATATTTTTATTTGGTCTTAAAAAGCAGGGACTGGAATTTACGATTTACGCTATTTATACTGTCGCAATTTACTCCATAAGCGCATGGCTGATTACAGATATTCTGCCCATCGATGTCAGTACCGTATCCCCTCTTGCCGAATCCGACCTGTTTTTATGCGCGCTGTTCGGCGGTGTTATCTCCGGTGTGGGCAGCGGTCTCGGAGTCAGATACGGAGGAGCTATGGACGGAATCGAGGTACTCGCCGTTATCTTCGCGAAAAAGTTGAGTCTTACCGTAGGCACTTTCGTTATGATATATAATGTCATTCTTTACATAATCTGCGGTATAGTTATACAAAGCTGGATACTCCCCCTATATTCTATCGTGACATATATTGCCGCATTAAAAGTAATCGATTATATTATTGAGGGATTTGATCGTTCCAAATCCGCAATTATTATTACAACAAAACATAAGGAAATCTGTGAAAAACTGTCCGCTACCTTCGAAAACGGAATAACCTTTATGGACGCTAAAGGGTATTATTCGGATTCCGACAAAACAATGATCTATTTTGTACTAAACAGATTTCAGGTGGGAAAAATGCGTGAGATCGTGCACAGTATTGACCCTTATGCTTATATTTCCATATCGGAGGTTGCCGATATTTTCGGCGCTGAACAGGTTAAAACAGAAGCAAATAAATAGAAAAAGCATCTCAGTATCTGTATTACTGAGATGCTTTTTCTATGAAAACATAGGTGTTGAAAGATACCTGTCCCCGGTATCAGGCAATAGCACGACAATCGTTTTATCCTTATTTTCCGCTTTTTCGGCAAGGTGTTTTGCAGCCCATAGGGCCGCACCGCTTGAAATACCTACCAGTACGCCTTCCGTTTTCGCAAATTCTCTGCCCATTGTGAAGGCATCCTCATTCTCAACCGTTATGATTTCATCGTATATATCTGTATTAAGGGTATCGGGAACGAATCCGGCGCCTATTCCCTGAAGCTTATGCGGCCCCGCCTGCCCCTTGGAAAGCACCGGGGAATCAGCGGGCTCAACAGCGACTATTTTTATATCGGGGTTTTTACTTTTCAGATATTCTCCCACACCTGAAATCGTGCCGCCGGTACCAACTCCGGCAACAAATATATCCACCTTTCCCTGCGTATCGTTCCAGATCTCCGGACCCGTGGTTTCCTTGTGCGTTGCAGGATTGACCGGATTTACAAACTGACCGGCTATAAATGAATTTTCAGTTTCTGCCGCAAGCTCCTCTGCTTTTTCAATAGCGCCTTTCATTCCCTTTGCGCCGTCTGTCAGCACAAGTTCGGCACCGTAGGCTTTCATGATATTGCGTCTTTCAATGCTCATAGTCTCCGGCATGGTGATAATAATTCTGTAACCCTTTGCCGCCGCGACAGAAGCAAGTCCGATTCCCGTATTACCGCTGGTGGGCTCAATAATTACGGAGCCCTTTTTCAGCAAGCCGTTTTTCTCCGCGTCCTCAATGATTGCTTTGGCGATTCTGTCCTTTACAGAGCCTGCCGGATTGAAATATTCGAGCTTTGCCAGCAGTCTTGTGCTTAGATTATATTTTTCCTTAAAGTTATTTATCTCAACAAGTGGCGTATTACCTACAAGGTCAGTTGCCGATTTATATATCATTATAATCTACTCCTTTTATTAATCTATTGAGCTGAAAGCCTGCTCCATATCGTGTAGGATATCGTCAATATGCTCCGTGCCGATGGAAAGCCGGATGGTATTGGACTTTATATTCTGTTCCTCAAGCTCATCCGGCGCCAACTGACTGTGGGTAGTCGTCGCCGGATGAATAACAAGGGATTTTAAGTCCGCAACATTTGCCAGTATTGAAAAGATTTTAAGATGATCAATAAAGGTCTTGGCTTCCCTCTCTCCCCCTTTGATATCAAAGGTAAAAATTGAGCCGGCGCCGTTGGGAAAATACCTGTTGTACAGGTCCGTATATCGATTGTCAACGCTTGGGTGATTGACCTTTTCCACCTTAGGGTGATTTTGAAGATAGTCAATGACCTTTTTTGTGTTTTCAACATGGCGCTCAACACGTAAAGACAGCGTCTCAAGCCCCTGTAAGAGGAGGAAAGCATTAAACGGAGAAATCGCCGCGCCGGTATCGCGCAGGAGCACGGCCCTGATATACGTCACAAACGCTGCCGATCCTGCCGCTTCAGTAAAGCTGATACCGTGATAGCTTGGATTCGGCTCAGAAATCTGCGGAAATTTTCCGCTTTTTTTCCAGTCAAAGTTACCGCTGTCGATAATAATACCGCCCAGGGTAGTACCGTGACCGCCGATAAATTTCGTTGCGGAATGCACAACAATATCGGCTGAATACGCAATGGGTTTGAGTAAATACGGTGTGGCAAAGGTGGAATCCACCACAAGGGGAATATTGTAACGATGCGCAATCTCTGCCACTTTCTCTATATCAATCAGATTGGAATTGGGATTTCCCAAAGTTTCTATGAAAATCGCCTTTGTATTTTCTTTGATCGCGTTCTCAAAATCAGACAAATGATCAGGGTCAACAAAAGTGGTTTGGATACCGAAGCGCTTTATGGTATTTACCAGATAATTATACGTACCGCCGTAAATCGTCTTTGCGGCGACTATGTGATCGCCGCTGCCGGCAAGAGCCTGGAAAACATAGGAAATCGCCGCAGCGCCGGAAGCTACCGCCAGCGCGGCAACACCGCCCTCCAGAGCCGCCATTCTTTTTTCCAAAACCTCCTGTGTGGAATTGGTCAGTCTGCCGTAAATATTTCCGGCGTCCTGAAGAGAAAATCTTGCGGCGGCATGGTCGCAGTCTTTAAACACATAGGAGGTGGTCTGATAAATCGGAACAGCTCTCGCATCAGTAGCGGGATCCGGCTCCTCCTGTCCCACGTGCAGTTGCAGGGTCTCAAAATGATACTTGTATTCCGGCATATTATAAATTCCTTTCACAGCAGATTCATTATATTATTTACGAAAATTTTGGAATAAATACGTTTTTACAAAAAAGACGGCAGTACGCCGCCTTTTATTTTATATTCATAAACGAACGATAAATATTTTCAATATCCTGATAATCAAATTTCATGGGGTGATTGCTCATTCTGTCAACATTCACGCCGCGGATACACTCTTCAAGCTCATCCTGTGTCAGCGTCAAATCATCACAAAGGCCTAAATCACACAGCATCTTTTGCAGTGTCTCAGGGGTATATCCGCTGATGATCTCCGTTTCCGCCAGCAGAATTTCAAGCTCAGCCGTTTTACAGTTTTCCAGCATATACTGCCAAATATAAGCAAGACAAAGCGCCACCGCCTGTCCGTGGGAATAGCCCTTCAGCTTATGAAGCTTGTAACTCATTGCGTGGGGAGCAGTCGTTCTGGCAATATTAATTGCCCTTCCGGCAAGCTCACTGCATTTCATCATAGGCTCATACGCGCCTTGATCGTCATCCAGAAATTTCTTAAAATAATCATTAAAAAGCGCAAGAGACCGTGCGGAATATTCCCTGCTCTCATCATTTGCGTTCAGTGACCAGCATGCCTCAATACTGTGTGAAAACGCGTCAAGTCCGGTCACGACTCTCTGATAGTGTGAAAGAGAAGCAAGGGAGCTGTAATCAAAAACAGCGTAATCCGGAATGATATCATAGCTGCTGACAGACTCTTTGTCCCCGTGATGATAAAGCACCGCGAAACGGGTCACTTCCGCGCCGGTTCCGGCAGTGGTGGGAACGGCGAGGATTTTGACGTCAGACTCTGCAAAAAGCTTAATGGCCTTGGCAACATCCATAGCACTGCCTCCGCCAACCGTAACGATAAAATCACAGCCCTCTTTATTAAAAATTTCCGTGCCGGCTTTGACCGATGAAACTTCAGGACATGGCTCAAAATCCGTAAATGCAACACAGCTGATACCGAGGGAGTCGATTGCGTTTCTGTAACCGTATCGGTCATGCGCATGACTTGCGACAAACAGTATTTTATCGGGTGCTTCCTTTTTAATGATTTCTTTGAATTGGGTAATAAATTCTTCATTATTATATTTCATAGCTCACTTCACCAACCTGCAGCCTTTTGATACCGGAACTGTAACCGCAATATCTTTTGCGTATACCTTGAGATTCTCAGCCGCTGCATTCGCCTTTTCTCTATCATCGAATATACCGAATACCGTCGGACCGCTGCCGCTCATGCAGACGCCGAGGGCACCGTTTTCCCGCATGATGCTTTTGATATCCACCTTGTTCGGCACATCAATAAACTGCTCAAAAACGTTTTCCATTCTTGCGGCGATGTCTGCCAGGTCCCTGCTTTGCATAGCGCACAGCATACCCAATTTATCGGGCGTGTGGATCTTTCCGCATTCGTCAAACTGCTTGTAGGCGTAACCGGTATTGACGCCCACGTCCGGTTTGGCAATCAGGATATAGCATTTTCTCAGCGGCTTCACCTTATTGAGCACATCACCAATACCCTGGGCAAGAAGGGTTCCGCCTTTAATGCAAAACGGCACGTCAGCTCCGATTTTTACGCCTATTTCACACAGTTCGTCCTCTGTCAGTCCTGCATCGGTCAGCGCATTAAGGGCTACCAGCACCCCTGCGCCGTCGGCACTGCCACCCGCCATACCTGCTGCATGCGGTATCCGCTTGACAATATCAATATGGATACCCTTATTTTTCTTCTTTGTTGACTGAAAGAAAGCGTCAGCCGCCTTATAGGCAATATTTTTTTCATCAAGGGGAATATCGTCCATATTGCAGGAAATCGTTATCTTCTTTGATTTGTTCTGCGTTACGGTAATTGTATCATACAGCCCTATGCTTTGCATAATCATGAATAGATCATGATATCCGTCTGCCCTTTTTGCAACAATATCAAGCATTAAATTAATTTTAGCATATGCCTTAGTTTTAACTTCCTCTGTTTTCATCTTACTCTCCGAGTTCTTTTATAAATTCGCCGATACGTCTAACCGCTTCTTTTATATTATCTATTGAATAGCAGTAGGAGACCCTAATATAACCCTCTCCGCAGTCGCCGAAGGCATTGCCGGGTACCACTGCCACCCGCTTGCTCATAATGAGCTTTTCACAAAATTCCTCCGAAGACAGGCCGGTTGATTTTATACACGGGAATACATAGAAAGCGCCCTCAGGCTCAAAACAATCCAGACCGATTTCACGAAAGGCGTTTACGGTAAACCGCCGTCTCATATCATAATCGTCCAGCATCTTCTTAATATCCGCATCGCCGTTTCTCAGTGCCTCGATTGCCGCGTACTGGGAATTGGTCGGTGCTGACATAATTGCGTACTGATGCAGCTTGGTCATCTGCTCGATAACCGGCTTTGGCCCCAGGGCATAACCCAGCCGCCAGCCCGTCATGGAATAGGTTTTTGAAAAGCCGTTGATCACCACGGTACGTTCTTTCATACCTGTAACAGACGCAATCGTAACATGGGACTGATCGCCGTAGGTCAGCTCGCTGTATATTTCGTCTGACAGAACAAAGATGTTCTGCGCCTTTATCACCTTGGCTATGGCGACAAGATCCTCTTTGCGCATAACTGCTCCGGTAGGATTATTCGGATAAGGCAGAACAAGCAGCTTTGTTTTTTCCGTAACGGCGCTTTTCAGTTCCTCGGCAGTAAGCCTGAAATTGTTTTCATTTTTTGTTTCTATTATTACCGGCACGCCGCCGCACATCTCCACAATCGGCTTGTAGCAGACAAAAGACGGCTCCACGATCAGCACCTCGTCGCCGGGGCTGACCAGAGTGCGTATACACATATCAATACCCTCAGAGCCGCCCACAGTGACAAGCACCTCGTCCCCGGGGTCATATTCCGTATGGTATTTCTTTTTATAAAAAGCGGAAATTTCCTTTCTCAGCTCAAGCAGTCCGGCGTTTGCAGTATATCTGGTGGTACCTCTTTCCAGCGTTTCAATACCTTTTTGGCGGATATGCCAAGGAGTCAGAAAATCCGGCTCACCCACACCCAGGGAAATCACATTGTCCATTTCCTCGGCAATGGAAAAGAATTTTCTGATTCCGCTGGGTTTCATATTCAAAATATGAGTATTAATAAATTCGTTGTAGTTCATCAAAGGGAAATGTTCCCCCTGTCGTCTTTAAGCGGCTCGGAAAACAGGATGCCCTGCTCCTTATATTTTTTCAGAATGAAATGCGTTGCCGTTGACATAACGCTGTCCATGGGCGCAAGACGGCTGGCGACAAACATTGCCACCTCCTGAAAGGATTTGTCGGTTACCATACAGCATAAATCAAAACCGCCGCTCATTAAATAAACGCTCTCCACCTCTTCAAGCTGGGAAATACGCTGGGCAATCTCGTCAAAACCGTGCTCAAATTTAGGATGCACCTTGATTTCAATAAGGGCGGTAACGGTCTGCGCGTTCGCCTTATCCTTATCAAGCATAGCTCTGTAGCCCTTGATGACCCCGGTTTCCTCATAAAGACGGATCTTTTCTTCAATCTCCTTTTCCTTAGCGCCCAGCATGACGGCAATTTCCTTATTTGAAAGACGGGGATTTTTTTCAATCAGACTTAAAAGCTTATCCATATAACTACCTCATTCTATATTTATCAGCTCCGGCTGATGCTTTTTGTATATCGTTATTTTACGAAAGCCTGAATCATAGGCAATCTTCATACCGGTTTCTATTCCCTGACCTACCCTGTCGGCATAATGGGAATCTGAACCGACTGTAACATATTCACCGCCGGCTTCCTTAAATCTTTTTACAAAGCTGATGTTCGGCAGCGTATCCTGCATTTCCATAAACAGCCCGGATGTATTGATTTCCAGCGCCTTTTTATTTTTAACAAGATTCTCAAAAATACTGTCAATGACCTCGCTGTACCGTGACATATCCACATCAATATGCTCCCTGGCTACTATGTACCTCAGAGGATAGGTAAGGTGGGCAAGCGAGTCGAACGCGCCCCATGCTGAAAGTTCCAGCAAGCCGTCAAAATAACATGACAAAAGCTCATACACGTCAAAGCTGCTGTAATCAAGAAAACAGAAATCCTCCATATTTTCCAGATTATGGAGAGAGCCTAAAATGAAATCATAGTCATACGTCTTACAGACTTTTTCGGTAAGCGCTCTGCGGTAAATCCCCTGCCCTATTTCAAGTCCCCTGAGGACGCAAAGCCTGTCAGCATATTTTTCACGCACCGCGGAGACTTCCGCAATCTGGGACGAGCAGAGCTTATCCGCGTCCATATTCTTGCCGTCAATATCGCAGTGATCGGTTATAGCAAGCACTTTGATACCCTTTTGGGCGGCACTGCGGCATAAGTCATCGCAGCTGTCGTTACCGTCAAAGCTGAAGATGCTGTGGGTATGCAAATCAACAATATTATTATAATCCACGAATATACCTTTCCTTACATCAGTAATAAAACAGAAATATTTTACCACATATTGAAAAAAAATTAAATATATTTCTGTACTTTATTGAAAAAAGTTTATCTCTCTGTTATAATTTTCACAGCTTATTCTATTAGTTATATTACGGAGGCTTTATTATGAGAGCGGTTATTACGGTTGTGGGCAAGGATACAGTCGGTATTCTTGCAAAGGTATCTGAAATCTGCGCCAAAAGCAATATCAACATTACTGAGGTTTCCCAGACAGTCATGGAAGATATGTTCTGTATGATCATGATGGCGGACATCTCAAAGAGCAGTGTTGAATTTACGGAATTTTCCGACGAGCTTTCCTCCTACGGTGAGGAGCACAGTCTTTCTATTCATGTCATGCACGAAGACATTTTCAATTCCATGCACAGAATTTAGGAGGAAAGGTCCTTGATTAACACAAACGATATTCTTGAAACCATAAGAATGATACAGGACGAGTGTCTGGATATCCGTACTACTACCATGGGCATATCTCTGCTCAGCTGCGCAGATTCGGACATTGACAAGGCCTGTGCCAAAATATATGACAAGATCTGCACCAAGGCGGAAAAGCTGGTAGAGACCGGTGAACAGATTGAAAAGGAATATGGTATCCCAATTATAAATAAGCGTGTAAGCGTTACGCCCATTTCCATACTTGCCGGTATCAGCGGCGGCGACCCTGTAAAATATGCCCTCGCCCTTGAAAAAGCGGCAAGAACCATAGGCGTAAACTTTATCGGCGGCTACAGCGCTCTGGTGCAAAAAGGATTTGCCGCAGGGGACATGGAGCTGATACAGTCCATTCCTCAGGCGCTTGCCCAGACGGAGCATATCTGTTCCTCCGTGAATATCGGCTCCACAAAAGCCGGAATCAATCTTGACGCCGTCAAAATAATGGGACAGAAAGTTAAGGAAGCGGCGGAGCTTACAAAGGACAACAACTGCATAGCCGCCGGCAAGCTGGTGGTATTCTGCAACGCTCCGGAAGATAATCCGTTTATGGCAGGTGCCTTTCACGGCGTGTCCGAGCCGGACTGCGTCATCAATGTGGGCGTATCCGGTCCCGGTGTTGTAAGAAGCGCGGTTTCAAAGCATCCGGACTACTCCATCAACGAAATTGCCGAGCTGATTAAAAAGACGGCGTTTAAGGTTACCAGAATGGGTCAGCTTGTGGGCGTCGAATCCTCAAGACGTCTTGGCGTGCCCTTTGGCATTGTGGACCTGTCTCTCGCTCCGACTCCTGCTGTGGGCGACTCGGTTGCCCATATTCTTGAGGAGATTGGGCTTGAGCAGTGCGGCGCCGCGGGAACAACAGCCTGCCTGGCCATGCTGAATGACGCGGTTAAAAAAGGCGGCGTCATGGCGTCCTCCAGTGTGGGCGGACTTTCCGGCGCGTTTATTCCTGTTTCTGAAGACGCCGGTATGATCGAGGCGGCAAAATCAGGCTCGCTCACCATTGAAAAGCTGGAGGCAATGACGGCAGTCTGCTCCGTCGGTCTGGATATGATTGTCATTCCCGGCGACACCACACCTGAGGTAATCAGCGGTATCATCGCGGACGAGGCGGCAATCGGCATGGTAAACGGAAAGACCACCGCAGTCAGAGTGATTCCGGCAATCGGAAAGGATATCGGCGACGAGCTGGAGTTCGGCGGTCTGCTCGGCAGCGGTCCTGTGATGAAGGTCAATACAAAATCCCCTGCGCAGTTTATCAACCGCGGCGGAAAAATACCCGCTCCGCTCCACAGCCTTAAAAACTGATACATATATAATAAAATCCACGGACTGCAAAACGGTCCGTGGATGTTTTCTTGCAGGATTTTATCCGAGCGTGTCAGCCGTCAATCTGTTTCATCAGCTCGTCATGGTATTCGGGCTGTCTGTCACGTACGATTTTGGCAGGAATGAAACAGAACAGCATGACAGCCGCCGCGCCGAGAAACAGCTCCATCGGATATACGATATCCGCGTCAGCAACGCCTTTATTGGCGGCGTTGATAATCGTCTGCGCAACCAGCGGACCAATGATCATAGGCACCAGGACATACATGACCATACGGCAGCCCTGGAACAAGCCCTCCTTGCCCTTCGGTATATAGTCCCTGTATGAAGCGGTAAAAAGCCCTGCCATAACCAGACTGACACCGATAATCAGTATGCCTCCGAAAATGAGCATCGCAATCAGCGCCGTTTCATTTTTGCCGATCAGGAATTTTGACGCCCATACGATAACACAGCCCGCAACGCCCGCGATGACAGTCGGATAGTAAAAATGCTTTTTACCGTGTTTATCCATGGCGGCGGAAACAATAACGGAAATCACAGCGGAGACGACCATAATAATGCCGACGGGAATGATATAATTCGCGATACCCATAGTCCCTTCAACGATATTGAAAAGATAATTGACATAAATCTGATACGCTATTGCGGAGACCATATTACCCGCAAGGCAGATATAAAGCATCTTGTTTTGCTTAATTACTTTTGGCTGGAGAGAATATGTAAAATCGGAGAGGAAAGAATGGTTCCTGTTGGGCGTGATACCGGGTTTATCTTTCATAAGAAACAGACCGATTAATCCGCCTGCGCTGGGTATGATACCGAGGATGAGGAAAAATGTTTTCCAATCGTCCGTAGTTGCGGAGGCGTTTGTCAGACTGTCAAAGCCGCCGAATACAACGGCAAGGGCAAACAGCGGCATAATAGCCAGCACCGTATCCACTCTCGCTCTGTTGGCGGTATTGGAAATATCGGTGACCCAGGTGTTAAAAGCGGCGTCATTGCTGATGGAGCCGATGACCGACATCACGCAGTCCATAGCCACAACGAGTATAACCATGGGCAGCACCTTATCAGCACTGGGTTTCATAGGGACAAGGGCAAACATCATAATTGTAAACCCCCAGACAACATAGCCCCAGCAGATAAATAGCTTGCGCTTGCCGGTCCTGTCGCAGAGCGCGCCGCCGATTAGGGTGGAAAGCGTGGCGAATATTGCGGAAAAAGCGACCATAAGCGTTGTTGCGTAAGGCGCTCTCGTAATCTCGTTTTGCATAAAACGGGAGAAATACATATTTTCAACTACCCAGGCAATCTGTCCGATAAGCCCGAAAAGGATAATAGAAGTCCATACACGGCCGCCGATGGCGCCGGCTTTTTTCTTCTCTTTCATTTCAGCACCCCTCTTATCTTCTTTATACTATCATTCTATCACCTGTTAAACGTATTTTCAATAAAAAATAAAGAGCTGACTTGCAGTCAGCCCTAATTATTGTATTATCTGCCTCTGGCGTAGGAGCGAACTCTGAATTTGGCGCCAGTTGATTCACACACCTGTCTTGAAAGCTCAATATCCTCAGGGGATATGACGTCCACTACTGTCATTCGGACATCATTGCAGTATTTGACGCATTCACGGGTAAAAGCGAGCATGGCGTCAAAGGCTTTTCCGTCAAAAATATTTCGCGTTATCTTATCATACTTTTCAGCGGTGGGCTCATTCAGAGAAACGGAGATAGAGTCGAACACCTCGGAAAGCTCCTTTGCCGTGGGCCTGCTGTTGATCAGATCAGAAAGTCCGTTGGTATTAAGTCTGAGTTTAATATTTGGATTAATGCTTTTAATATATTTTGCCGCCTCTATCAGATGA
This sequence comes from Eubacterium sp., assembly GCA_017886765.1. GTDB lineage: Bacteria > Bacillota > Clostridia > Oscillospirales > Acutalibacteraceae > Eubacterium_R. The sequence continues at coordinate 13,817 of JAGHJI010000001.1, forward strand.
TCATATGCGTTAGTGGGCTCTCCATAGCCGCAGAAAACGGCTTTCTCAACCTTGGTAAAATCAAAATCGTCAATGGCTTTTTTAATCTCATCCATAGTGGGCTCGGTATCAAACCACAGTTTTTCCGCGTCGCCCACCGCGTCGCCCTTTGACCGGATGCAAAAGGCGCAGTTGCAGGGGCATTTATTTGTTATATTAAGATAGACCCCGCCTTCCAACGTATAAACAATATCAGCCATAATGCTTCTCACCTCTGTCGGAAAATAATTTTTGTTTCAGCTTTGCCGCGTCAAACGCCGCCGCAAGCACAATAAATATGACAGCGCTGCCAACTGCCTGAATAATATTTCCTGGTATATTTACAACAGCGTATGCCTTATCAATAATCATATCGGCAACGAAATAACCGCCAACAGTAATCATACCTGCAGGTATTGTAAACAATGCGGTAAGCGGTGTCAAGATTTTTTCGTTCTTTTTATTCACCAAAACAAAGGGCAAAGCAATAAGAGCCTTGACAATCAGCGTAGCGGGGGCGTATGTAAACCAGCCTGACGCAACGTCTGCCAGCGCCTCCCCTACTGCTGCGGCGAAGAATGCCCACGGTCCGCCCAGCACGGAAGCGGTCAGATAAACAAGGGCGTCGCCGAAGTGTACATATCCCGTCGCCACCGGAACGGATATAAAACGAGTCAGCACAAAGATCATTGCGGTAAACATAGCGGTAGCTACCAGCTTAAATAATTTATTGTTTTTCATATCAGATCAGATCCTCCAAAAATTTTTCAAATTCTATACCGTCATTATGATTTGTACAGCCTGTGTTCTCTATGGCCTTACTGATAAACGCAGATGCCAGAGCAGCAGCAGCGGTTATGGACATTCCCCTGAGAACGCCGCCCATTATAATGGACGCGGTTATATCGCCGGTACCGCTGAAATAGCCGCCTATTCGTTTTGACGTGACCTTTCTTACCTGCACGCCGTCAAAAACGATATTTGAAATCGTGTCCCCTTCCTTATATCCTGTTACGACAATATTCTTTATTCCGTTTGATACAAGTTTTTTCCCATAGGAAATGAGGTCGTCATATTTTTCCGAATATTCCTCGCCGGCAATAAAAGCAAGCTCAGCAATATTGGGTGTGATGATATCCGCCTTATAGCAAAGCGCTTTGATTTTATCGCACATCTCCCTTGTATATCCGTCATAAAGGGAACCGTTGTCAGCCATAACCGGATCAACAAGAACGATGGTACCCTCTTTTTTAAAATCGTCAATAAAACCGCTTATGATATCGACCTGTTCCTTGTCCGTGACAAAACCCGTCAGGATACCGTCAAAGGAAACGCCCAGCTTTTTCCATTCCAAAATAAAATCGGGCAGAACCGAAGTAAGCGACAGTGACTTGTAGCTGTCATACGCCGTTTGATTGGAAAGCACGGCAGTGGGCAGTGGGTGCGCCTCAGCGCCCATAGCGGACAATACGGGGATCGACGCGGTAAGAGAGCATTTTCCGAATCCGGACAAGTCGTTGATTACCGCACATTTTTTCATATATCCGTCCTCCCTCTTGATTTATCTTTAACACCATTATATAATGTTACTGTAATTAATAAAATACACAGTTTTAACAATATTTTAAGGTACAGTTATGAAGAAGTATACACAAATCTATAACATAATAAAAGAAATGATATTATCGGGAGAACTGGCTGTCCATGACAAAGTCCCTTCCGTAAGAAAAGCCGCGCAGATATACGGCGTTTCCGTAACTACGGTACAAACCGCCTATTTTGACCTGTGCGCCGACGGTTACATCATTGCCCGGGAAAAACGCGGTTATTTTGTATCGGATATGCAAAGCGCGCAGCAGTATGAGGAAGATGATGTTGAGGAAAGCAACACGGAGTTCGACCTTACCGGAGGTACCGCCGACGCGGAGAGCTTTGATTTCACACTGTGGCAGAGATATATGAAAAGCGCCCTGAGGCAGACGGACAGACTGCTCACATACAGCCAGCCCAAAGGAGAGTACGACCTGAGGTGCGCCATTGCCCAGTATATTAAAGAAAAAAGAAATGTTATAACTTCTCCAAACAGAATCATCATCGGCGCGGGCGTTCAGCCCCTGCTGCATATTCTCTGCTCACTGCTGGACAGCCGCAGCAGTGTATCCTTTCCCGACAAAAGCTTCGTACAGGGTATGGGAATATTCAGCGATTACGGCTTCGACGTCCATACCAGAGACAAGGACGCCAACATCATTTATGTCTCCCCCTCTCATATGACGCGCTGGGGCGATGTTATGCCGATAAAAAGGCGGCTTGAGCTGGTAGAATACTCAAGAAAACACGGCTCCCTTGTCATTGAGGACGATTACGAAAACGAATTTCTGTATAATGTTAAACCAACGCCGTCACTTTTTGCGCTGGGCAAAGGCAACATTGTATATATGGGTTCATTTTCCGCAATGCTCCTGCCGGGCATCAGGATCAGCTTTATGGTGCTGACAAAGGAACTGACCCAAATGTATGACAAAAAATCCTTCCGTTTCGCGCAGACCGCCGGAAAAACGGAGCAAATCGCTCTCTGCAATTACATACGGGACGGTCACATAAAATCCCAGACAAGAAAAATAAGACGCCTTTACACCGCTAAAACGAAAGCCTTTGCCTGTCTTATCAAAAAAGAGATTCCAGATGCTGTAACAAAGATAGGCGAAAATACGCTCCAGATCATATTCACGTCTGATTTTAAAAAGAATCTGTCTGAATTTGAAAAGCACGGTTTAAAGGTATTTGTGGAGAAACATGAAAACAATAAAATCGAGCTTGTTATCTCCCCTTCCGGAATACCCTATGAAAGGATGAACGATGCAGTAAACCGATTGAAAATGTCAATAGAAAATTTGTAAAAAATAAAAAAATGCCCGATAGAGTCCAAAATTTTGGACTCTATTGAGCGGACCTATTGAATGAGAAAATGCTTCTGCTAAAATGGAATTGTAAGCAAACGGAGTAATCCGCACTTAAAAGAGGAGGTATTTTCTTATGAAAAAATCAGTAAAAAAATTAGTTTGGTCATTTTTGATTACAACGGCAACACTGATTGCCGGATTCGCAATCACTTTTATTTCTTTCCGTCTTTTTGACCAGCTCACTGCGAATCAGATGAAAATTCTGTTCGCCGCCGATATTCTGGTGCTTGCCGCAGCCGCCACGGGAGTGTGGTATTTTTACGAGTCAAAAAAGGCAAAAAAGCGCAGGAGAAAAGCATTTGAAAAAAGGCATAACGAAAGAGTAGCGGAAAGAAAACGGGAAATTGAAGAAATCAACAAGATAATCAGCCGCACAAATATTGCCGCTTAAGCTTTAAAATGATAATCATTTGTGATAAAATGCACTTGTACAGAATGACAAGTGCATTTTTTATGAGGTAGAGTATGAACAAATCGGAATTTTCCAGTCATCTTAAAATGAACAATGTAAAAATAAATGACGCTTTCTGGAGCGGTATTATTGAAACAGTTAGAAAAAGTGTAATCCCCTACCAGTATCTTGCCCTGCAGGATAAAATCGAAGGGGCAGAAAAAAGCTATTGTATAGAAAACTTCAAAAAAGCCGCGGCAGTATGTGAGAAAATAAAAAGCGGCGGCAGACCTGAAGTCTATCCCGTAGATAAATGGCATTATGATGAAAGCAACGCAGACAAAAACGCCTTTCATGGCTGGGTGTTTCAGGACTCAGACGTTTATAAATGGATAGAAGCCGTGGGATACACCTTAATGCATCATCCGGACAGTGAACTGGAAAACAAGGCGAAGGGCTTTATAAAACTGATATGCTCGGCACAGCTGGAGAACGGCTATCTTGACACCCTGTATATAATAAATGACAGGAGTAAAATTTTCACCAATTTAAAGGATCATCACGAGCTGTACTGCTTCGGTCATCTTGCCCTTGGCGCCGTCAGTTTTTACAGAGCCACGGGTGACAGAAAATTATTTGACGCGGCATGCAGGTTTGCGGATTTGATCTGCGATATCTTCGGTAAGGATAAGACGGAGGGGTATCCCGGTCACGAGATTGCGGAAACCGCCCTGATTAGACTGTATGAGGAAACGGGACTGGAGAAATATCTTGAAACTGCGAAATGCTTTATCGACCGGCGTGGTGAAAAGCCGTACTATTTTGATAAGGAACGCGGTGTGACCACCTCGGGCGAGGACTACCGTTACAATCAGGCACATATACCCGTCAGAGAACAAAAAGAGGCTGTCGGCCACGCTGTGCGGGGTGTATATCTTTACAGCGCCATGGCGGACGCGGCGAAAATTTACTGCGACGATGAACTCTTTTCAGCCTGCAAAAGCATATGGAAAAATATCGCTGAAAGAAAAATATACATCACAGGCGGTATCGGCGCAACAGTCCACGGCGAGGCCTTTTCCTTTGACTATGATCTTCCCAATGACCTGGCGTATGCAGAGACCTGCGCTTCCATAGGGCTGGTATCCTTCGCAAGGGAAATGTCCAAGATCGAAATCAATTCTGACTATGCCGATGTAGCCGAAAGAGCCTTATATAACACCATATTGTCCGCTATGGCGCCGGACGGCAAATCCTTTTTCTATGTCAATCCGCTTGAGGTCCTGCCGGTAGCGTCAAAATCCGATGCCCGTAAAGCCCACATAAAACCTGTTCGGCAGAAATGGTTTGGCTGTGCCTGCTGTCCTCCAAATCTTGCCAGATTGTTTTCCTCACTGGAAGAATATATTTTTACTGAAAATGACAATACTTTATTTATAAACCAATATATAGGCGCGCAAGTTAACTGTGACAAGGCGGATATTACCATAACGTCTGACTATACAAACAGCGGTAAGATATCCGTCTTTGTCGACATGAAAACACCTTTCAAGCTGGCACTGCGTATTCCCGGCTGGTGCGATCATTTTAAGCTATCTGAAAGCTATGAAATCAGAAACGGCTACGCTTTTATTACCATATGTAAAAGTACCGAAATAGACATTCAATTTGAAATGAAAACAAAGCTGATAAAGTGCTCTAATCGTGTGAGAGCAAATATCGGCAAAGCGGCAGTCATGCGAGGTCCCTTTGTCTACTGTGTTGAAGAGGCGGACAACGGAAAAAATCTGCATTTGCTCCGTCTGGATAAGGAACCGGATTTCAGATTTGATAACGGCATGATATTCGCAAAGGGCATCAGAGAGCGGGAGGATGACCGACTTTATGCCGAATATACTGCCCCGGAATACGAAAAATGCGTTATAAAATTTATTCCGTATTATAAGTGGGGAAACCGCGGCGAAAATGAAATGAGCGTATATATAAGGATGTAAAACAAAGGAACAATATGAAACAGTATAAAGACAAATATGACAAAATGGCAAACGAGCCGGTAAAAAAGCTTATCTCCTCCCTTGCCGTGCCGACGATTATAACCATGCTTGTGTCCGCGGTCTACAATATGGCGGACAGTTACTTTGTCGGTAAAATTGACACCACATCTGTGGCAGCAATAGGCGTTGTTTTCTCCGTTATGACGCTGCTGCAGGCAATAGGCTTCTTCCTCGGCAACGGCAGCGGAATACTTATCAGCACATATCTGGGCGAAAAGAAAAAGGAAACGGCGCAGATATACGCTAACGTAGCCTTTTTCACTGCGTTTATAATCGGGATCATCGTGGCTGTTGCCGGCATTTTCTTTTCAAGAAACATTGCGTATATGCTGGGCGCGACAGAAACCACCATTGACGCTGCCAGCGGATATCTGAAATACATTCTGATTGGCGCTCCGTTTATTCTTTGCTCATTTGTGATGAACAATCAGCTGAGATACCAGGGCAGCGCGTTGTATTCCATGTTTGGTATACTCAGCGGCAGTCTGCTCAACATTCTGATTGACCCTCTGTTTATTTTTACATTCAAACTCGGTGTGGAGGGCGCCGCTATCGCAACAATTATCAGCCAGTTTATCGGCTTCATTGTTCTTCTGATTGGAACACGGCGCGGAGAAAATATAAGAATAACGATCAAACAGTTCAAACCTAAAGGCGAAATATTCCTGAATATTTCAAAAAACGGACTCCCTTCCCTTGCCCGTCAGGGCATCCAGACCGTAGCGACTGTCAGCCTTAACTTTGCCTGTGCCAAATACGGCGACGCCGCAGTGGCAGGTATGAACGTATTCAACCGAGTTATGTTTCTGGGAATGGCGGTTGTAATCGGTCTGGGACAAGGTTTTCAGCCGGTATGCAGCTTCAATAACGGAGCTAAAAATTATAAACGTGTTTATGATGGCTACAAATTCACGGCAATCGTATCCACCTGCGCCATTACTGTATTGTCGGTCGCAGCATTCCTATTTGCGCCGCAGCTGATCGCGCTTTTCCGTGACGACCCGCAGGTTATTGAAATTGGAGCAAAAGCGCTGAGAATACAATGTGTCGTTATGCCGCTGTTAGGTTACTGCACAACGTCAAATATGCTTATGCAGTCACTGAAAATATCCGGCAAAGCAACAATTCTGGCGCTGGCGAGACAGGGCATATTTTATGTTCCCCTTGTCTTTTTGCTGCCGTATATATTCGGATTAAACGGCATAACCTACGTACAGGCCGCCGCCGATGTTCTTTCATTTATTATTACAATATTCCTTGTAACACCGAAAGCAAAGGAACTGAGACAATCCTCAAAATAAATAATATGAAAAACAGCCGCCGCACAAATAAGTGCGGCGGCTTTCTGATTTTATATACTATGTTTACTCGCCCTTCATTTCAAGAAGTTTGACCTTTCCGTTATATGCGTCTACTGAAACGCGGATAGAATCAGCAATAGCGGCGTTGATATCGTCCTCTTCAACGCCGAGCTCCTTGGTGTACACATTGTTGAAGAAAAGATCAATATCCATAATATCGGGCAGATTCATCGGGTCCATACCGGAATCAATACCTCTCTTTTTATAATCCTTGACAACTTTGATCATACCCATTTTCATCATCCATGGTGAAACGTTTACGATCTTCCTGTTATGCATACCCCTTGCGTCATATACGATTTTAAGAAACTCATTCCATTTCATATTGTACATACCGATCGGAATGGCCTCAAAGCCGGATTTCTTTCTCTCAGCGGCTCCGGCAATCGCCTGACCAACCTGACGGCAGGTAAGCATCGTAGTACCGCCGGCAGGATACATTGTAAAGGGCCAGCTGTCCATAAAGGCGATCTGCTCAATAAGTACCGTCCATACGGGCTTTCTGCCGGGCTGTGTGCCGAATATGTAAGGAAGTTCAAGAACGGCGCAGCTGAAATCGTCGTCACAGAACGCTTCACAAACCTCTTCCTGCATAATTCTTGATTTGAAATACGGATTTCTCTCCGTCAGGCGCATATCAGGCCTTGCCTTTGAAAGATAGGAGAAGTATGAGCCCAGTACAACCGCTCTCTTAACGCCGACCTTTTTACAGATGGGGAAAATTCTCTTAAGCGGCGCAATGTTGTACTTATAATAATAATCCATAACCGGAGCCGGGAATTCCACTCTCTCGTCAACGCCGGCAGCGAAGATAAATACGTCATTGCCCTTGAGCATATTTTCCAATTCCTCATCGGATTTCTTATTGATATCACCGAAAATGATATCCATTTCCTCGGGAATAGGCGCTCCTTCCGGCAGCGGCGGCAAAGCAACTGAAGTTACTTTGTGACCTTTTTTAATGAGACAGGTTGCTGCCTCGCATCCCAGCAGTCCTGTACCGCCAATCATAAATACGTTCATAAAACTTCCTCCGAACAATAGAAATAATTGTCACAAAATGACATTATATTAATTATAGTTTAACGGATTAAAATTGTCAATATCACCGTTATTAAATAAACAAATTCATATTGAAAAGTTTATATAACAAAAGTGAAAGACTTCCGCAAAATCACGAAAGCCTTTCGAGGTAAAAAATACATGAGCTATTTCATATTTTTGTCCGAACGCGAAATAATAATGAGCAGAAGTATCAGTATACCTATGCAGGCATACTCAAAAAAGTTATCCCTTCCCCTTTGAAAAACATTACTTATTAAAAGCACAATTTCCATAATATTATTTCTCTCGACAATTTAGACTAAATTCATTATAGGACTATTAGTCCTATTTGTCAAGCAGAAATCTGTTTCATTTTATAATCATCTTGGTGATGTTTTTATGAAATTGAGAATCAAGGATATGCGAGAGGACAATGACCTGACACAAAAGCAGGTAGCGGAATACCTGCACTGTGACCAGTCACTTTACTCTAAATACGAACGAGGCAAAAGGGATATCCCCCTCAGTCTGATCATAAAGCTGTCGGATCTGTATAACACAAGTATTGACTATCTTGTATGCAGAACCGATAATCCCCGGAGGATTAAGTAATAAAACTATGTATCCGGTCTATCAGAAAACACAGAGCCGTTAAAGCGGGAGGATAAGTAATCAGCAGAACAAAATCGACAGTCAAATAAAAACCGCTGATTTGTTTTTTTATTATAATCAGGAAATTAAGAAACGCAAACATAAAAGGAAACGCAACACATATATATCAAACCAATTTCTTATCGGGACACATGTATGATATATTCTGCAAACAAATAATGCCCACCAAATTTCCGTAGTAAACAAAAATAGCAATATAATATAATATATATAGCCTTTTTAGAAATGGATAAATTCTTTACATAACCCAAAATATCTTTCATAAAACCACCGGTTATCTATTTTGTTCAATAACTAAGTCGTTTTATTAAAGATATGTAACAAAAAACAGCAGACATTTTGTCTGCTGTTTTTTGGTGCAGAAGAAGGGACTTGAACCCTCATGAAATTGCTTTCACTAGAACCTGAATCTAGCGCGTCTGCCAATTCCGCCACTTCTGCGTATTCAATTCTGACCTCTACATTTTACACGGCGAGGACGACCGAGACGGAGCGTTTTGCTTAATCCGCATTTAAATACACATTTGAGGCAGACGCGCTACGCGATACTCTTGCGGTGCCCAAAATTTGCTTTCGCTCTCGCTACAAATTTTGACCGCTGCGCCTTTTCAGCCTTCGCTCTTTCTGCCACCGGCAGCGCTCGGCTGAAAACTGCCAATTCCGCCACTTCTGCATATTCAACTTTGTCCTCTACATTTTACACGGCGAGGACGACCGAGGCGGGGCTTACTTTCAGTTAAAAACGTACTTTTCAGCTTGTTCCGCAGACTGATTTTTTAAATCAGCATTAGCATAATAACACAACTTACTTGAAATGTCAATCAAATATGTTACAATATATTCGGTGAAATTATGAAAAATTTTATTTGTCCGGCTCTAAGCATCATTGCGGCGGTATATTCCGTATGCTACGCAAGCCTCGGAGGGTTTAAGGGAAACAGCAGTGCGATGTCCAAAATCGGTTTGGAGCATCCTGTTCTTTTTGCTGTGTGGGGCGTACTGACTTTTATAGCGCTTGCAGTCAATATTATAATCGGTTACAGAAAAACAAAATACAAATTTTACATTGCTCTGCTGATCCTTTCCCTAATCGGTATGGCGCTTACCATATTATGTGATTTTGATTATGACAAATACGGCGAATACATACTGCACTGCGCCGGCTCGCTGACCTTTTCGGCAGTTATGGGAATGACGGTATTTTTATTATTTTTGCTCAGCAGATCTTATGTCCTGGCGGCGGTAAGCGGCGTACTGCTTGTTGCCGATTTCATTCTGCTGATTATTTATAAAGAAACGGCTTTCATAGAACTTATGCCGATTTTTTCAGGGTACATCCTGCTGTGCATACACAACATGAAAAAGGAGAAGATTTTGGTTGAAACTAAGTAACAAACTGGATGATCTGCATACATATCCCTTTCATATGCCCGGACACAAAAGGAATCCACAGTTTCGTATAACCGGTTCTGAAATGGACATTACGGAAATTGACGGCTTTGACAATCTTCACAATCCCACAGGTGTGTTGAAGCAACTTGAAAAGGATATTTCGGAAATATTCGGATATCAAAAAAGCATGATTTCCGTCAACGGCTCCACCTGCGGTATTCTGGCTGCAATCTGCGCTTTGTGCGAAAAAGGCGATAAAATTATCATTGCAAGAAACTGTCACAAATCCGTATACAACGCCTGTTTTTTACAGGAGCTTGACGTAGTGTATCTTGAGCCGGAATTTGATACTGAACTGGGAATATACACCGGGATCACACAAGAAGCGGTTGATAAAATCACAAAGGAAAATCCGGACGCCAAAGCGCTTGTGATCACCTCCCCCACCTATGAGGGCTTTATCAGCGAATTGGATTGTAAAATACCGCTGATCGTGGACGCTGCCCACGGCGCGCATTTCGGCTTCTCGGACTGGCTGCCTGCACGGGCGAAGGGCGATATTGTTATCCAGTCTCTGCACAAGACGCTCCCCTGCCTTACCCAGACCGCCGTTGTTCATATAAATAACAGCAAATACTTTGACAGAGTCAAAATGTATATGGACATATTTGAAAGCAGTTCCCCCAACTATGTCCTTTTAAATTCGGTTGACAAATGCGTGGACTTTCTGAAAGACGGCAATGCGGAATTTGCACAATATAAAAACAGACTTGACACATTTCTTTCCAAAGCAAAAAAGCTGAAAAACATTACCCTACATAAAAACGATGACAGGACACGGCTAATTCTTTCAGCCGACGGATACACGGGCGCGGAGCTTTCAGAACATTTGAGAAAGAACGGTATTGAGCCTGAGGGCGCGTCGCTGAACTATGTGATTCTTATTTCCACTGTTGCCGACACGGACCGCGGATTTGATTTGCTGCTGAAAGCCCTTGACAGCACTGAAAAAAGAAAGCCCCTTAAACATAATATATCCAAGCCTGAAATGCCTCAAAAAGCCTGCAAATCCAGCGATGTAAAACACACGGAAATTACCGGAGTAAAGGACAGTATCGGCAAAATCTGCGGCACATATATCTACGCCTATCCGCCGGGCATACCGATCATCGTGCCGGGAGAAATCATAAGTCAAGAAATTATCGAAGCAATCAGTTTAAATATAAAAAAAGGTGTAAATATGATTTCCGATGACAATCTGCTGCCGGACAATATATTGACAAAGGCAGCGGAATCATGTACAATAGGTGCATAATAAATATAAAGTATGAAAGAGGTGTCCTCTGTGAAAAGAATCAACACATTAAGCTCACGCAATCTTTGCGAATCTGCCAAGAAGGGCGGCTGCGGCGAATGCCAGACATCCTGCCAGTCAGCAAGCAAGACTTCCTGCTCAGTAGCAAACCAGAAATGTGAGCAGATTAAAAAGTAAAATTTTATGAAAGGATTTAGGCGGGCGTGCCCGTCTTTTTCTTTGTTATGATTCACGCATATAAAATGAACGGTTATAACATCATACTGGACCAGAACAGCGGATGCGTACATTCCGTTGACGAGGCGACCTATGACATTATAACCATGTATAAAAACAAGACCGAGGATGAAATAAAGGCAATTATACTTGAAAAATACAAGGATAATGACGATGTTACACCGGAAGAAATCGACCTTTGCTTTGAGGATATAAAAAAGCTGATTGCCGACGGCAGACTGTTTGCTGAAGATACTTTTGAAAACACGGCGGCGCAGTTTAAAAAACGCCAGGGCGTTGTCAAGGCAATCTGCCTGCACGTAGCCCATGACTGCAACCTCGCCTGCAAATACTGCTTTGCCGGGAAGGGTGAATACGATGGACCCAAAGGACTTATGAGCCTTGAGACCGGAAAGCGCGCCCTTGATTTTCTGATTGAGCAAAGCGGCACGAGAAAGAATCTGGAGGTTGACTTTTTCGGCGGTGAGCCCCTTCTGAAC
>JAGHJI010000015.1 GCA_017886765.1 Eubacterium sp.
ATACTATGTTATTGAAAGGAGGAGACCCGATGCGCTATCAAAGGTTATTAGAGCGGGTGGCAAAAGAATACAACACCACACCCGAAGAAGTTGAAAAAGAAATGCGGGAAGCGCTGAAAGCGGCAGGTTATGATATTGAATCTGCAGTTTTCATTGCGCTTGCCGCAAGCAAAGTAAAAAAGACTATATATCGTAATTAGTATAATGTATAGTCTATATCGTCCCGGCAAAATTAGTATCATAATTTTGTTGGGAGTGATACGGATGACGATTGTTGAAGCCACAAAGCAGCGTATAGAGGAGCTGTGCAATGAGCGGGGGCTTAATTTCTGCCGCCTTGCGACCATTTCCGGTGTTCCCTATACAACGGTCAAATCAATCATATACAATCAAAGCAAAAATCCGAGTATTACAACGATCAAGAAAATATGCGACGGTCTGGAAATCTCAATAGCCGATTTCTTTGACACGGATACTTTCAGAAATCTTGAACAGGAAATCAAATGATTAAAACATAATTAAGGCACCTCGATTAAATCGAGGTGCCTTTTTATGTCATTTATTTTTCTGCTACCGCTAACAAATGTAAATATTACTGTATTAAGTTACAAATTTTCTCAACATCGTCTTTCCGTCAATGAAAAATAGTAAAGAATTGTTAAAATAAATAGAATAGCATTTATCAATCTTAAGATTGATACGCTAAAATAAATATTTACGAAGACGAGTTTCGATGAACCCTAAAGATAATAAATTAAATATTTATTTTATATATTTTGTAATAACTCTATTTTATAATAACAGAATTATTTTCTAGTCAATATTCTTTTAATATTTCGAATCGTTTATTCTTATGACAACAAATCTCTTAACTTGTTTTTTAAACTTTTATCCCTTGCATTGATATCTTGATACATTGCATATTGGCAATCATTTTCTGGACAAACCAAGTCAAATAATATAATTTTCATATTAACTAAATATCGGTACTCATTTTTTACATCTAGGTAACTTTCAAGTTTATCCTTTTTAACATAACCGTTTTTAGCTAAATCTATTACTACATCAAAAGAGGAAAAAGGTAATGTTTGTAAATTATGTATTATATCATTCTCCAATGTTGATTTTTTACCATCTATCTTAGGTATGATATATTTTTCAATCATGTCTTTGTTGTCGAGGAGTTTCAAAGTGTCTAAACATTCCTGATATGTTTTTTTTAGTAAAACATCCGTTACATCTCTAGCATTAGCGTCTTTTTCATTTTGTTTGTTATCAATGAAATAAAACGATACAACATATAAAACTATCACAATAACAGAGTTGAAAATGGCACTAAACATATCTCCATTGATGTTTGCAGGTGTTAGTCCCACAAGTGTAGGAATATTTACATAATCAAGTATTATATATGCTATAAAGACTATAGCAATTGGAATAATAACTCTAAGTATTTTCTTTTTCATTTGTGTTATTTCCTTATAATTAGATTTATTTTTTATTGTACTTTATTTTCAAAGAAACATATCCCTCTGCGTAGTAATATATTCTATATGCGATACCTTTTTGAAGCCAACCAATTTTTGCACTGCTTTTAAAATAATTAATTACTGCATTCATTAAATGTTTATTTTTTCTTTATTATCAAAATCAACACCTAATTTTCTCTGTAGTCTAAATAGTCCATAATATTCTTTGTGTTTTCGTGGATAAAAATATTTAAGATTTGTTTGTTAGTGCCATAAATTATAAATATCAATACTTTTATGTGTACGATATGTATTTGCTTCATCAAGGATCCATTCATTGCCTACTTTAATTATTCGACACATAATATCATAATTATTCTTTCTTGTGTCTAAAGCAACGCATCCTTCAATTAGCACTTCATCTCCATTGATTAGAGCTTCTCGTTCTTTTAAAGATCTAAAAAAATATCTAACACCAAGAGACATATTTCCGTCTTTATTTACTTTAGAATAGTTTTTATTTAACCTTATTTTTGGTGTTGTAGATGGACGAGGAGGGTCTATCTTTATAGGATAACTTAACAAATTAACTCTTATTGCAAATAAAGAAATATAAAATGTTTTATATGGATTTTCAAATTTTTCATTAAATCCAAATTCGTATTCAATGTATCCATAATCGTAGTTATTCAAATTTATATTTGCAAAGCTTAATTCTTCTAACTCCGAATAAATCTTGTCATATACAACTGCTTTACATGAGTTTATTACTAATCTATTTGGATTTGTATTAGAATCATTGTTTTGGTTTTTTACATCGAACAATGTTATATTTGCATCTAACATAGATACACCTCAACTACAATATTTAATTAAATATACCATATTTTAATGTTTTTTACAATGTATTTATAGTCATAGTCCAAATTCTAATTTATTAATTAGATAAAAAACTGTTATACCTATTTTTTAGGTTAATATTGTCAACACGCATTGCTATAACTGAATGATCACGGGTCAATAATAAAATCTGTAAGTTCACAAAACGAGATATATTAGGGTTATGCCCGTCTCTTAGCGCATCTACAGTTGAGCGCCACTTAAGGAAACTGACGGCAGAAGGATATATTTCCAAATACGGTGCGGGTAAAAACACTTTTTATGTTAAAAATTAAATTTTAGGATTTTATTTTATATCAGCACTGTTTATATTGTTCATCACCAAACCGTGAACCGGGTGTGGTTCACGGTTTGATTTTTGTGTTTTTCATTGCAAAATAATTTTCCAAAAGACTTGATTATTAGCAAAATCTATGCTTAAATGCACACCACACTAATATGAAAGGGTGTGCGAAAAT
>JAGHJI010000016.1 GCA_017886765.1 Eubacterium sp.
CTTCTGTTTTGATCCTGTTATCATTAATAATCTTTTCCAAAAAATTCAAGCTCTACGGCGAGCTTGCGGACAAGGTACATCAGTTCATTGTGGAAAAGCGAAGCAAAGAAGAAACCGAATAAAACCAAAACCGCCGGTACGATCAATCGTACCGGCGGTTTAATTTATAGATTATCATTCAGCGTTAAATACGGGCGATTGATAATCGCCCGTACGGTTAGCATACTGCGTTACGGCGTGCAAAAAGGGGTTTCCAAAGGGGAATAAGCCTGCGCCTCCCCTGCGCTGAATTATAATTTTATATCTCTTTTTTCTATTTCATCAAAAATAATCCGGGGTGTCTGCTCCACAAATTTTTCAACGATTTGGGGCGTTGTATATTTATATTTCATCCTTACGGGCTTATTGGAAGCATAAAAGGAAACTATATTTTTCATCTGTCTTGCTATCTCGTTGTTTTTATAAAATTCCGGATATGGTTCATGAAACTCTTTATACGTTTTAAAAAGCTCAAAGGACGGACTTATATGATTTTTAAAAAATGTAAAATCCAGATTGTACCACTCTTTTTTTACGGTTTTCGCCAGTTTTCTGTCCGTATCAAACGAGCCGAAAGCTTTTTCGATCGGAATGCACGTTTCCAAAGCCCAAAGGCAGTCTGTCATATAGTGAACAAAATATCCGGTGAAAAATGATTTTTTCCTAACATCCGTTTCATCTCTTATAAACTCATTGTAAATGGAATTATAATCGCAGTCGCTTTTATTTCCGTCATTTGTTCTGTGGGTCACAATGCTCGGTGGGTCATATTCCCTTTTACCTTCCACAGGTACGCCGCAGTCCGGCGCAATATTTCCGATAAGGAAATATTCCTTGTCAAGGGTTTGTATTTTATTTAAAAACCAGTCCGCCACTCTGAAATGTATCGCCCAGGACGCCACGGTTATCCCCCTTTCTTAAAAGCAAAACGGGCGGATATAAAATCCGCCCCACAGCGTGTAGAAAAAGTTGTAAATTCAGAAAAGCGTGTACCCTTACACGCTGAACAGACTTCGAGAAATCGAGATGAATTTCGTTTTCTTGCGAACGGGTGCTGTACGATGGTACCGCCCCTGAGCAAAAAACGAAAAACGCTCAACAGCGGTAAGGATTCGATATCCTTATCGCTGTTTTTTGTTGCGATCTCTTCGATCAGAACGGGACGGCAGGGACACCGTCCCCTACAAAAGAGAAGTTATACCGCACGTTTTTATTGCGGCGTGGTTCAGCCGACTTTATCGACAGTCTGAAGGGCGGATATAAAATCCGCCCCTGAAATATCATAATATATTATTTGTTCTTATTCTGGCTGTTCATAATGCCCTGCCTGATCCTTCTTACGTCAGAAAGCGCCTTGTAAAGAGAATCGTCAATCGCAAGGAGAGTATCGTCAGCATAGTTATTTACAGCAGTGAGCATTTCACGTGATTTGTTCTGCGCGGTAGTGACCATCTCATTCGCCTGATTGGTGGCGTTGCTGAGAATTTCGGAAGCCTGATTCTGCGCGTCGGTAACATAAGCGTCACCCTGCTCCTTTGCCTTGGCAATGATATCAGCAGCCTCCGCCTGTGCGGTCTGGGTAATCTGGTCTCTGGCAACCAGCTCCCTTGCCTGGTCCTGCGCCTTGGCAATAATATCGGCAGCCTGCTTGTTCGCTTCCTCAAGAATACTGTTTCTGGAATCCACGATAGCCTTAGCCTGCTTTGTTTCCTGGGGCGTATTCAGGCGTATATCCTCAATGATTGTCTTAATCTTATCAACATCGACAGCATACTTTTTGCTGAGGGGAATTGAAGTAGCGTCGTCAAGTACATCTTCCAGATCTTCAAGTAAAATATCAGTATTGGTCATTTTAATTATCTCCTTTACATCTTAAATATATATCTTTTACAATTTCCTTTGGTACGAATGGTGAAATATCGCCGTCAAGACTGCAGACCTCTTTCACCATACTGGAAGAAAGAAACATATTTTCACTTCTGGCGGTGAGAAATACAGTCTCAATCCCCGGAAAAAGACTTTTGTTGATAAGCGCCTGCTGAAATTCATAATCAAAATCAGACACCGCCCTAAGTCCTTTTACAATGGCAACAGCGCCCTTTTCCTTCGCATAATTGATCAAAAGACCGCTGTATGTATCAATTTCCACCTTAGGATTGCAAACACATTTTTTTAAAAGCGCGATCCTCTCTTCAACAGTAAAGGCGCAATGTTTTGCGCTGTTGGTCATTACAAGGACGACCACCCTGTCAAAAAGCTCCGACGCTCTTTCAATAATATCAAGATGCCCCAGCGTTACCGGATCAAAGCTGCCGGGACAAACCGCAATTTTCATTTATATATTATTCCTTTCGATAAAGGGTCAGCTTGGTTTTGCCGTATCTTCTGACTCTGTCTGCTCCCCATCCGTTTACACTGTCAGGCAGCTGCTCATCAGCGGAGGTCTCACATACAACGATACCGCTGTCCGTCATCTTCGGCAAAATCAGTTTAAGACATTTCAGCGCAAGTCCCTGTCGGTACGGAGGATCAAGAAACGCAATATCAAAGCTGTCGTTTCTCATAAGAAACGATACGGCGTCGCACTGAACCACCTTTGAATTACCGGCAAAGCCGCAGTGTGAAATATTATTTTCAATCACCTTAACAGCCTGTCTGTTGTTCTCAACAAAGGTGCAGTGCTCCGCGCCGCGTGATAACGCCTCAATACCAAGCTGTCCTGAACCTGCAAAAAGATCTATCACTCGTTTACCCTCAATCTCAAACTGAATCATGGAGAACAGAGCCTCTTTTACAGATTCTGTTGTCGGTCTTGTGACATCCTCACCCGGCAGCGTTTCAAGCCGTCTGCCTCTGGCGATGCCTGTGATAACACGCATCATTTACAGTTCTTCCTCGGGATAGGCGCAATCCACTATCAAAAATGGATACATTTCAGCCATTACTAATCTACATTATACAAACAAGCGTTTTATTAGTCAAGAAGATTAACATTATTTTTACAATTTGTATCCTGAATTTGTGTCAGGGATGATAAAATTCAAATATCTTTTGAGCGTTGCCTTTGCTGATTCCCGGTACGCCGGCAAGTTCATCAACACCGGCTGCTTTTATCGCCCCCACTGTTTTAAAATGCTTAAGGAGCGCTTTTGCCTTTGCGTCACCGATTCCATCAATCTTGGTCAGTGAAGTGGAAAGGGCGCTTTTTTTATGCTTTTTATGATGATAGGTTATGGCAAATCGGTGGACCTCCTCCTGTATGGAGGATATGAGCGTAAATACCTTTCTGTGGGAGTTGATCTCTATCTCACCGCCGGTGAGTGCAATGGCTCTCGTTCTGTGCTTATTGTCCTTAACCATACCGAAAACGGGCACGTCAAGCCCCATGGATTTTATGACCGGCAGGACCGCGTTCACCTGGGGTTCCCCGCCGTCCAGCAAAATCAGATCGGGAAGTATTTTAAAGGTACTGTCCTCATCGTCGTTATAATAGTGATTAAACCGTCTGGTAAGGACCTCCCTCATGGAGCCCACATCATTCTGCCCGTCAAAGCCTTTTATGGAAAACCGTTTGTAAGCGTTTTTCATGGGTCTGCCGTTGTGAAAAACCACCATACCGGCAACATTGTCCGCGCCGAAGGTGTGGGAAATATCGTAGGATTCAATATATTCCGGCAGTTTTTCAAGCCTCAGCAGCTCTCTCAACTCCTCCAGCGTGGCAAGCTCCCTGCCGAGCCTTCCCTGCTGCTGGGCCAGATGCTCATTGGCATTGCTGATACACATATTGACTATGGAAAGATGCTCTCCTCTTTGAGGATGAATGAACTCAACCTTCTTTTCTCTCCGGCTTTCAAGAAATTCCTTCAGCAGCTCCTCATCGGCAATTTCGCCGTCAACCGCAATTCTGGAGGGGATACGGTCTCGCATGGAATAATAACGCTCAATCAACTCAAACCGCGCCTGGGGCAGATCGTCAACTGAATCGATCAGCCAGTATTCCGTGTCGGTCAGTTTCCCGTGCTCAAAGCGTATAACCTCAAAGCACGCCTTTTTGTTTGAATTGACAAGGGCAAAAACATCCTCCTCCGGCACATTTATGGAAACAACCTTCTGCTTTTCCTCAAGATTTTTAATCGCCCTAATCCTGTCACGGAGCTTAGCCGCTTCTTCAAACTGCAGGTTTTCAGAAAATTCCTGCATCTGCGCCTGCATATCACGCACGGCTCTGACGCTGCCGCCTTTCAGAAACGAAACAGCGTCCTCAACATTATGGGCAAATTCCTCCTGCTTTATACGTCCGGCGCAGGGCGCGCAGCAGATACCCATAAAGCCGTTGAGGCACGGTCTGCTTTTTCCGTAATCCCTGGGGAATTTTTTGTTGCACCGCGGCAGCTTAAAAATTTTAAGCGTTTCCTCCACCGCCTGCTTTACTGAAAAATTCGAGGTGTACGGACCGATATAGGTGGCATTGTCATCATCCATCCGTTTACATTCACGGATACGGGGGAACTCCTCCTTGGTGATTTTAATATAATTATATCCTTTATCATCCTTTAAAAGAATGTTATATTTCGGCTGGTGCTGCTTGATAAGCGAGCATTCAAGTACAAGCGCCTCAAACTCGCTGTCGCAGAGAATGTAGTCAAAATCATCAACATTTTCCACCATCCTGATAACCTTCAGGGAGTGATTGGAATGTGAACCGAAATACGAGGACACGCGGTTTTTCAGCTTTTTCGCCTTGCCGATATAAATAATTTTTCTGTCTTTGTTTTTCATAATATAGACGCCGGGCTGCAGCGGCAGCGCCATAGCTTTTTTCCTCAGTTCTTTTTCGGTCACAAAATCACCCCTTTCCATATACAGACTTGTTCATTAACAAAAGTATAACACAAAAAAATAAAAAAATAAAGGCGCCTGCCGTAAGACAAGCGCGGAAAATATTTACAATTTTAATTACTCGGTAAAACCGCTCTTTACCAGGGAAACAAGACCTTCAACAGCTGCTTCCTCGTCAGAGCCGTCAGCAATGATACGAATATCCGTACCGCCCATAATACCCAGTGAGAGCACACCCAACAGGCTCTTGGCGTTTACCCTTCTTTCTTCCTTTTCAACCCAAATAGAAGACTTAAACTCATTTGCTTTTTGAATAAAGAAAGTTGCAGGACGCGCGTGAAGACCAACTTGATTTTCAACCTTTACATCTTTTACAAACATAAAAATAACCTCTCATTCCTTAAAAGTACAATATCTTGTATAATGTAAACC
>JAGHJI010000017.1 GCA_017886765.1 Eubacterium sp.
GTCACAAAGATATTTCTACTACCCTTAACATTTATACCGATGTAACGAAGGAGTTAAGGAGGTCTGAATTTGAAGGTCTTGACTCGTACTTCAAAAATGAGTATAATAAAGCGGCAAACATTTGACGCAGTTTTATTGTTGGCGACGAAAAGAGACTTACACCATTTACACCAAATACAACATCAAATAGCACGTATGGGGTAGTAAAGAAAGGTTGTATCAAACACAATAGGGCGGCAAATCATTTGGGGTAGTACAGTGAATACCACTTTAGTAACCCAATAACCGAGATGTCTTTTCCGTCCCGACGATGAAACCAATAAACGAATAATCATTTATTGTTAAATTAACTATAAATTGAGACTAAAGAAGGTATGAATATGAGATCAGATTTAATAAAAAAAGGTCCGTCAAGGGCTCCTCACCGCTCCCTTTTGAGAGCGCTGGGCATTGACGAACTGGAAATGAAAAGACCTTTTGTCGCTGTCGTAAACTCAAAAAGCGACTATATTCCCGGTCATATGCACCTTGACAAGATTGCGGAGCAGGTCAAGGCCGGTATCAGAAACGCCGGCGGCGTTCCCTTTGAGTTCAACACCATCGGTGTGTGCGACGGCATTGCGATGAATCATAAGGGTATGAAGTATTCCCTTTGCTCAAGAGAGCTTATTGCTGACAGCATCGAGGTCATGCTTACCGCGCATCCTCTTGACGCGGTTGTGTTTATTCCGAACTGTGACAAGATCGTTCCCGGCATGCTGCTTGCTGCCTGCAGGCTGAATCTGCCCTGTATCTTTATCAGCGGCGGTCCCATGCTCCCCGGTAAAAGCACGGAAACGGAAAACCGTATCGGACTTTCCGAGCAGTTTGAGTATGTGGGCGCCAACGCGGTAGGCAAGATGAGCGATGAAAATCTGGAATCCTGCGCATATACGGCGTGTCCGACCTGCGGTTCCTGTTCCGGTATGTACACGGCGAATTCCATGAACTGCCTTACGGAAACAATCGGTATGTCGCTGCCCGGTTCGGGCACCATTCCCGCCGTTATGAGCGCAAGGTTAAGACTTGCCAAGATGGCGGGCGAAAGGGTCATGGATCTTCTTAAAGAAGATATCAAACCCTCCGATATCATTACCGAAAAAGCAATCGAAAACGCTATGCGTACAGATATGGCGATTGGTTGCTCAACAAATACGATTTTACATCTTACCGCTATCGCGCATGCCGCCGGTCACGATATTGACCTTAATGACCTGGACGCTTATGGCAGAAAGACACCGCAGATTTGCAAGCTGAATCCGGCTTCGTCGGTGTTCATTACCGACCTTAATGATGTGGGCGGTATCCAGGCGGTTATGAAGGAACTTGCAAGAGGCGGTATGATCAATACCGACGCGCTTACCGTCAGCGGAACCGTGGCAGATCGAATTGCCAAGGCGCCGGACGCGGACGGAGAGATTATACATACCCTTGAAAATCCGTTTTCTGCGGACGGCGGTATAGCTGTGCTTACAGGTAATCTTGCTGAGGACGGCGCTGTAGTAAAGAAAGGCGCAGTCGCTCCTGAAATGATGCAGCACAAAGGTCCTGCAAAATGCTACAACAGCGAAGAAGAGGCCATTGAAGCCATCAACGGCGGCAAGGTCGTTGCCGGTGACGTTGTGGTGATCCGTTATGAAGGACCAAAAGGCGGCCCCGGTATGAGAGAAATGCTTTCACCAACCTCCGCCATTATCGGTATGGGGCTGGGCTCGTCGGTTGCGCTTCTTACTGACGGACGTTTCTCAGGCGCGACCCGCGGCGCGTCAATCGGTCATATCAGTCCTGAAGCGGCAATGGGCGGTACCATCGCACTTGTCGAGGACGGAGATGAAATAGAGATCGACATTCCGGCAAGAGTGCTTAAGGTGAATGTGTCTGACGAGGTTCTGGCGGAGCGTAAAGCCAAGTGGCAGCCGCCTGTTCAGGAGCTTTCCGGATATTTAAAGAGATATGCTCAGCATGTCACCAGCGGAGCCAAAGGCGCTGTCTTTGAGGATTAGGAGTTAGCTCTATGAGTGAGGAAAAGAGCAGAAAAACACGCAAAAAAGGAATATTTCAAAATTATTTTATATATATTTTCTGTTTTCTTGTCATTGCCTTGGCGGTAACTGTTGCGGCTGTGCTGATTGCAAACGATCCCGTAACGGAGTTCGTTCATAAGCTGGAAAATCGTTTCCCAATGTATGTTCGCGATATTTCTGAGGATATGGACCCTGAAAGCAGGGAAAAGGAATTCATCGGCTCATACGGCGATAAAATCGGCAATGTCACCATTGAAAGCTGCGGCGTGAACTGCGATGTGTATTACGGCGCAAACCGCGCCTCTATGCGTAACGGAGCCGGCTTTCAGAGCGATAAGGAAAGCCTTGATCATTCTGAGGGCGTAAAGCTGATTACGGGCTATGATGAAACTTATTTTTCATCGCTGAAATTTGCCGATGTTGGTGACGTTATTCAGGTCAGTACGAATAACGGTGAGTACCGATACCGCATAACCGATGCCAAATATATTGACGCTGATACACAGGCCTATCAGGCAGAGGATACGGATATGCTGGTCCTTTGCAGTATGCCTTCCGTGTTTTCTGAGCAAAGCGGCGAATATTATTATGTTTTCGCCCAGAGAATGAACGGGGAGGGTGATTGATATGCCGGATTCCCCTGAAAATAAAGTGTCCAAGGTACTGCGTGTTTTGCTCTCTTTCGTACTGTTTGCGCTCGTTGTGGTAATCAGTCTGGCTGTTTGTACAAAAACGGTGTTGCTGAACAAAAGCAGTATTGAGGACAGATTTACCGGATATGAATATGTGTCCTCGGTAAAAGACAGTGTGGTTGAATACGCGTCGGATATATATCTGCAAAACGGGCTTGACAACGATAATCTCGACGATATTTTTGATGAGGCGCTTATCAGAGATGCAATCAAGGCTTATGTAGCAAACAATATCGGGTCTGAAGCCGGATATAACGAGACCACATATACCGAGCCTATAAACAGTATATGTACTGCTCTTGAAACGGATATAACCAATCAGATCGCGCAAAAAGGATTGGAAGATAATACGGACAGCGTCAGCAGTATTTCGGAATCCGTAAACAACTATATGCTCAATGAGATTGATATCGGATATTCCAATACAAAGACGCTGTTAAACGTAGGCTCCATTGCCGCAACCGTCATTCTGTGCGTCGGTTTGTTTTTTGCCTTAGCGGCAGGACTTATTTTGTTTTTTATCGGCAGTGTAAGATACCGTTCGATTCGCGCCGTAGGCATCAGTTTTTATGCGGCCGGTTTTTATGAAATCATGATTTCAATAATGGTCTGTATAATATTCAGAATAAAGCATATAGATATTTTTCCCGTTTATCTCAAAACGCTCGTAATGGATTATATTTATTCCTTTGCAGGCAGTGTGGCGGCGGCAGGATTTATTTCGCTTATAGCGGCGCTTATAATTTCAGTCGCTGTGTGGAAAGTTAAGAGGGGAAAATAATCAGAGGTGAAAATATGGATAAGGATGTAGCGATTTCAGTCAAGGATGTCACAATGACCTTTAATCTCAATAAGGAAAAGGTTGACAACCTTAAGGAATATGTAATCAAACTTCTTACTCGCAAGCTTGAGTATAAAAAATTCTATGCGCTCAAGGACATAAATATAGAGGTAAAAAAAGGAGAGCATCTGGCTATCCTTGGTCTTAACGGCGCCGGAAAAAGTACCCTTCTGAAAACGATTGTCGGCGTGTACAAACCCGTTAAGGGAACGATTGAAAAACGCGGTATTCTGGCTCCGCTTCTTGAGCTGGGAGCCGGCTTCGAGCCCAACTATACCGGAGAGGAAAATATATATCTCTACGGCTCAATTCTCGGCTATGACAGGGAGTATATCAAAGAGAGATTTGATGAGATCGTCGAGTTTTCGGAGCTTGGCAGTTTCATCAAAGTGCCTATTAAAAACTATTCAAGCGGTATGAGAGCCAGACTGGGCTTTTCCATCGCCACTGCGGTTGAACCGGATATTCTGATATTGGATGAGGTATTGTCTGTTGGTGACGCGGCATTCAAGAAAAAAAGCCTTGCAAAAGTGCAGTCACTGTTTGACAAGGGTGTTACCGTTTTATTCGTTTCACACAGCATTGAACAGGTAAGGGCTATCTGCGACAAGGCAATCCTCCTTGAACACGGTGAAATCATCGCCCAGGGTGATATTGAAGACGTTATTCCGATATATGAGGAAAAGACCAAAAAGAAGCCGGTAAAAAAAGCCCCGGCAGAAAATAAAAACAAAACGACAGAAAAAGCTGATAGTTAAGATAATAAATAAGAACAAAGACCTTTGAGAATATCCTCAAAGGTCTTTGTTTACTTGTAGTTAAAATTAATTTTCTGCTTTAGCATATTCGTGGAATTTTTTATAAACAGTCTTAATTTTGAAACCGGCGATTTCCTGCAAGGAATATTCCTGCATCATATAACGTATAAATCTGCTGCCTAAAAAGTAACCCACATCGGAGTGACCTTTGTAGCTTTCCCAATCGCCGAAGAAGTCTTGCACGCTTTCCTTGTTTTCCATTCTTCGCAGATATTCACTTTTGATTGCGCTTTCATTAGCCTTGCACCAGTCAAGCCAGCCGCTGATATTTTGGTGAAAGAAGTCGGAGTTATTACATAAAATCTGTTCAAAAGTCATTGCGATTCCTTCACGATAAAGCTGGCGGATTGCGTTTTCTTTAGCAGTCAAGGGCAACTTCTTTTTCTGTTCAAACAGGAAATGCCATATGTGACCCAGCTCGTGGTAGAGCAGCGCTGCCATTTCATTTTCATCACACCAGTTAAGTTCCACGATTTTTTCAATTCCAAGAAGAACGGCAGGCTTATGCCGGAGCTTTGTTGCCCAGCCTGCGCCGTTACAAAGTCCCAGATAAAATACAATGGTAACATCTAAGTCCACACCAAATGCATCAAGGATTTTTTGTGATAAGTTTTCCGTGACTTTCAAAAAGGAATCATGTGCGGTTTCGACAATTTGCTTATTTCCAATTAAATTGTTCAAAACAGGTAAGCATTGATTTACAAAATCATATCTGTCTGCATCCTGCTCAACTATTTTTTTCAGTTCATTAGAGATATTCTCAGCATATTTTTGCCATAAAACCATATTGAATTTATCATGCTTATATACTGAAAAGATATCGTTATATGTATCCATTATTTTCATTTTTATATACCGATTATAATCTTGCTTCCAGGCGGTAAATGGGGAACCCCCGGGAGGCGAATTTATTTTCGTACTCCGTAACGATATTTCCCTCAAAATCGCTGTTGTGCAGATCAAGGGAAATGTTTGAAAGCTTAAAACCGCAGGCGGAAAACTGCTCTATGGAGTATTCAAAGAAATGCATATTGTCGGTCTTTTGGCAAATCACGCCGTCAGGTTTTAAAATCTTCTTATAGATTTCCAGAAATCTCGGATTTGTGAGCCGGTGGGCAATGTGCCTGTGCTTTGGAAAAGGGCAGGAGAAATTAAGATAAATCTCCTCCACGGAATTTTCATCAATGTAGGACGGCAGATACTCAGCCGTGCCGCAAAGGAAACGTATATTGTCCAGTCCCATAGCCCGTGCCCGGTCTATAGCGAGGATCAGAACATTTCTGTTTCGCTCTACACAAAGGATATTCCGCTGCGGATTTCGCTTGGCATATTCACAGCCGAACTGCCCCTTTCCGCTGCCAATCTCCAGTACCACCGGTTTGCCGTTACC
Organism: Eubacterium sp.; assembly: GCA_017886765.1. Lineage (GTDB taxonomy): Bacteria > Bacillota > Clostridia > Oscillospirales > Acutalibacteraceae > Eubacterium_R. The sequence continues at coordinate 5,805 of JAGHJI010000017.1, forward strand.
GAACAGTTTGGTCAAATCTATCAGATGGTCTTCTTTGACTGCGTCGTTATAATTCAGCGATGCGTTTTTCATTATAGTTAAGTAATCCGACGAGGCGGCAATGCGCTCGTCAAGATTCTTCTTTCTCTTCATTCTCATCTTTTTCACCTGAATTCATTAGGAATGCAACGCAAAGGTATGAAATTAATGTTCATCATCCATCACGGCATGGGCGCATTTTACGCCGTCCACCGCTGCGGAGATTATACCGCCGGCATAACCGGCGCCCTCGCCGCAGGGATAAACGCCCCGTATATTGCACTGTAAAAATTCGTCTCTTAAAATCCGAACAGAGCTTGACGATCTTGTTTCCGGCGCGGTGAGAACAGCGTCGTACAGATTGAAGCCGTTTAGCTTTTTATCCATTGCAACGATTGCGGATTTCATGGTTGCCGTTACTTTTGACGGCAGGCATTCGTCAAGATTTGTCAACGTCACGCCGGTGGGGCAGGTGGGCTTGACGTTGCCAAGTCTTTTGCTGGTGATCCCTTTCAGAAAATCCCCCACAAGCTGAGCCGGAGCGCTGTAATTCCTGCCGGCAAGCACGTACGCATTATGCTCGATTTCTCGCTGATAGTAGATGCCCGCCAGCGGATGATCGCTTGGAAAATCTTTGGGCTCAATGCCCACCAGCAGCGCTGAGTTGGCGTTTTCACCGTCACGGGCAAGGGAACTCATACCGTTTACGATGACGCCTTCCTTTTCACTGGCGGCGGCTACCACTGTGCCGCCGGGGCACATACAGAAGGTATAGGCTCCTCTTTCGTGCAGACCGTGGCAGGCGAGCTTATAGTCGGCCGCCCCCAGCTTTTTATGGCCCGCAAATTTTCCGTACTGTGCCTTGTCTATCAGACTCTGGGGATGCTCAATCCTTGCACCGACCGAAAAGGGTTTCTGCATGATTTCAACACCCATATCATACAACATTTCAACCGTGTCCCTGGCGCTGTGTCCTATTGCCATAATTACGCAGTCTGTTTCCATATCAAACTGCCGGCCAAGGTGTGAATAGGAGATTCCGTGTACAAAGCCGTTGGCGGCAATGATTTTTTCCAGCTTTGATTCCAGGCGGACTTCACCGCCCAGCCCTTCAATCTTTTTTCTGATATTTTTAACGACGACTGCCAGCCTGTCCGTTCCGATATGAGGTTTTGCGGAGTAGAGTATTTCCTCCGGCGCTCCCGCTTCGTAAAGCTCCTGTAAAATCTTGCGTATATAAGGGCTTTTGATACCTGTGGTGAGCTTGCCGTCGGAAAACGTACCGGCGCCGCCCTCTCCGAACTGCACGTTGGATTCCTCATTAAGCTCTCTGGTTTGCCAGAACGTATTTACGTCCGCTGTTCGCCGGTCAACGTCTTTACCCCGTTCAAGCACAATGGGTCTTAGCCCTGCCTGTGCCAGAATCAGTCCGGCAAACATACCGGCAGGACCGAAACCGACCACGATGGGTCTGAATTTGCTGACACGCTTGTTTTCAGGCAGTTCGTATTTATACGGTTTGACAATCTGCACCTTGTTTGACTTGCATTTTGAAACGATCTGCTCTTCGTCAAGGGTGATAACAACGTCAAGGGAATACGTGAAATGAACGTCATCCTTCTTTCTCGCGTCGACGCTTTTTTTATAAATCGTATAGGATTTGATGTATTTTTGATTGATCTTCAGTATTTTAGCCGCCTTCGCCTTCAGGATATCTTTCTCTTCGTCAAGGCTTAACTTTATCTCATTTATTCTTATCATATTATATACCTTTATATAAAGATGTAATTTCATCAGCGGTCTTTATGCCGCTGTACCAGGCGAAATTGAGATTGTATCCGCCGCATGCAAACTGTCTGTCCAGAATTTCCCCGCAGGCATATACGCCTTTAACCAGCTTTGACTGATACCTGCAAAATTCCTTCCTGTCAGCGCCGCCGTGGGTTATCTGTGCAAAGTCAAAGCCTTTCGTGCCGGTAATGATCAGCTTCCAGTTTTTAGCAATCCGAGCGGTTTTCTTGCTATCTCCCTCGGACTGTTTCTCCATTATGTCTGAAAGCGCCGTTCCCAGTATGCCCCTGAGATTTCCGAATTTTCTCAGATATTCTTCAAGTTCATTGATCTGCATTTCCGGGATCAGGTCAAGGACCGCATGGCATTTTTTTGGCTCTTTTTCAGCGAAAATTTTACTTACAATGTCCGAAAGATTCATCGTGACGATACCGGAAAGTCCGTAATCCGTAAAGAGCACTTCTCCGTACTCCTGTTTAACAGAAGTACCGTCAAGCTGAATCGTCATATTGCATTTTACCCTGTGCCCTTTGAGTATTCTCGGATACTTGCTTGACGAGGTCAGCTGTACAAGGGCGGGGAACAGCGGCGTTATGCTGTGGCCAAGGGATTTCAACAGGCCGTAACCGCTGCCGTCTGAGCCGAGGCTTTTCTGCGCTTTTCCTCCTGCGGCGATTACAATATGATCCGCAGTAAATGTTCCCTTGTCCGTTATTACGTTAAGACTGCGGTCAATATCTGTGACCGTGCAGTCTGTAATGATTTTGACGCCGAGCTCACGGCATTTTTCGGTCAGAATATCCACAACCGTTGACGCCTGATTTGAGTACGGGTATATCCTTCCTTCGCTGTCAGCTCTGGTGACAAGGCCCAGGGCGTTGAAAAATCCGGTCACCTCTGAACAATGATCCGCATTTATGTTGGAAAGATTACACCTGCCGTTGCCGGTGGCCAGTATCTTTTTGCCCGGCTGCGGCATGCGTTCTAAAATTGTAACGCTGCAGTGCGGCGCATTCTGTTTCAGCCGGACGGCGCAGGCAAGACCGCTTGCCCCGGCGCCGATTATAATTGTGGTCATAATTTGTCACCTATACCATAGATAGTTGTTGTTTTAATATAATAATATAAAATGCCGCCAATTGCAAATTTTTTTGGGAAAAGGCTTGACTATCGTTTGACACTGTGATATAGTATTGATACCTCAAAAAGGATGATTAATCTGAGCCGTTAGGCCTTATTTTTTTGTCCGGATTGCTTTGTGTGGCATACGAGGGAGATTATTTATCGAAATTTAAACGGAGGTGCTATTTATGAGAGTTAAGATTACCTTAGCTTGCACTGAATGCAAACAACGCAATTACAACACAATGAAAAACAAGAAGAATTCACCTGACAGACTTGAGATGAACAAGTACTGCCGCTTCTGCAGGAAGCATACTCTTCATAGGGAAACGAAGTAACAGGAGGACTCAAATGGCTGACGAAAAGAAGACTTCAAAGAAGACTGAAAAATCAGATAAGTCCAAGGACAACAAAAAGAAGTCAAGAAAAAATCCTTTTAAATCCATTGCGTCTTTCTTCAAAAGCGTAAAATCAGAGGGAAAAAAGGTCGTATGGTCCAAGCGCAAGGAAGTGCTTAAAAATACACTGATCGTTATTGTCTTATGTGTGATCGTAGGCGTTTGTATCTACGGTGTTGACACGGTTCTTTCTCTTGGATTCAAGGGACTCAAAAATCTTGCAAATACAGATACCACCACGACGACTTCCGTTTCTGACACGGTAGACACCGATACTACCGAGGACACCACCGCAGCCGATGAATCAACAGCGGATACGACTGAAGATACCACGGCAGAGGCCGAAACAACCACAGAAGCAGCCGAATAATTATTTATAATTTTATTTGATATCAATATTCGGGAGGCTTAGGAATGGAAGAGGCAAAATGGTACGTTGCTCACACATTTTCCGGTTATGAAAATAAGGTGGCAAGTAATATTCAGACTGTTGTTGAAAACCGCAATCTCCATGATCTGATTCAGGATGTTGCAATTCCGACTGAAACGGTTGTTGAGGTCAAGGACGACGGCACAAAAAAAGAATATCAGAGAAAGCTGATGCCCGGCTATGTCTTTATTAAAATGGTCATGACGGACGACAGCTGGTATATCGTTCGCAATACCCGCGGATGCACTGGCTTTGTAGGTCCTGAAAGCAAGCCGATACCCCTTACCGACGAGGAGATAAAAAATCTCGGGGTTGAAAAGATCAGCGTTGAGGTCTCCTATGAGGTCGGCGACCTTGTCAATGTTATCGACGGACCGCTGGAGGGCTTTTCCGGTACGGTTGAGGAGATTGATGTTGAAAACAACAGCGTACAGGTAACTGTATCCATGTTCGGCAGGGAAAACACTGTTGAATTTGAGCTTGACCAGCTTGAAAAGGTCAGTGAATAATTACAGTAATTCGCAAACAGCCTGGCCGTGCTGTCAGCCGTCAGTTTTGTTTGCTTATTATCATCGCGGACAGAATTGCCGTTTTGTCTGTGATGGTGGGAGAGATTTTTATATCTCGCCATTTACCACAATATTAGGAGGAAATTATTATGGCACAGAAGGTAGTAGGTTTAATTAAACTTCAGATTCCTGCCGGTAAAGCAACTCCGGCACCGCCTGTTGGTCCGGCGCTCGGTCAGCACGGCGTAAATATTATGTCATTCACAAAAGAGTTCAACGAGAGAACAAAGAATGACGCCGGTCTTATTATTCCTGTTGTAATTACAGTATATGAGGACCGTTCGTTCACATTCGTTACAAAGACACCGCCTGCGGCTGTTCTTATTAAGAAGGCCTGCGGTATCGACAAGGCGTCGGGCGTACCGAACAAGAATAAGGTCGCCACAATCTCAAAGGCGGACATACAGAAGATCGCTGAGACAAAGATGCCTGACCTGAACGCCGCTTCACTTGAGGCAGCTATGTCAATGATCGCAGGAACAGCACGCAGCATGGGTATAGTAGTTGAAGACTAATTCCCTTGTGGGAGGAAGTATCCGATTAACCACTGGAGGTAATTTATTATGAAACACGGAAAAAAATATTTAGACGGTGCAAAGCTTATTGACCGTACAAATTTATATGAATCAGCCGAAGCTCTTGAGCTTTCGGTAAAAACAGCCACAGCAAAGTTTGATGAGACGATTGAGGCGCATATCCGTCTGGGTGTTGACTCCCGTCATGCTGACCAGCAGGTACGCGGCGCTGTTGTTCTTCCTAACGGTACAGGTAAGGATGTAAGAGTTGCCGTATTCGCTAAGGGCGATCTCGCCAAGGCTGCCGAAGAGGCAGGAGCAGACGTTGTAGGCGACGCTGATCTCGTACAGAAGATCTCAGGGGGCTGGATGGATTTTGACGTTGCTATCGCATCACCGGATATGATGGGCTTCGTTGGCCGTCTCGGTAAGGTGCTCGGTCCCCGCGGACTTATGCCTTCACCAAAAGCCGGCACAGTTACAACGGACGTTGCCAAGGCTGTACAGGAAGCTAAGGCAGGTAAGATCGAATACCGTCTGGATAAGACAAATATTATCCATTGTCCTATCGGCAAGGCTTCTTTCGGCGCTGAGAAACTGCTTGAAAACTTCAACGCTCTTCTTGACGCTATCATCAAGGCTAAGCCGTCAGCAGCAAAGGGACAGTATATCAAGTCCGTTGCGGTTGCGTCCACAATGGGCCCCGGAATCAAGATTAATCCAAACAAAGTAGGCTCGGCAGCGTCTGCTGAGTAAAAATCAGGTATTGACACAGCGGATGCTGTGTGTTAAAATACAATAGCTGTTCAGCCAAAGACAGCAGGTGCCGGATATTTACGGCGTAAGTTTACCGCCTGCCGAGGAATGAACATTCAGATAACGATTTATAATCATGTTATTTTGATTGTTATGTGCATTCCGCGTCTTACGGAATGCACTTTTTTATAGCTGGCAGCCATAAGACGGCGTTTGCCGTTTCAAGTCCGCATTGCGCGGCAAATAATTATGGAGGTATCGTAAATGCCAAGTACAGCAATTCTTGAAAAGAAAAAGCAAATGGTTGCTGATCTTTCAGAGAGAATCAAGAATTCCTGCGCAGGTGTAGTTGTTGACTACAAGGGTATCAACGTTGAGGATGATACAAAACTGCGTAAAGAGCTCCGTGAGGCAGGCGTTGAGTATACAGTTGTTAAAAACTCTATTCTCGGCAGAGCCGCTCAGGATGCAGGTCTTGAAGGTCTGGATTCCGTTCTTGAAGGCACAACAGCCATTGCGACATCAGCGGATGATTACGTTGCTTCAGCTCGTATTCTTCAGAAATACGCTGATTCTCATGATAACTTCTCATTAAAGAGCGGTTATCTGGACGGAGAAATTATCTCTATGGAAAAGCTCATTGCTCTTGCAAAGCTTCCGTCAAGAGAAGTTCTCCTTGCTACAGTCTGCAACGTGTTTAACGCACCTATCGCAGCTTTCGCCCGCGCGGTTCAGGCAATCGTTGATAAGGGCGGCGTAGAGGCTTGTGAGCCTGCCCCGAAGGCTGAGGAGGAAGCTCCCGCCGAGGAAACTGCCGCAGCAGAAACACCGGCAGCTGAAGAGGCTCCCGCCGCTGAAGCTCCTGCAGAAGCACCGGCTGAAGAAACAGCTGAGTAATCAAAAATAATTTTTACATTTAAACTAATTTAAATTTTACGGAGGAAAATAAAATGGCATCAGAAAAAGTTACAGCAATTGTTGAAGAGCTTAAAACTCTCACAGTTCTTGAGCTTTCAGAGCTCGTATCAGCAGTAGAAGAAGAGTTTGGCGTAAGCGCTGCAGCAGCAGTAGCCGTAGCAGCACCTGCAGACGGCGGTGCAGCAGCGGCTGACGAAAAGACAGAATTTGACGTAGTTCTTGCAGAAGTCGGAGCCAACAAGATTCAGGTTATCAAGGCTGTTCGTGAGGCTACTGGTCTTGGACTTAAGGAAGCTAAGGAGCTTGTTGACGGCGCGCCTTCAACAGTTAAGGAAGCTGTTCCCACAGCTGACGCTGAGGAACTCAAGGCTAAGCTTGAGGAAGCCGGCGCTAAGATCGAGCTTAAATAATTTAATCAGCTTAAACAGACAAAAGCAGATGACTTTTACGTCATCTGCTTTTTTTATACAAATATTGATTCATACGGATATTTTCATATATTTAGGTAATATAATGTTTTGAAAGATATGTGACTTTGTCACTGAACTATTTTACCGTTCAGGTTATACTAAGTACATAAGAAACAGAAAGGAGACATAGATTATGTCAGTATTAAGTGTAAACAAAAATAATTTTGAATCCGTTAAAAACAGCGACAAAAAGGTGCTTCTTGATTTCTACGCCGACTGGTGCGGTCCCTGCCGTATGGTGTCGCCCATCGTTGACGAGATCGCTGAAGAAAATCCCCAGTACCTGGTCGGTAAGATCAATGTTGACGAGCAGCCGGAGCTTGCTCAGGCGTTCGGTGTTGCTACGATTCCCACTCTGGTGGTCATGAGCGGCGGACAGATCGTTCATCAGTCATCGGGCGCAAGACCGAAACAGCAGATTCTGGATATGTTAAAGGGTTAATTCGCGCAGCCGCTTTTTATCCAGTATTTTAATTCCCTTTCGGGATACTTCAACGATGCCTTCTGAAGCAAAATATTTAAGCGTTCTTGAAACGACCTCACGGGCAGAGCCCATATATCTGGCGATCTGCTCGTGGGTAAGCGTTATGGTGTCGCTGCCCGTTCTGGAAATTTCGTCTGAAAGGAAAACGGCAAGCCGCTTGTCCATACTCATAAACAGGATTTGCTGCATGACCCACATTACATCTGAAAAACGGCTGACAGCGGTTTCAAGGGCGAAAATTTTAATGTCTTTATTTCGCTCCGATATATTTGCAAACGCCGGACCGCTGATCACATAGCATTCGCTGTTTTCCTCAGCATCGATGAACACGTCGAAGGTGATGGACTGCAGGACGCATGAGGCGGACAACATGCACATATCGCCCGAATATAGACGATAAAGGGTAACTTCTTTTCCCGTATCTGACAGAATATATACTCTCAGGCATCCGCTTTTGACAAAAATCACACCGGAGCATTCATTTCCGTCATGGATGTGGGTACCTTTCGGATATGTCAGCGCGAGGGAATTTTGGCAGATAAAATTTCTATCCTCAGCATTAAGATTTTCCCAGAACGGAAAAATTTCTTTGTATACAGATTCAAACATTGCGTTATTTTTCATTTTCAGATCATTTCTTTTTATGCTTTTTGTGTAAAATAACTTTTAAATTATTGTATCATACCCGTAATCAAGATGTCAATTATGCTTGGATTATACCGGAAAGGAACGGTGAAAAATGTGAAACATATTTATGATATGATCGTGATAGGCGGCGGCCCTGCCGGATATACGGCTGCGCTTTATGCCTGCCGTGCGGGTCTGGATATTCTGCTGCTTGAGAGGATGTCCCCCGGCGGTCAGATGGCGCTGACCGGTACGATAGACAATTATCCGGGATTTGACGAGGGAGTAGACGGCTTTACGCTGGGCATGAAGATGCAGCAGGGAGCTGAAAAATTCGGCGCTGAAACGGAATATGCAGACGTTTTGTCCGTTGATTTTAGTGATAATATAAAAATCATCGATACGTCAAACGGTGCGTTTTACGCGAAAACCGTTGTTATTTCCACAGGCGCAAATCCGAAAGAGCTTGGTCTGGAAAATGAAGAAGCGCTTACAGGCAAAGGCGTTCACTACTGCGCCCATTGTGACGGACGGTTTTATAAGGATAAGACAGTTGTTGTGGCAGGCGGCGGAAATACGGCGGTGGATGATGCTCTGTATATGTCCCGCATAGCCAAAAAAGTGTTTCTTGTCCACCGCAGGGATACCCTCAGGGCAGATAAAATTTACAGCGACGCACTAATGAAGGCAGAGAATGTGGAATTCTGCTGGGATAGTACCGTGTCGCAGCTGATTGCGGATGACAGGCTGAAGGGTATTAAAATCAAAAATTTAAAGACCGGCAGTGAAACGGAAATTGACTGCGACGGTTTGTTTGTAAGCATCGGCAGAACACCGGCAACCGCGTTTTTAAAAGGCAAACTGAATCTGGACGAAGGCGGATATATTATTGCCGATGAAAGCACAAGGACAAATGTCCCCGGTGTTTTTGCGGCAGGCGATGTGCGTACCAAGGCGCTGAGACAAATCGTCACCGCGGTGTCCGACGGAGCCGTTGCCGTGCATTATGCACAGGAATATCTGGCGGATAAATGATGTCTTTTTCCGTTATGCGTCGTTACCGTCAAAATTCCGCTCGGTCACATATAGCACATATGCTCCCGTCGTCGAAATTTTGCCAAAGCCTTGCCTAACGAAAAAATCCATTCATTTATCAGGTTTTAAATTAACGACGCCTGCGCCGCTGTGCGCGTTGTGCGCGCGGCGTATAAACAAAAGGGGTTTCCAAAGGGGAATAAGCCTGCGCCTCCCCTTTGGTCGTTTTCTCGGTTACCGTCTTTTGCGATTCAAAAGATGGTAACATCTGCGCTTAAGCGCAAATCTCATTTTTAATATATTTAATACAGTAAAACTTAATTTATGTAACAAATACTTGACTTTTTGTATAAAAGTGGTATTATACTTATAGTTAGTTTATAATCTCATGGTGAGAGTGGGTCAGCGGCCCGCTCTCATATCATTATAAGGAGGTTTTTTCTTGGTGGCAGGAAAGGGAAATACTGTTTCCAGAGTATATGAAATCGTGGCTCCGTATGCGCAGGAGTTAGGTCTGGATATATGGGATATCCGATTTGTTAAGGAAGGTACCGACTGGTATCTGAGAATCTTTATTGACAAGGACGGCGGTGTGTCGATAGACGACTGCGTCGATCTGACCCACGCCATAACAAAACCGCTGGATGATGCGGACCCCATCAGTCAGAGTTATTTGTTGGAGGTCAGCTCTCCCGGAGTGGAAAGGGAGCTTGTGACGGATGCGCATTTTGATAAATATGTTGGCAGCAACGTGATGCTCAGACTGATAAGACCCGTTGAAAAGGTAAGGGATTTCAGCGGCAGGCTGAAAGCGTACAATAACGGCGTAATAACGCTTGAACTGCCTGACGGCGAAGAACTGACAGTGAACAGAAAAGAAACGTCATACGTCAAGCTTGACGATTTTGATATCAATGATTTTAATAAATAATCTTTAATATACATTGGGAAAGGATGATAGGAAAAATGAGTAAGGAATTTTTTGAAGCAGTTAAAATGCTGGAAGCGGAGAAGGGCATACCCGCCGACTATCTTTATGAAAAGATTTCGGCAGCCATAGTTGTTGCTGCAAAGCACGATTATAACGGCAAGGATATCGTCCACTGCGATATTGACGAGGAAAAGCAGAAAATCAAGGTTTATGTACGAAAAAATGTTGTAGAGGAAATAGAGGACCCGGATACGGATCTGACGCTTGAGCAGGCTCAGGCAATCAGAAAATCCGCCAAGGTGGGTAAGACGATTGACATTCCTCTTAAGACAAAGGATTTCGGCAGAATCGTGGCGCAGACAGCAAAACACGTTATCCGTCAGGGTATACGTGAGGCTGAGAGAGGACAGATGCTGCAGGAATTCAGATCCAAAAATCAGGAACTTGTTACCGCAAAGGTGGAAAGGATCGACCCTGTCACCGGTAACGCAACGCTGGAAATCGGCAAGAACCAGACGATTCTTCCCAAATCTGAGCAGGTTCCGGGAGAAGTGCTGACAGAGGGCCAGACCATCAAAGTGTTTATTGTTGACGTTAAAGAAGGCGGCAAAGGGCCCAAGATTATGATTTCAAGAACGCATCCCGGACTTGTGCGCCGTTTGTTTGAGCAGGAGGTTCCTGAGATTTACGACGGAACGATTGAAATCAAGTCCGTTTCACGTGAGGCCGGCTCAAGAACAAAAATCGCAGTGTATACAAAGGATGAGGACGTCGACCCTGTAGGCGCATGTATCGGACCGAAAGGGCAGAGGGTTTCCAACATTGTGGATGTCCTCGGCGGAGAGAAGATCGATATCGTAAATTACAGCGATAACCCCGCTGAGTTTGTAAGCGCGGCGCTGGCGCCGTCCGACGTATGCTCTGTTGAAATTCTTGACGAGAGCGCCAAAACCTGTAAGGCGACCGTTCCGGATGATCAGCTTTCACTGGCTATCGGAAACAAGGGTCAGAATGTACGTCTGGCTGTACGTCTTACCGGATGGAATATTGATATTAAGCCCGAGTCGGGATTCTTTGAGGGCTTGGAATAATTCGGGTGATAGGAATGAAAACGAAAAAAATACCTTTAAGAATGTGCACGGGTTGCGGGGAAATGTTTGATAAGCGTCAGCTTGTCAGAGTTGTTAAAAGTCCTGACGGCGAGGTTTCTCTGGACCTGACCGGAAAAAAATCCGGCAGAGGCGCTTATGTCTGCAAAAATCCCGAATGCCTGAAAAAGGCAAGAAAAAAGAAAGCCTTTGAGCGGGCGTTTTCCATGCAGATCAGTGATGAGGTTTACGCCGCCATGGAAGAAGAAATGAAAAATGGCGAATGATAAGACCCTTTCCATGCTCGGCCTTGCCCGCAGAGCCGGGAAGCTCTCCATGGGACACGATATGGCGCTGCAGGCGTTGCTGAAAAATAAGGCAAAGCTGATTTTGTTTTGCAGCGATGTTTCGCCGAGGCTGATAAACGAGTTGAATACAACGATGGAAAAGCATAAAATAAATACGGCGGTTGTGAAAACCAGCTATACCATGGATGAAATTTATTTTTCAGTTGGGTATAGGGCCGGTGTTATGACAGTCAATGATGAAAATTTTTCCAAAAGAATCATTGAATTACTGAAACAGGAGGCAAATGCGAATGGTAATTAAGGTTAAGGTTTCCGATGTCGCAAAAGATTTCGGAAAAACAAATAAAGACATAATAAACATTCTCAGCAATTATTGCGAAGGTTCCGCGAAAAAAGCGAATACCGTGCTGGAAGAAAATGAGCTGAATATACTTTTTGACAAGCTGACCCAGGATAACAGCGTTGAGAGTTTTGATGAATATTTCAGTATGGCGGACAGCGGTGAAAAGAAACCGGCGCAGAAGAAACAGAATACTTCTGTAAAAAAACCTGAAAATAAAAAGCATCAGAGTCAGGCAGCTATTCTGCAGATGGCGGAACAGGCGGCAAAGCGTGACGCGGAAAAAGCCAAAAAGAAAGCCAATAAAACACCCCAGGCGAGAACGAAGGGTGAGGCAAGGCGTATTGACACCCGCGTCAATACCGTTGACCTGGAAAAATACAATCAGAAGTATGAGGATATTGCGCCCGCTTCACAGATCAACGATTATCAGAAAAAGCAAAAGCTCAATCAAAAGTCAAAGCAGTACAGAAAGAAAAAGCCGCAGGGTATTCATGCCCGTTCCAAGAAGGAGACCGAGGCGCAGCGTCTTGCGCGTATAGCGGAACAGAGAAAGAAACAGCAGATTACCATTGAGGTGCCGGATGAAATCACGGTAGGAGAGCTTGCAAGTCTTCTGCGTATGACCGCCACGGAGGTTATCAAAAAGCTGATGGCTCTTGGCGTTATGGCCAGCGTTAATGAGGTTATTGATTTTGACACTGCCGAAATTGTAGCAACGGAGCTTGGAGCGAAAGTTAAAAAGCAGATTGTCGTCACAATTGAGGACCAGATTATTGAGGAGGAAATCGAGGATGATGAAAACGCGGTTACAAGGCCTCCTGTTGTCTGCGTAATGGGTCACGTTGACCACGGCAAGAC
>JAGHJI010000002.1 GCA_017886765.1 Eubacterium sp.
CCTATGGACTGTGCCAAAGCGGCAGGCGCGAGAGTGGTTAAGCCGAACCAGACTGTTCGCAGTATGCGCGGTCAGTTAAAGGTACATAAAAAGCTCCCGCCTTTCTTCGCAGTGCCTACCACTGCGGGTACTGGTTCGGAAACGACTGTTGCGGCAGTTGTTACGGATCCTGAGACCCATGAGAAAAACGCGATCAACGATACTTGTCTTCGTCCTAAATATGCGGTGCTTGACCCTGAACTTACAGTTGGCCTGCCACCGCACATTACTTCCACAACCGGTATGGACGCCCTTACTCACGCAGTTGAAGCGTATATCGGCAGGAGTAATACGAAAGACACGATCCGCGAAGCCGAGCAGGCGACAAAGCTGATTTTTGATAATATTGAAACAGCGTATAAAGACGGTAAGAATCTGGAAGCAAGGGGTAATATGCTCAAGGGCTCGTATCTTGCCGGACGCGCGTTCACGCACGCCTATGTGGGATATGTTCACGCCATTGCGCATAACCTGGGCGGACTTTACGGCACGCCCCACGGTCTTGCCAATGCGGTGATTCTGCCTTATGTTCTGGATTATTATGCTGAAGCCGCTTATCCGCAACTCGCAAAGCTGGCTGATATTGTTGGTATCGGAAAAGGACTGGATACTGCGGGAAAGGGCAAAGCGTTTATTGAAGCCATCAGACCGCTGAACAAAAATATGAATATCCCCGATAAATTTGATTTTATCAAGGAGGAGGATATTCCGCTTCTTGTTAAGCGTGCGCTTAAGGAGGGTAATCCGCTTTATCCCGTACCGAAGATTATGGACGCCAAGGACTGTGAATCCGTGATCCGCAGATTTATGGCGTAAATATAGGAAATAATTTAAGCAGCCGATTTCCGGCTGCTTATATTGCTTATGTTAAATGACCCCCGTCGGTTTCATACCGACGGGGGTCATTTTATATTATCCGCAAATTAGGAGACCGTAGCCTTTTTTGCGCTGGTAAACGATTTTGGTTTCACCGTCAATTCCCAGGTAAACGAAAAAGCTGTGACCCAGCATCTCCATCTGAACGATTGCCTCGTCGTCCGTCATCATCTGGGGCGTAATGGTTTTCTTCCTCTTGATTTCTGTAGAGGATGCGTCATATTGTTCAAAGTCCTCCATTGTTACCTCATCCTCCAGCGGAGTGAAAGCGTTTGCGATCTCATCGATTCCGCCCTTGCGTTTCTTGTCAACAAAATAGGTTTTCAGTTTCCTGATCTTCCTCTTTAAATCATCCACAGCCATATCCAGCACCGGCTCAATTCTGTCAGCCTGGGCTTCTCCGCGGATGAATGAGCCTACGTTTATAACGGTTATGTCGCATTTATATCCGTCTTTTATCTTTGAAAGTGTAACGTCAAAGGCGGCGGAGGGTGGCAGCATTTTCTCAATTCTCTTCAGTTCCTTGTCGATTCCGTCTTTTGCGCCCTGCTTTAATTCAAAGCCTCTTGCCGTAATGTTAATCATAATATCATCCTCCCGATGAATAGAATTTAGTAGGCGGATTATAAATAAAATCATTCATATTCCGCTAATTTCATTATACACCCAAAGGAATATAATTAACAGTATTTACTTTGGTATTCTTTTCTGGTATAATATATAAAGTGAGTGTGTTCTTTTGAATACGCTCACTATAGTTATTACTGAGAAATTTTGGGGATTTCTATGGCAAAGAGAAGAAGAAACCCTCTGGATAAGCTGAATACGCTGCTATACGGCAAGGACCTGCGTGTTACCGAGGGCGAGCCGTATACAGAGGTAAGGGAATTTGATTTTTCTTCCTACTATCCGGAGGATAAATATATTTACAGTCAGGCCGTGCCTGAGAAAAATGTTTTTGATATAAGAGATTACGGCGCGGATACTGAATGCAAGGATAACGCGCTGTTTATTAACCGTGCCGTTGACGCCGCCTGCAGGGCAGGGGGTACCGTACTTGTTTGCGGGGGAGATTACTTTTCCGGTACGGTTATACTTAAGTCCGGCGTAACCCTCTTTATTGAAAAGAATTCATCCATTACCGCAAGACCTGACGGAAAAGGCTTTGAGGAAAAACAGGCGCTGATTTATGCCGAAGGAGAAAACGGTATTACCCTCACCGGCGGAGGAAAGCTGAAATGCAACGGTCATCTTTTCGGCAGACGCCCCGTTGCCGATAGAAACAATACGCAGCCTGCGGAATATATTGACGTTATTGAAATGCGCCGTGATTACCGTTCTCAGCTGCGTTTCGCTCATCCCAGCAAATACGGCTGTCCTGTTTCTTTTAAAAACTGCGTCAATATTACCGCTGACAATTTTATTATTGAAAACAGCGCTTACTGGAGCTTTAAGCTGACAAACTGCAACGGTGTTGATATCAGGCATTTTATTATTAACAATAACCGCAATGTAGCCAACGCCGACGGCATTGACCTTGCCGGTACCGGTAACGTCAGTATTTCTCACTGCTTTATTTCCACTGCAGATGACGGCATAGTGATGAAAAACGCTTCGTGGCTGGGCAACAGCAACGAAATGAGCAATATAAAAATAACCGACTGCGAGATCATCAGCCGTACCAATGCGATCAAGGTCGGAAC
>JAGHJI010000018.1 GCA_017886765.1 Eubacterium sp.
CCTATAAACCTAAGAAGAAAAAGAATAATTTTATGCAGAACGCTCTGCAGGCGCAGGATATAAACAACAGATAATTAAGGATCACGCCATATGGACCGTTACAAAAGGAAATTTATAAAAAGCGCGGTAGTTTTACCGCTGACAGCGGCAGTTGTTGCAACTGCCCTATTTTTTGCGGTGCTGTGTATTTTTGATTCCGAGTTCCCTTTTACACAAAACATTTCAATATTTGCGGAATATGAAAAAGCCGACGTTATAACTGCCGAGTCGTCCGCATTTGACGGCCAAAGCATAAATAAAAACGATTTGCCGGTTTTCTCGGCAAACACAATTTTAGGCAGCGCTCAGGCAAACGGTAACGCAATGGAGATCATATTTAACGCCAACGAGGTGAACGCTGTCGGGAGACTGAATGTATCAGCAGACAGCAAATACATCGGAGAAACAGGCACGGTATTCTGCTCCTGCTATAAAGCCGATGCTGAATTTGTCCGGTCTCTTGCAATCGGAGATACGATTGATATCGACATCGCTTACGGCGGATACAAATATCAGGTGGTTAAAATAAGTACCGCCGACAGTCTCGGTCTGGCAGAGAAGCAGGGCGACGGTATTGGCAGAGCCTTGATTTTATGCACTGACGCAAATAAAAACGAAGGCATTTCCGACAGTTATCTCACCGTTGTTTGTGAAATGACGGACGGAAAACCCGTTGAGGAATAAAGGGGGGAGAGCTGTGTCACTTACGAAATCGAGAAAAATTCTCTCTTTTATCCTGACGCTTTTACTCGCCGCGGGAGGCACAATGTTTTTTGGCGCACAGATTGTCCGGCACACGCTCTGCAATGAAAATTACATTGCTTCCTTTTTTTCATCAGATTCCGTAAACAGCGTATGCGAACAGAATTTCAGGGACAGAATAGCGGCTGTCTCCGCTAAAAGCGGTATACCCTCACGGGTCTTTGAAGCGATTTTGGAAAATAATTCACTCACACCTGAAACTGCCGTACGAAATATTTTCAGATATAACAACGCGGAAATTTACAGCGAGGATCTGGTTGGGCAGTTTGAAAGCCTTTGCACAGAATACCTTGACGGAAACAACATTACCTATGACAAAGCTATGATTCACAACACGGCAGTCTATGCCGCTCAGGTATATTCCGATTGCTTTGGCATAATCGATTCCGGCGAGGTTACCGCCTTTTTTGAAAAGGTCGACGCAAATTACGGTAAATTCGCCTCTGTCGGGTTACTGTTGGTCGTTATACCACTGGTACTGTTTTTAGTGCTGTACAGTAAAAGAAGCGATAATACAAAAGTGATCTGTTCAGCGTTTACCGCTCTTGGTATTTCACTCTTTTTGATAGGGCTCTGCGGCTTGATTTTTTCAGCAGTATCTTCTCCGTTGATTTCGCCTGACATTTACGCAAGAACGATATCAAGGGCCGTCAGCGGAGCGTTTGGCGTGTCGGCAATAATCGGCATATTGATAGGCGGAGGCGCTTTTGCCGGTTCTCTTAGCCATTATAAAAACAGAAAAAATAATATAATATAAATGTTTTTAATCTAGATATTATAATATATAACATTATTAATCTATACAGTTTTGGCTGTATAGATTTTTTGTTGTAATCCTTTTGTATTTTATTTGGGAAAATTTAGGATTGTCGTATTATGTCGTCAATTTCTTTGTATCTGTATATTGTTTAATATTTTAGAATTTTAATTTTTTATAACTATATATTGTGTTTTAAAATATTCAAAAATTAAAATGTTACAAATTGTAAGATTTGTTTTGCGGTTTTCTAACCTTTTTACAAAAAAAATCCATCACGCACTAAAGCGATAAAATATATTACCACAAGATATAGTGCCGTGGCTGATTATCTTCCGGATTAAAACAAAAACGTTTGTGAAACATGCATAAAATCACCATCTCAAATTTGTTGACATCTTATGCACTTCTGACTATAATGTCTTGCGTTCGGTAATAATAACGGTGAAAACAGAAAGTAATTCTTCTGTTTAGTGATTTATATCACTAACATTGGGACAAATTTGAATAACCTAATGTTTCCGACAACAACAAAGGAGATTAAGATGATTAACCTATCAAATGCGAAGGGACTTAAGGGCGTCAGCC
This sequence comes from Eubacterium sp., assembly GCA_017886765.1. Classification (GTDB taxonomy): domain Bacteria; phylum Bacillota; class Clostridia; order Oscillospirales; family Acutalibacteraceae; genus Eubacterium_R. The sequence goes on from JAGHJI010000018.1 coordinate 2,147, forward strand.
GGGCAGTCCTGACCGCAGTAGTTACTTTCGTCCTTGCCATTGCAATCTTCGCGACAACTGCTTTCGCAGGTCTTGCAACACAGTATAATGTAGAGATTGTAGTAGACAGCAATGATGCAATAGTAATTACAACCAATGAGACGGAACCAATCGAAATCCTGTCACAAGCAAATATCACTCTCGCCGACAGCGATAAGCTGGACATCAGCGGTTTCCGTTCGGGCGAGGGCGGCACAATCAAGATTGACAAATTAAACAATATTAATGTTGAGTTTGACGGAGTCATTAACACCTACAGCGTATATGAGGATACCGTGGGAGAAGCTCTTGACAATCTTGGAATCGAATTAAGCGAAAACAGCAAAATGAACTATGAGCTCACGGATGTTGTAAAGGACGGTATGGTAATCACCATAAAATCCGCAAAATCCGTAACGCTTACAGCTGACGGGAAATCAGCCAAGTACGCAATCTATCAGGGCACCGTAGCAGACCTGCTGGAGCTTGCCCAGATAACCCTCGGTGAGGATGACTATACAGAACCATCCCTGGATTCCGAGCTGGAAGCGAATATGAAAGTAACGGTTTACCGTGTGGAATACAAGACGGTAACCGAAACAGAGGAAGTTAAATTTAAAACAACTACCGTTAAAAAATCATCCATGAATGAGGGCACGCAGAAAGTAGTGACCCAGGGTGTTAACGGTGAGGACCAGGTTTCATACGAGGTCAAGTATGTTAACGGTAAAGAAGAAAGCAGAACAGAAACCGAACGCACTACCGTTAAAAAACCTGTAAATAAAGTTGTTAACGTGGGTACAAAAAAGGTATCCTCATCCAGTTCATCCACAGTAAAATCAAACGGCGTAACCTCTAAAAACGGTTATACCGTAGGGCAGAAGATATCGGGCAGATACACGCATTACTGCGCCTGCGCATCCTGCGGATCGGGTTCAGGTGTTACTGCCAGCGGTAAAAAAGTGTATAACGGTATGGCAAATCCGTATTACGTTGCCTGCAACTGGCTGCCAATGGGATCGGTAATCCGTGTCAACGGCACAAACTACACCGTTGTTGACCGCGGAGGCTCAGGTCTTTCCACCGTCGGCAGAATTGATATCTTCACACCGGAGGGTCACGCGGCCTGCTACAGATACGGTACAGGAAGCTGCACGATAGAGATCGTAAGACTCGGCTGGTAAAATGGAATAATATACCAACAGAGCTGTGAAGTCACAGCTCTGTTTTATTTTCTGTATTGACGGAATCTGTCCGGCAAGTTATAATAAATTGATTGACAAGCCAACTGCATTGTGCCAAAACCCAATATTTTCCGGCTTGTTATTATGGGATTTAAGCAGGGTTCTGCCTTTTGAGGAATTACATATGGATGTTTCTTTTTCAACTTTTATAAATGAAATGATCGGCAATCCCGTACTGCTGATTACTGTTGCCTTAACTCTGGGCGTCATATTTGTAAACGGCTGGACGGATGCGCCCAACGCCATCGCCACCTGCGTTACCACACGGTGCCTGAGTGTGAGAAGCGCAATCATCATGAGCGCAGGCTTTAATTTTTTAGGCGTACTGATCATGACGAAGATAAACAGCTCCGTGGCCAGCACGATAAGTAATATGGTGGATTTCGGCGGAGATACAAGAAAAGCCCTTATCGCGCTGTGCGCCGCATTGTTTTCCATTGTGGTATACAGTGTGGGCGCCTCGTATTTCGGTATTCCCACCAGTGAAAGCCACAGCCTGATAGCAGGTCTGACCGGAGCGGCTATCGCCATTCAAAACGGTTTTGAAGGCATAAATATGAAAGAATGGGGCAAGGTTCTGTACGGCCTTGTGCTCAGCCTGATTCTCGGATTCGCATTGGGATGGATCGTGTGCAAAGTCGTAACACTGTTATTCGCAAGAGCCGACCGCCGCAAAACAAACACGTTTTTTAAAGGCGCGCAGATATTCGGCGCCGCGGCAATGAGCTTTATGCACGGCGCCCAGGACGGGCAGAAATTTATCGGCGTTCTTTTCCTGGGGCTTGCATTCTCCCATGGGGAAAATGATGTAAGCGGTATATCCATACCCGTCTGGCTGATGCTCCTTTGCAGTATCGTTATGGCACTGGGCACCAGCGTCGGCGGTGAAAAAATCATCAAATCCGTAGGCATGGATATGGTTAAGCTGGAAAAATACCAGGGCTTTTCCGCTGACCTTGCGGCTGCGCTCTGTCTTTTATTCTCCAGCGTTTTCGGTATCCCCGTATCCACGACCCATACCAAAACCACGGCTATTATGGGCGTAGGCGCTGTTCGCCGGCTTTCCGCAATAGATTTCAACGTAGTAAAGGATATGATGCTCACGTGGGTATTCACCTTCCCCGGCTGCGGAATTATCAGTTTCATTATGGCAAAAATATTTATCGCTTTATTTAATTAAGGAGAAAGCTTATGTCAAAAAAACAGGACGCTTATTATTTTAACAATTTTACCGACTGCGCGCAGTACGCCTGCGATGCGGTCCACTTGCTTGAGGATATCATGAATCATTTTAATCAGAATGAACTTTACGATTATCTTGATAAGATGCACGGGATAGAGCATTCCGCCGACAGCAAAAAACATGAGATGCTCAACACGCTTATCAAGGCCTTTATTACACCTATTGACAGGGAGGATATCCTGCAGGTAAGCCAGAATATTGATGAGATGACGGATAAGATTGAGGACGTTCTGATCCGCATATACTGCAACCACATTGAGCGAATCCGCCCGGATTCGCTGGAGCTGGTGAACGTGGTCTCCAAGTGCTGTGACGAGGTACTGGAGCTGATGAAGTGCTTCCCGGATTACAAGCGTTCCAAGAACATCAAGGAACATATCATCAGCATCAATTCCTATGAGGAGGAAGCGGATAAACTGTATATCCAGTGCATGTATAATCTCCATGACAGCAGCAATGATGTTATGGAAATGATCTCCTGGCGCGAAATATATACATATCTGGAAAAATGCGCTGATACCGCGGAGCATATTGCGGATATCGTGGAAAGCGTCATTATGAAGAACAGTTGATCTCATACTTGTTTTCAGCCGCTGATTAGGCAGTAATCAGCGGCTTTTTATTGACTTATTATATAAAACATAGTAAAATAATATCATACTATTGGAGGTTTCATCATATGGTTAATTCAGACAAAACAATGGAAAAAATCGTTGCGCTTTGCAAGGGCAGAGGTTTCATCTTCCCGGGAAGCGATATTTACGGCGGTCTTGCAAACACATGGGATTACGGCCCCCTCGGCGCAAGACTCAAGAATAATGTGAAAGACACCTGGAGAAAAAGATTTATTCAGGAGAGAAAAAACAGTTACGAGGTGGACGCCGATATCCTTATGCACCCGAGAGTCTGGGAAGCCAGCGGACACGTTGCGTCATTTTCAGATCCGCTTCTGGACTGCAAGGAATGTAAAATGCGCCACAGAGCAGACAATCTGATTGACGATTTTGATCCCGACGCCCATGCCGACGGGATGACGAAGGAGGAGATGTTCCAGTATATCAAGGATCACAACATCCCCTGTCCCAACTGCGGAAAGCATAATTTTACGGATATAAGGGAATTTAACCTTATGTTCCAAACCTACAGGGGTGTTACCAACGACAGCAAGAGCATCATATATCTCCGTCCGGAAAACGCCCAGGGCGAATACGTAAACTACATCAATGTTCAGCGCACGATGCGGGCGAAACTGCCTTTCAGCATCGGACAGATAGGAAAGGCTTTTAGAAACGAAATTACCCCCGGTAATTTTACTTTCCGGACCATTGAATTTGAACAGATGGAATTCCAGACCTTCTGCAAAGAGGGAGATGACGGCGAGCTGTACGATTATTTCAAGGAATACGGTAAAAAATATTTTGAGGATCTGGGCATCGCGGAGGAGCATCTGCGTTACCATGACCATGAAAAGCTTGCGCACTATGCCAAAGCGGCCTGTGATATTGAATTCCTGTTCCCCTTCGGATGGGGTGAGATCAACGGTACGCATAACCGCACGGATTTTGACCTTACAAGGCATCAGGAATACAGCGGTCAGAAGATGGAATACCTGGACCCTGTAACAAACGAAAGATATATTCCTTATATCATTGAGTCCACCTACGGACTGGACAGAACGGTGCTGGCATTGATCTGCGAGGCGTATGACGAGGAGGTCATTGACGCGCAGAAAAATGACACCAGAGTTGTTCTGCACTTCAATCCGGCGATCGCTCCGTATAAGGCGGCTGTTCTGCCCCTTTCCAAAAAGCTTTCGGAAAAAGCGTGGGAAATCTGCGAAAATCTGAGCAAATCCTTTATGACCGATTTTGACGAAACGGGCTCTATCGGAAAAAGATACCGCCGTCAGGACGAGATCGGCACGCCCTATTGCATCACCTATGATTTTGAATCGGAGGAAGACGGATGCGTAACCGTACGTGACCGTGACACAATGGAACAGGTACGTATACCGATTTCGGAACTTGCCGCGTTTATTGAAGAAAAAATCAAGTTTTAATTGCGATGAAAAGAGGCATTGTTTATGAACAATATTAACAGGCCCCTGGTAAAATCACAGGCGCGTCAGATAATAAAGGACAAAGTCTTTTTGCTGTTTGTCATTTATTTCATTGTCGCTGTGCTTACCGGCGGTATAACCACCACCTTCAATTTTGCCACGACATTTAATGATGCGGAGGAATTGTTTGAATATAATTACGACAACGGCAATTCCTACTATGAAGATTATAATTACGATGACTACAATTATTTTGACGAAGATTATTTCAGCGACTTTTACGACGGCAGCGGCAATCCTATAGAAGGCTTTGATTTCAGCAATGCCGATATGAAAGTGAATATTAAAAATACGGATGGGGCAGTAAGCAGTCCTGTTACCATGTTCTCCGCCCTACTATCCTTAGGCGGCGGTCTCAGCACGATTTTGGCAATTGTCTTTGCACCGCTGGCTGTAACGATGGCAGGTATGTATGTTTCACTTGTCAGAAGGAACGCTAACGAGCGTTTTGACTTGGGCAAAGAGTTGGGCGGTATTTTTAAAAATTCATTTAACGATACGTATTTCAAAAAGCTGCTTTTAAGCATTTTAGTAGGGATCATAACCTTGCTGCTTGCCATCCTGTTTATAATTCCCGGTATTATATTCAGCTACAGCGCATATTTTTCCTCTCAAATTATGAATGATTATCCGAATCTGAAACCCACGGAGGCAATTAAGCTTTCCAAAAAGATGATAAAGGGCAACCGCTGGGAACTGTTCGTTTATGACCTGAGTTTTATTCCCTGGTATCTGCTCACTATAATTACTTTCGGCATTGCGGGTATTTATGTATATCCGTACAAATGCACCGCAGACGCGCTTTATTATGAAAACTTCCGCCTGAGAGCATTGGCTGAGGGCAGAATTACCGAGGATGATTTCCTTTCCGAGCAGGAGCGCATTATGAAATATAACAACACCGGATTCAATAACGGCTATCAGCAGGGCGCTCCGTATTACAATCCGGGCAATACGGATACCCAGGGCACCGCAAACACAGCGTATCAGTCCTATCAGCAGTATCAGCCGTCAGGACAGAACCCTGTCAATAACACCGACGGTACGTTCTACTCACCGGATTTCAGCGCGCAGCAGCAATATGAGCCGTATGCAAACCCATCTCAGCCAAATCAGACACAGGGCGCTGGATATTATCAACCGCCGCAGTATCAGCAACCGGCACAGCCCCAGCAGCCTGCCGATCCGCTGTATCAGCAGCCCACACCGGATGAACCGCAAGCGCCTGTCCATATGCCGACAGAAGAGCATATAGAAACACCGGATGAAACGCAGCAGCCTCCTGTGGATACGCAAACCGAGCAGCCTGCGCAGGAAGAAAACGTGAACGCTCAGACTGATAACAGTCAGCATCAGAATGAATAAAATGAAGAAGAGAATGAATAAGAAATAATAAAAAGAACTGCGAGAAATGGAGATGAATTTCGTTTTCTTGCGAATGGGTGCTGTACGATGGTACCGCCCCTGAGCAAAAAACGAAAAATGCCGAACAGCGGTAAGGATTCGATATCCTTACCGCTGTTTTTTACAATCCCTCCGTCAGAACGGGACGGCGGGGACACCGTCCCCTACAAAGGAGAAGCAACTTTACACACTTTTCTTTCGGCGTGGTTTAGCCCACTTTATCGACAGTCTGTTTTTATAGTTGATTTTCCTCCTGATATTCCTTTGAAAATTCCGTATTCAGCTTGTCGGGAATCGGAACCCCCATTTCCGTTTTGTCATCCGGCTGCACCGTGGGATTAGACGTCCAGCTGCTGTAACGGTTTGTTATATCAGGGTCAAGTTCATACTTCTGTTTATAATCCTTTTTGCGCTTATGCGTTTTAACCGCGGCATCATAGTGATTAAGGCTGTTGATGGTCTGCTGCGGTTCTTCCTTTTTATTGCTGCACATTTCCTGTCGTCCCCTCTGCAACGGCTTTTAAATCCTCAAGTGAATTGATTTTTGCGCCGCTTTGGATAATGGATTCCTGTACCATCTCCGGGAGCGAATTAAAATACTCCTGCATTTGCGGCGTTAAATTAAACATATCTGGCATAATAAAAACTCCTTTCAGACTTATTTTATCCGAAAGGCGTCTTTTTATTAATTCATTTTCTTTTTAAAATAAATCATATCCGCAAGCTGTTTTCCGCACTCTACTATAGGGGCATCATAATTGTCCGTAAAAAAATTTTTTATGATATGCGCTCTCTCAAATCCGCATTTTTCATAAAACGGCACGGTCAACGGACTGTCTCCCGTTCCCGCCTGCAATGTGAAATATTCATCTTTAAATTTTTCACAAATAAAATCAACAAGCGCTTTGCCGTAGCCCTTACGCTGACAGTCCGGCTCAACCGCAATATTTTTTATTTCAAGAATTTGATTTCCCTCATCGGTAACCACGCAGACCGCTTTAATACCGTTATCATCAACTGCGAACATTCTGCCCCTGTCAATATACCTGTCTATCATATTTTCCTGCTCATCGCCCAGTAAAAGCAGCGGCAGATACGCCTTCTTATTGCCGTCTATCTCTATTATTTTCATTTTAAAGCAATTCACCTATAATATAATTTGAAATCAGCATTCCCTGCCGGGTCAGCGATATTTTTTTATCGGTCTGCGACATCAGCCCCGCTTCAACAAAACGGCTGTAATCTTTTTTGACAAGCGTTTTATCAATACCCTTGTTCAGTCTGAGCCCCAGCATGATTTTTTCCTCATCCGTTCCTCCCACACCGTCGTCAACGATATGGAAATCCCTGTCATAATAAAACCGTCTGCCGTTTCGGAAAGAGTGCGCCGACGCGCCGATTCCCAGATATTCCTCCAACTCCCAGTATTTCAGATTGTGTCTGCTTTCAAAGCCCGGCTTTGAAAAATTGCTGATCTCATACTGGTTAAATCCGAGAGCTTTCAGCGCTTTGACGGTTTTCAGATACATTTCACACACCGTATCCTCGTCCGGCAGATTCAGCCTGTTTCTGATTTCATAAAACTTGGTGTTCTCTTCAATTTTGAGCATATAGGCGCTGATATGAGTGACCTGCATTTTATCAATAAACGCAAAGGTTTCCTCCAGACTGTCCGGGGTCTGTCTTGGCGTCCCTAACATAACGTCAAGACTGATATTACAGATACCGGCGTTTTTCGCGTCGTTTACCGCTTTTGCAATCTCAGCCTGTCCGGCGACTCTGCCCAGAGCCAAACGTTCCTCTTTCCTGGCGCTCTGCATACCGAGACTTATCCTGTTTACACCGAAATTTGCGTAATCCTGAAAATCTTTTTCAAGATTTTTTGACGGATTACACTCCACCGTTATCTCGGAATCGAGCGCAATATCGAATGTCTCTCTTGTCGCATGGATAATTTTTTCTATAAGCCGGCTGTCCAGAACGGAGGGGGTGCCGCCGCCGAAATATATGGTATCAAAGCGCCCTTCATATTTTCTGATTTCTTCAACGACCCTGTCAATATATTTTTCAGCTGCTGATTCATCATATTTAACGCTGTAAAAATCACAATATGGGCATTTTGAACGGCAGAACGGTATATGAAAATACAGACCGCTGCTCATATAAAACACCCCTTTTAACTCAATATTCCTGCATACGCATCATCCATGACTTTTCACATATTTGATTTTACTTTATTAAATATAAAATTGCAAGAGATATGAAAATATGATAAAATGAATATAGAATAAAGAAGGGGGTATTCTTTATGAAAAATTATGTGATTACAATTTCCAGACAGTTCGGCTGCGGCGCCCATGAGATAGCCACAAAGCTGTCAGAAAAGCTGGGCGTGCCGTACTATGACAAAGAAATACTGAAACGCGCGGCAAAGGAAAGCGGCTTTGACGAAAATCTTTTTATCTTCTATGACGAAAAGCCCACCGGCAGTTTTCTTTTCAACATTTCCGCGGACGGATACACTTCGGTAACAAATACGGGCATCACCCTGGAGGACAAAATTTTTCAGTACCAGTTCGACACGATACGCAAATTGGCAGAGGAAGGCAGCTGCATTATTGTCGGCCGATGCTCCGATTACATACTGAAGGATTTTCCGAATCTGCTGACGGTTTTCCTGCACGCGGACAACGATTTCAGACGCGACAGAATAATCAGTCAGTACGGCGTCAGCGAAAAGAACGCCGCCAAGGAAATCAAATCCACGGATAAAAAAAGAGCCCGTTTTCACAATTTCTACTGTGACAGCAAATGGGGCGATGCCTGCACATATGATTTGTCAATAGACGTTTCACGTCTGGGGATAGACAATACCGTAGAGCTGATTGAAAATTATATCAATAAAAAATATGCATAAAACCATAATGAAACGCCGTTTGAGTCTTTGCTCAAACGGCGTCTTGTTTTATTCAAATTATTTAAGCACCTTGAAATCGACCTTGCCGATTTTCGTTCTCGGCAGTTCGTCGATATAAACAACCTCTTTGGGCACAGACCATTTGGAAAGATTCTGCAAACCGAACTCAATGATTTTTTCGGTCAGCTTGCCCTCGTCATCATTGGCAAACTTTTTATTTTTAACAACAAAAAGCTTAAGCTGGGTTTTGCCCTCTTCTCCCGTTCCGATAACACAGCAGTCGTAAATTTCAGCCATTGCTCTGTAGGCCTCCTCAATAAATGAAGGATAAACCAGATAACCGCTGATTTTGTATACTCTCTTGAGTCTCTGGCGATAATAAATATCGCCGGTCTCCTCCTCAATAAAGCACATATCCCCCGTGTGGAGCCATACCTTTCCGTCGTCATGCTTAACGAGTACCTTGGCGGTTTCCTCCGGATCGTGATAATAACCCTCCATAAGAGTAGGGCCGTATACGCAAAGCTCTCCGTCCTCGCCCTTGACCTCCTGGGTCGTTCCGGGCTTGACCGTCATCACTTCAATGTTATAGCAAGGGATACCGATACAGCCCTGAGGCGCCTCGCGTCTGGGGTCAGTAAAGGAGCAGACGGTTACACATTCCGTCAGACCGTAGCCGGATACAAAATGACATTTTGCACCGTTGTCCTTAAGAAGTCTATCCATTTTTTCCGTAAGAGAATAGGGAACCACGTCTCCGCCGGAGCCGATCAGTTTCATATTCGACATATCAATTCCCTTGAGGTAACCGGCTTTATAGACCTTTTCAAAGAAATCCGGAACACCAAACACGTAATTGATATGATATTTTTTGATGGCGTCGGAGCACATTTTAGCATCAAACTGCGGGAACAGAGCCTGAGGCATACCGGTGCATATGGAAACATGCATACAAAGCGCAAATCCAAAACCGTGGAATACAGGAAGCGCCGTAAGCATGGCGTCTGTCTTGGCGTCAACCTTCATATCCAGCACGTTTTCCACAACGTCCAGAAGTTCGTATGAAAGATTGTTAATTGCCTCGTTTGAAAGCTGTACACCCTTCGGATTGCCGGTTGTTCCGCCGGTCATCATAATGGCGGCAACTGCCAGAGGGTCAGAGGCGATTTCAACGGTATTTCCGTCTTCAAGAAATTTCTTGCCCTCCTTAAGAAAATCCTTCCATTCAATATTTTTCCTTACCTCTGTAGCCGGAGCTGTTTTGCCCTTGATCTTCTTTTTATAAACCTGATTGGCAATGAAACCGTAGGGCGTTTTTGGGAAATAGGCAGCAGTTTTGCAGCGTACAAGTGTGAGGTTTTTCATACCCTGAAAGGATTTTTCAGACACGTCAAAGCAAAAAGCAAACTTCGCTCCCACAAGGTCAACAGCATACTGCGCCTCGCTGGCAACTGAGAGCGGATGAAGCATGGAAGCTATGGCGCCGATCTTATTCACGGCATATATAGCCGTAATACACTGGGGCATATTGGGCGCGCATATAATGACCCTGTCACCCTTCCTTACACCGTTTGCAAGAAGAGCCGCGGCGCAGAGATCTACCATTTCCTCCGCCTTTTCCCAGGTGATTGTATTGTTATAATAATAAAAGCATGGTGAAGATGCGTTCTGCGCGGCAGAATCCGCAAATTTTTCATACATTGTCTTTTTTACGTCGTACCGGGTGGTATATTCAATCATAAATTAATCCTCCGTTGCAATAAAATCCTTGAACACAACTATTTAAAGTGTACATTCATTTCTGATAAATTATAGCAGATAGGAGAAGGGAATTCTACATATTTAATAATAATTTATCTTTATTTAATAATTTGACTTTTTTCATATCTATGGTAGAATAAGAAAGTATTTTCTGTATACGGAGGTGGCGCAGTGGCGTATAAGATAAAAAAGGACCCGATTGATAAAATCCCTAAGGCTCAGCTTGTATTCTGGATCATCGTGCGCGTTTCCATGATCATATGCGCGGTATACTCGTTCGTAACGGGTGATGTAGTTATGGGATTTGAAAGTGTATTCTGTTTTATTTTCACGCATTTGTGGGATATGTTCCAGGTTTTCGGCAACGGCAGTTTTATTGAAGAGGTGCCGCCGCTCAGTCAGACTATGCTGAATATTATTATTTTTGTCGGAATCGTCATAGGCTCTTATTTGGGCTTTTTTGACAGACTGGCATGGTTTGACAATATGATGCACATTTTATCAGGCTTTGTCTGCGCATCCTTCGGATATGACTTTGCCTGCATTATTCAGAGAAAAAAGGGGCAGTGCGCCGCCACGCTTGCCGCTATCTTTTCAATCATGTTTGCGCTTTCCATAGCGGTGGGATGGGAGTTTTATGAGTTCCTTATGGACACGCTCCACGGCACAAATCTCCAGCTTGCAAAAGCGGGGGAGGAAACGGCAATGTACGATCTGTCAAAATACAACAACGAATACGGTTATCTCGGCCTGGTGGATACAATGACCGATATGATGATGAACGCCGTAGGGGGAATCATCGGAATGATATTTATGATTGTGCTGAGAAACAGAAAAAAGAAAAGCAAATAATCATAATCTATTGGAAACGGACGGAATACTTCGTCCGTTTTTTTATATGAATGATGAATTAACGTATTAAAATGCGGGCGATTGATAATCGCCCCTACGGTTGTAATGGTGTTGCGGCGAGCAAAAAGGGGTTCCCAAAGGGGAATAAGCCTGCGCCTTCCCTTTGGTCGTTTTCTCGGTTACCGCTTTTGCGACTCAAAAGATGGTAACATCCGCGCGTCAGCGCAAATCACATTTTTAGCATATGGAATACGCTAAATTAATCCTTTAGCCGTTTATTTTATTTATTGTGTGTAGAATTAAGCTTTTGCCGCTTTCTTTTTACATATTTTTCATTTTCCCGGTTATATACTGTTGTGGGATGTGTAAAAATGAGTATCAAGCAGAAGAAAAAAATTAGAATAAATAATTCATATAAACAAATATTTAAAGAGATTGCAGATCGTGGAATATGGTTCGTACTGGCCTTTGTGCTTAGCTTTTCATCCGTAGTGGGAGGAAGCTGTCCCTTCGCCGTTTCACTGATTACCGTATCCAGCAAGAAAAACTTTTTATTTTCTGCTTTCGGAGCGGGAATCGGATACATTCTTTTTTGCGACAGCAACGACGCAATCCGCTATTTCAGCGCCGTAATCATCGCCGCACTCGGTACTCTGGCAATCAATCTGTTTAACTCCAGAAAAGAATTTTATCTGCCTATGATCGTATCGTTTTTATCGGTACTGTCAACGGGCATGGTTATGAATATACGCAATGAAGATGTTGCCGGAGCATATGCGCTTACCGTGGGTGAAGCGGTGCTTGCTCTGGGTGCGTCCTTTTTCTTTTTCAGAACGGCACACTGTAATCTGAAGCGGCTGAAATACAAGGCCCTGCCTGTTACGGACACAACGTGCATCATGGTATCTGCTGCCGTGGTGCTCACCGGTCTGTCCTTTCTGGAGATAAAGGGCGTTTCACCGGCGAGAATCATTGCCGTCCTGGTAATACTTACGGCAGTACGTTTTGGCTCTCAGACCTGGGGACTTGTCATTTCTCTTTGTCTTGGATTTGCCCTGGGCATCAGCAGGGAAAACAGCATGTTTCTATTGGGCGCATACGCGTTTTCTGCATTGGTTTCCGGGCTTTTCACATCTATATCCAGTCTGGGAATAGGGATCAGTTTTTCTCTTTCCATGGTATTTTTCGCCGTGGCGGCGGATATGGGGGCATTTTCTGTCTGCTGCGTAATTGAAAGCGTAATTGCCTCCGTTATAATGGTGCTGCTCCCCGATGTTCTGACAGACAGGATCTCCGACTTTTTTGAAAGCGGAGCGGATATTGCTCCCGACGGCAGTCTGCGGCAAAGCCTGGTAGTGCGCCTCAGATTCGCTTCCTCAGCACTGGCACAGGTCAGCGAAAGCGTACGGGATGTACGTGAGAAAATAAATAAGCTGGGTAAAATCGAGCCGATGGAAAGCGAGCTGAGAATGGTGGCGGCGGATCAATTCTTTTCCATATCCGATATGCTGGGGGATTTGGCTTTTGAATTTGACGAGGCGGAAATATTCGATTTTAAATCCGCCGGGAAAATTCGGCGTATGCTGGGCGAATACGATATTTATCCCGAAAATATTTCCGTTATCGTTGACAAATTTGACCGCATGCGCATTGAGATTCTTGCATCGTCAAAAACAAAGGGACTGGACAGCCCCAGAATAAAAAATGAAATGGAAAAGATCTGCTCCCGCGACTTCGAAAAAATCCGGACAAACTATTCCGGTTCGAGCCTTATGATAACGGTCATTGAAAAACCGAATTTCAAAATGAGCTTCGGCTTCGCTCAGTACTGCGCCGAAGGGAAGCTGTGCGGCGACACCATAAAGACGATCAATGACACCCGTGGTCATATGATCTTCATTATCAGCGACGGAATGGGGAAAGGAGGGCGAGCCGCCCTTGACGGCGCAATGGGGGCAGGTCTGCTTTCAAAACTGCTGTCCGCCGGTTTCGGCTTTGATTCGTCTTTAAAGGTGGTAAACAGCGCCCTCCTTGTCAAAAGCAGTGAGGAAAGTCTGGCGACCCTGGACTGCGCCTGTGTTGATCTGTTCACCGGAAAATGCGAGTTTTTTAAGGCAGGAGCACCCAGGTCATATATTGTAAAAAACAGCTCTGTTACAAAATGCGAATTATCCTCTATGCCTGCCGGAATACTGAGGGGAATAGAATTCGCAAAACGCACAACGGTACTGAATGTGGGTGATGAGATCATCATGATGAGCGATGGAATCACAGACGTGGGGGAAGAACTGCTTGACGAATTTCTGCGTTATGACGACAGCGACAGCCCCAACGACAGAGCCAAGGAGATACTGGATTTCGCCGTGGCGCACAGCGATTCCAGACACAGGGACGATATGTCCGTCATTGTCGCGAAACTTATAAAGGGATAGTATATGAAAAGAAAAGAAAAAATTTTTATAAAAAAGAAAAAGCATCTAAAGCCGGTTATTCCCGTGATTGACAAAGGCAATTTCCCCGATTTTATGAGAAAGGAAATCTTCACCCAGCCCCAGCTCATTGACAATCTATGTGAAAGATATATACACGCCGGCAAAATAGATTTCGATTATCTCAAAATCAAAATAGACAAAATCAAAAGAATATATATAACGGGCAGCGGCGCTGACTACGGCTGTGTACTTGCAGGCGCATATAATTTTGAAGTGCTGGCGGATATACCCAGCGAGCCGGCTCTGCTCAGCGAATTTAATTTTTCAAATCCTGTACTGGACAAAAATACGCTTGTGATTATCATAAGCGATACTAAGGATAACGAGCAGTGCAAGGAAGCGATAGACAGAAGTCTCAGAAGCTCTGCCAAGGTAATCGGCATATTTAATTATGAACCTGAAAATCCTATGGCGGTAAGCCTTAATTTTATGCAAAACAGTACGGTATCAACAGCAGCATATACGCTCAGATATGCGGCTCTTTCCCTGCTTGCGCTGTATTTCGGCGAGAAAAACCAGGTGATTACAGAGCTTTATGTCCGCATTGCCACAAAGATGCTGCAGTCATTGAAGGATAAAATAAAGTATGTGCTTGAAAACGAATATCTGATCAGACACATTTCGGAAAAATTGGACAGTAATAATTTGATTCTGACAGGGACCAATGTAGATTTCGCCGCGGCAGCCTACGGCGCTTATCTTTTTTCCTTCGCGTTCGGTAAGGATATTCGCACCATACCCGCGGGGGAACTGAAAATTTTAAGTCCAAAAAGGGATAATATTATCGGCTTTGCTTCCAATGAAAATTTTTATCACGTACTGATGAAATATGCCGACACCGGTATAAAAATCATCCCGAAAAATATAAACGCGAGTTGTACGGATTTTATTGATTATGACGATACAATACCGCTTTTCAATCCTGTGTTAAGCTCAGTAGTATGTCAGCTTATGGCGTACAATATTGCCAAAAGGAACAATATTCCGTTTGATTAAGCAACAAAAAACCGCAGCTGAAAATCAGCTGCGGTCTGCGTGTAGAAAAAGTTGTAAATTTAGAAAAGCGTGTACCCCCTACACGCTGAACAGACTTCGAGAAATCGAGATGGATTTCGTTTTCTTGCGAGCGGGAGCTGTACGAGGGTACTGCCTCCGAGCAAAAAACGGAAAACGCCAAACAGCGGCAAGGATTCGATATCCTTACCGCTGTTCTTTTGTTAGAACCCCTCCGTCAGAACGGGACGTCGAGGACGCCGTCCCCTACAAAAGAGAAGGCTATGCTGCACCCTTTTATTTCGGCGTGGTTCATCCGACTTTATCGACAGTCTGACCGCAGCTGAAAATCAGCTGCGGTTTTGTCTTTATTACAGATGATAGATAATGTCATCGCTTTTCCATCTGAAGAACAATATGCCTATCCCCAGAGTTATAACGGAAACCACTGTCGCGTAAAGCAGCAGCTTCCAGCTCATCATATAACCGTAAAGAACACACTGCCTGAAAAGCTCAATCATGGAATAGAGAGGGTTGATTTTTATTACCACCGTAATCCACTCGGTCGTTATATTCTGCAGCGGATAAAGAATCGGAACCATATAAAACAGAAGCTGGGTGACAACATCCCATATATATTCAATATCCCTGAAATAAACGCAGAGTACCGAAAGAATCAGTCCCACGCCGGTGCTGAAGATAAGCAGGAGTATCATCGGAACAAAGCACAACAGCGCGTGCCATGTAATATACAGCCCGTCTCCGCCGCTGATTCCGGTCACCTTGAAAAATATCCATACACAGATATAACACAAAAGGGAAATGGCAAAGGTGACAAAATTACTGAAGATCGAGGACAGAGGGTACATATACTTGGGTACGTAAACCTTCTTTATAATCGCCTGATTTCTTCTGAAGGATGTCATTGCCTGTTTGGTGGATGTGGTAAAAAAGCTGAACAGCAGCCGACCGCTGAAAAGGAAAACGGGATAGCACACAATATACTTGCTGTGTTTACCGAATATTCCGCCGAATACAACGGATAAAACGATCATATTCAGAAGCGGCTGTAAAAAGCTCCATAAAATACCCAGCCAGGAGCTGCGGTACTTGAGCTTTACATTCTTCATTGTAAGCTCTTTTAAAAGATTTTTATACTTTTTAAAAACGTCCACGCCGTGTTTTAATTCAGCGTTTTCTTTTATTTTCACAAAAGCACCCTCTTTTGCTTCAAGTAAATTTATCCAAATACTCAAATAATAACTTACGCATTATATCATATATATTATTATTTTTCAACTTTACGGATAAATAATCAACACAAGTTGATTTATCTGAACATCTCCGCTATTTCTATAGCAGTTTTCCTGGCTGACATATTGCCGTCAACTACATAGTCGGCGGCGCTAAGATATTTCGGCCTGCGTTCATCATAGAGCGCTCTTGCTTTTTCCCTGTCCTGAAAAAGGGGTCTGGTTCTGGTATTGCCTATGCGCTGACAGATAACATCAAAATCAGCGTCAAGAAAAACGATCCTTCCTCCCTGCTTCAGCGCGTCGACATTTCTTTTAAAAGTAAGGGCGCCGCCTCCGGTTGAAACAACACAGTTTTTCATAGCGGAAATCTTTTTGCAGCAGGCGAACTCAAGATCACGGAAATACTCCTCCCCGTGAACGGTGAATATAGCTTTTATCGCTACGCCCTGCTCACGCTCAATCATATCGTCCGTATCAATAAATTTTCTGCCCATAATTTTAGCAAGTTCCAGTCCCACGGTGGTCTTGCCGCTGCCCATAAAACCGCAAAGAACAATATTCATGATTCGTTAAGCTCTCTTTCCGTTATCCTGATAACTTTACTTACCTGCTGAGCGGTGAATTTTACATCAAACCAGATCTCCTGGGCAACAGCCGCCTGCCATACCAGCATCGGCAGACCGTTTGAGCATCTCGCCCCTGCCTGCTTTGCGTATTTTATAAGCTGTGTTTCCAGCGGATTATATACGGCGTCAAACACAGCCGCGCATTGTTTTACCTGTTTTTCAGGTAAAACACAGGAGTCGGTATTCGGGAACATACCCACCGGTGTTCCGTTAATCAAGATGTCATAATCCCCTTCAACCTGGTCAAGGGTAATGACACGTACTTCTTTATCCAGCTTGGCTTTGATTTCACTTTTAATGTTGTTTGCTGCCGCAAGGTCTGCGTCACGGACAGCTATTGTAAGCTGTGCGCCTGCCATTACGCTTTCAAAGGCAAACATTCTTGAAACGCCGCCGCTGCCGCAGAGAAGCGCCCTGCCCTCAAGGGTAATACCCGCCATATCCATCGCCCGCAAAAAGCCGAAGCAATCCGTGTTATAACCGGTCAGCACACCGTTCTTATTCGCCACGGTATTGACCGCGCCGAAAAGCTCCGCCCTTTCGGAAAGGCCGTCAAGAAAAGGAATGATCTCCGTTTTATGAGGAATCGTAACATTAAAACCCTCATACTTTTTCAGATTTGAAATCCTGCCTGAAAGGTTGTCCGGATGGATTTCCTCCAGCTCATACGAAGCGCTGATTTTGTTAATTTTAAAAAGCTCCCTGTGAATCACCGGGGACATGGAATGTCCCAGAGGGTAACCGATAAGACCGAATTTTTTCATGAATTATGACCTCATTTATAAAAAATTATTGACAATTGAATATGAATTATATAATATGATAATAACATAACAAAACAATATTAACAACTACTTTTTGAGGTGAAGGTTATTATGGTATTTGAAAAAATCAAGGCAATTCTTGCTGAACAGCTTGACGTAGACGAGGATAGCATCACTGCCGACAGCCTTATTGTTGAGGACCTGGGCGCCGACAGTCTTGACGCTATTGATATTGTTATGTCTGTTGAGGATGAATTCGGAATTGAAGTACCTGATGAGATCGTTGAAAAGATGGAGAGTGTAAACGACATTATCACCTTTGTTGAAAACAATATTTAGTACACATGGACGCAAGTGTGTATTTCGGCGCTGAAAAAGCGCAATCGTCATTGACAATAAAAATGAAATAAAGTAAAATAAAAGCAGGTGAAACACCTGCTTTTTTGCTTTGTAATTTATGAAAATATATGACGCATGTCATCTGTATAAAAATTTTGAGAGGGGTAATTCGTATGGCTGAAAAATATGTTATGGCGCTGGACCAGGGCACGACCTCGTCAAGGGCTATCATATTCAACAAAAAGGGTGAAATCGTAGCTAAAGCGCAAAATGAATTTACCCAGTATTATCCGGAAAACGGCTGGGTCGAGCACGACCCTATGGAAATCCTGTTTTCACAGATCAGCGCCATTTTATCCTGTCTCAGGCTGGAAAAGGTCGACCCCAAGGATATAGCCGGCATAGGCATCACAAACCAGAGGGAAACGACTATCGTCTGGGACAAAAAAACGGGAAAGCCGGTTTGCAACGCCATTGTATGGCAGTGCCGCAGAACCGCCCAGTATTGCGAGGAACTGAAGGCGCAGGGGCTCAGTGATTATATAAAGGACACCACCGGACTGCTGATTGACGCGTATTTCAGCGCCACAAAAATCAAGTGGATTCTGGACAATATTGACGGCGCAAGGGAAAAGGCGGAAAAGGGCGAACTGCTGTTCGGCACCGTAGACACCTGGCTGATATGGAATCTGACCAACGGCAAGGTACATGTAACCGATTATTCAAACGCCTGCCGCACCATGCTTTTTGATATCGACAAGCTTTGCTGGGACCCCTTCCTTTGCGAGACGATGGGCATACCCATGAGCATGCTGCCTGAAGTCAAACCCTCCAGCTGTATTTACGGCAATGTTGCCAAAATCACGGGAATTGAAGACATAGAAGGCGTACCTATCGCCGGCGCCATCGGCGACCAGCCGGGAGCGTTGTTCGGCCAGGGCTGCTTTAAAGAAGGTCAGGCGAAAAACACCTACGGCACAGGTTGCTTCCTTTTAATGAACACCGGCGAAAAGCGGGTCAACTCCCGTTCCAATCTCCTTTCCGGCATAGCATGGGGCATAGACAATAAAATCACATACGCTCTGGAAGGTTCCGCTTTCAACGCGGGATCCGTTATCAAATGGCTCAGAGATGAGGTAGAGCTGATACACTCCGCTCCGGAATGTGATGAATTAGCTGCCGAAGTTCCGGATTCCGGAGGCCTGTACTTTGTCCCCGCCTTTACCGGCCTGGGCGCTCCCTACTGGGATATGTACGCCAGGGGAACGATGATAGGCCTGACACGCAGCGTAAACAGGAAGCATATATGCAGAGCCGTTCTGGAAAGCATAACATATCAGATGACCGACCTGCTGGAAGCCATGATGAAAGACTCCGACATTATGCTCAAGGACCTGCGCGTTGACGGCGGCGCGTCGGTTTCCGATATCATGATGCAGATACAGGCGGATATGACCGGCGTCACCGTAAACAGGCCGAAAAACATTGAGACCACCGCTCTCGGAGCCGCATACTGCGCCGGACTGGCAACAGGCGTCTGGTCCGGACTGGATGAGATTGAAGAGAACAGACAGGTTGACAAAGTATTCATCCCGTCAATGGAAACGACGGTGAGAAACAAAAAATATTCCGACTGGAAGCGCGCGGTTGAACGCTCACGAAACTGGGAAAGATAATAAAAGAATAAATATTTGAAAGGAGTTTTATTATGGGCAAGGTAATATGTCCCTGGGATCTGATCACGAATTTTGTCACAGACGCGTTTGTGGGTTACGGCGTACCGAAAGAAGACGCCGAAATCTGCACTGACGTCCTGCTGGAATCGGACAGACGTGGAATAGAAAGCCACGGCTGTAACAGATTCAAGCCCATCTACCTTGACAGAATCAAGGCGGGTATTCAGAAACCGGTAACTGAATTTGAAATCATCAGAGAAACACCGACAACCGCCGTTGTAGACGGTCACGACGGTATGGGTCAGGTCATCAGCCATAGGGCAATGCAAATGGCTATTGATAAAGCGAAGGAATACGGTATGGGAATGGTTGCCGTGCGCAACTCCTGTCACTACGGTATCGCCGGCTATTACGCCACTATGGCTACAAAGCAGGGCTGTATCGGCATAACGGGAACGAACGCCAGACCCTCTGTCGCCCCCACCTTTGGCGTGGACGGTATGTTCGGTACCAATCCCCTTACAATTGGTATTCCGACAGATGAGGAATTTGATTTTGTCATCGACTGCGCCACCTCCATCACACAAAACGGTAAAATTGAGTATTATGAGAGAATCGGCGAGGATGTTCATCCCGGCACAATCATAGGCAGGGACGGAAAACAGCTGGAGGGGGACGCCGGAGCGGCGCTGAAAAAAATACGCAATGGCGAAGCGGCTCTCACAACACTGGGCGGCATCGGCGAGGCCCTGGGCGGATACAAGGGCTACGGCTACGCTATGGTAATCGAGTTGCTGTCCGCGATTCTTCAGGACGGCGACTACGGAAAAGCCCTGGACGGCAAGGATGAAAACGGAAACATCAGACCCTACCACCTGGGTCACTTCTTTATCGCTATTGATACGGAGCATTTCCTGGGAGAAGATCTCACCAGGAAAAAGGCGGGAGAGATCGTCCGTTCCGTCCGCAACTCGACAAAAGCCCCCGGATGTGACAGGATATACACCGCCGGTGAAAAGGAATGGGACGTATGGCAGGAGCGAAAGGACAGCGGTGTACCCATCAACGAGTCCGTACAAAAAGAGCTTGTTGAGATACGCGACGAGCTGGGACTCACGCAGTACAAATTCCCGTGGGAGTAATCACGCTGCATTCCATTCAGTAATAATTAAGTAAAATCAGAGGTATATAAACAATGGACTATCGTAAAGAATCGTTAAAACTGCACGGCGAATGGAAAGGCAAGGTTGAGGTAACCGCCAGAGCAAAGGTAAACGACAAGGATTCTCTTTCCCTCGCCTATACCCCCGGCGTTGCCGAGCCCTGTCTCGCCATTAAAGAGGATTATAAAAAGAGCTGGGAACTTACACGGCGCTGGAATATGGTAGCCGTTATCACCGACGGCACCGCTGTACTGGGCCTTGGAGATATCGGACCTGAAGCAGGTATGCCCGTTATGGAAGGCAAATGCGTGCTCTTCAAGGAATTCGGCGACGTGGACGCATTCCCGCTTTGCGTACGCACAAAGGATGTGGACGAGTTTGTTGAAACGGTCTACAACATCAGCGGCTCATTCGGCGGAATCAATCTTGAGGACATTGCGGCTCCCCGCTGCTTTGAAATTGAGGAAAAGCTCAAGAAAAAATGTGATATTCCCATTTTCCATGACGACCAGCACGGCACGGCAGTGGTTGTCTCCGCCGCCCTCATAAACGCTACAAAGCTTACCGGCAAAGCCCTGTCAGACTGCAAGGCGGTCATCAACGGCGCAGGCGCCGCAGGCATCGCTATTGCAAAACTGCTGATGACGCTCGGTCTGCGTGACGTGATTCTCTGTGACAGAACCGGCGCCATTTACGAGGGCAGGGAAAATCTCAATCCCTCCAAGGAAGCGATAGCAAAAGCGACCAACAGGGAAATGACAAAGGGGTCCCTTTCCGAAGCCGTTAAGGGTACGGATATCTTCATAGGCGTTTCCGCACCCGGTGTGCTGACGCAGGATATGATCCGGACCATGAACAGCGATCCGATCATTCTTGCCATGGCAAACCCCACGCCGGAAATTATGCCGGAGGAAGCAAAAGCCGCCGGCGCTAAGATTGTGGGCACAGGCCGCTCGGATTTCCCCAACCAGATCAACAATGTTGTCGCTTTCCCGGGAATCTTCCGCGGCGCGCTGGACGTGCGGGCAAGCGATATTACGGAAAATATGAAAATCGCCGCGGCATATGCCATCGCCTCGCTGGCTGAGGATAAGCTGTCAGCGGACTATATCCTCCCCTATGCTTTTGACGAGAGGATAAAGGATACCGTCGCAAAAGCGGTCGCCGACGCGGCAGTCAAGGACGGCGTCGCAAGAATTTAATGAAACATAGCATACTAACAAAAAGGAAGCGGTTATTAATCGCTTCCTTTTTTGTTGATATTTACAAATCCAGTTCGTCTATCCACGCTTGGATTGCACAAAGGTTTTCCGAACTGCTGAACCTTTTACCCGTTTTCCATTTTGTCGAGTCAGGACAGGACTTTTTGAGAACCTCATCTGTTTTTCCCATGCCGCTTGAGCCGGAGGTGGCAAAGGGAATAACCGTCTTGCCGGAGAAATCATAGCTTTCAAGAAAAGTCTGTATAATACGCGGCGCTACATACCACCAGATGGGAAATCCCACAAAAACAACGTCATATTCATCCATATTCTCCACCTTACCGCTGATCTGCGGACGCGCGGATTCGTCAGCCATTTCTATACTGCTGCGGCTGTTTTTATCATGCCAGTTCAAGTCTGCCAAAGTATATTTCTCCGCAGGGCATATTTCAAAAAGGTCCGCGTTTGCCGCTTGGGCAATCGTACCCGCAAGCCTTGCAGTCTGTCCGCTGGCTGAAAAATACGCTACCAGAATCTTTTTGCTCATAGAATCACCTCGTCTATTTTATTCCGTAGCGTTTTGAATGCAGGTAAGCGCGTTCAGGCTGCGGGGATATCCCACATACGGCAGACACTGGGAAACGACTTTTATAAGAAATTCCTTATCGTTGCCCAAGTTCATATTTCCCTTAGCATGACCTGTCAGCTGGGGCTCGCATCCGTCCTGAGCAAGCAGAAAGCAGAAGGTAATCATTTCTCTCTGGGCAAGAGTAAGGCAGGTCCTTGTATAGTAATCACCGAAACAGTTTGCGGCAAGCCATCTGTTGACATGTCCTGTTTTCCATGCGTCTTTCATCGCCTCGCCGAAAATATCGACCTGTAACTGGGCGCCTTTTTCAAGGCGGTCATCAAAACTGGTGGTCGCCTGACCTTCCAAGGGGAGCTTTATTCCTCTTTCCGAGAAAATATCGTTTGCGGCTTTAAGGAACTGCCACATTCTGCCCATTCCGACATAATCAACGGACTGATATACGATTTCCTTTACAGCAACCGGGGACAATCCTGCATCCAATGCTTTTGGCAGAATCTCCTTATAAGCATCAAGTCCCTGACAGCCGATAAGCGCTGCCAGAATTGCCATATACCGGGTAACCGGTTCCATCTGCTGACCTTCTTCATTCACAGCCTCATCAAACGCGAAATGTTCAAATCTCTCCATAAATTCAGGGTCTGTTTTACGAAAAGCTTCTGTATACATACGAATACCTCCTATAGTATTTATTAGTATTTATATTTTCTGATCGCCTGTTGACCAGACATGGCTGCTTTTTGCCTGCGCCATGACTCCAACCAGATTATGCGCAACATAAGGCTCTTCCAGATACGAAAGCTCGCTTTCGTCAAGAACAAGTTCCGTCGCCCTTGCGGCGCCCTCAACATGATGAAGTTTCGTTGCGCCGACAACAGGCGACGTTACCTTTGTCAAAAGCCATGCCAGCGCTATTTCCGTCATAGAAACCCCATGTTTATCCGCAAGCTCCGCGACACGTTCAAGGATCACTCCATCCTGCTGTGCTGTGGCATCATATTTCAGCCGGGCATAGCTGTCCTCCTGCAAGCGTTTGGAGGTTTCACCCGGATGCTTGGAAAGTCTGCCCCCTGCCAAGGCGCTGTACGGCGTCATGGCGACGTTGTCCTCCGCGCAGAGTTTTTCCATTTCACGTTCCTCTTCACGGAAAATCAGGTTGTAGTGCCCCTGTACCGATATAAATTTTGCAAAGCCTTCTTTTTCCGCCAGAGCGTTCGCCTTGGCAAGCTGATAGGCAAAGCAGTTTGATATGCCGATATAACGGGCTTTCCCGGCTTTAACCATATTGTTGAGCCCTTCCATAATATCATAAAGAGGCGTCTGGTAGTCCCACATATGATAAATATACAGATCGACATAATCCATACCGAGATTCTGAAGACTTTTATCTATCATTTTTTCAATATGCTTCTGACCTGAAATGCCCGACGCGATTTCCTCGTTGGTACGGGGCAGAAACTTAGTGGCTACTACCACTTTGTCACGGTCTGCAAAGTCCCTGAGCGCTTTGCCCAGATACTGCTCGCTGGTGCCGCTCTGATAAGCGATTGCCGTATCAAAGAAATTTATACCCAGCTCCAGACCGCGCTGTATGATTTCACGGGTCTGTTTTTCATCAACGGTCCAGCTGTGCTGCCCGTTTTTTGAATCGCCGAATCCCATACAGCCCATACAGATACGAGACACGGTCAAATCGGAATTACCCAGTTTTGTGTACTTCATACTTCATTCTCCTAACGTTTAAATATCAAGAAGCTTCTTTATTTCCATATATGCCATTTCATATACGGACAAATATTTAAATTCAACACCTGCCTTTTTCATAGCCTCCCGCTGTTTTTCAGTAACATACGTATATGGATAAATTCCGTAAATAAACGGGAAAAAAGTAAATATAAAGTTTTCTGCATCCCTTTCCGCCATTTGCGGAAAAAATTTTTTCAGGCATACTTTCAGCGCGTTTATGGACCTCCCGTAAGCGTACTTGAATGCAACAAGACTGTCCATTGAGCTGTTTTCCTCCATATCATACATATTCATGGAAAGCAGTTTAAGCAGCCTTTGCCTTTTTTCCAAACTGGAAGCCAGCTTCGAGGCGAAGTCATCCGCAGACAATCTCTGATTGTCACCCGCCAAGTGGGTCAGGTCATCGATCCAGAGCTCATATTCCCTCTGAAACAGGGCGAGAAAGATCTCCTCCTTCGTACGGAAATAATTATAAATAGAAGTTCTTGTAAAGGAAGTATACTTGCTGATCTCTTTTATCGTAATATCTTTGAAATTCATTTTTTCATATAATGCTGCGCAGGCGTCAATAATTTCCTCCCTGCGTGAATTTGTCAGCTGCTTTGAACCTTTAGGCATATTTGTTTCCTCTGTTTCCTGAATTCAATAATATACTGACATCGTGTCAGCACACTGTTATTGTACCACATTCTGACACCGTGTCAATATCTATTTGTGAAATATGAATAAATTACTGAAATTTACTTACGAATAATACAAAGGAAAACACAGCCCAACCGTACATTATCAGACTTTTGTCGTTTAACAGGTAACATTTTGTCAAGAGTTAAGGCTATTTTTTGTAAATTAGTAACAATTATTACAAAAAGGTTACAAGCAACATTGTTTACCATTGCCATAGATTACTGAACACAATTTATGATAAAATGCAAAACGATGTTGAACAAACGGCATATTCTGCCAAGGATTGACTCTGCCGTTTGTAAAGGAGGCAGCAATGAGAAAGCTGATAAAAAACAGTATTCTTACCGTTTTATTGACTATTATCGTATTGAGCGTTTTCCCCACAACAGTATTTGCAGATGAATTTGAGCCAAGGCTTACCGCGCCAAACGGAGAGCCGTATTACACATCGGAGCTTAACACCTATTCACAAACCGGATACGGTATGCCAAACTGCGTTGCGTACGCGTTCGGCAGGATTTATGAGCTAAACGGAGAAAAACCGAAGATCGACCGCGGAAACGCAGGCGAGTGGTGGTTTATCAACAAGTACAACAACTACTATGAATACGGCAGCGAACCCAGATTGGGCGCAATCGCCTGTTGGTCCGGACATGTTGCCGTCGTCGAGGAAATTGCAGAGGACGGCGCGATAACCGTTTCCGAATCCCACTGGGGCGGAACATATTTTAACACCAGTGTTTATTATGATATGTATGCACACTATGGTCAGTCCTTTTACGGTTACATCTATGCCTACAACGAACCGGAACCTGAAGAAGAACCTGTCGTTAAGGAGCCTTCATACAAAATGGAGGAGGCATACTTTGAGCCGCAGGAAATGACCTGCTTTACCGCGCTTGAATTTGCTCAGAGTAATAACACCATTATGAATCCGAATACCAACTCACTATTAAATACATTATAATTAATAACATTTTATTTGTATAAAATCCGCAAGCAAAACACTTGCGGATTTTTGATTTTAATTAAAAAACAATATTTTAGACACAAAAGCAAAGATTATGAATCACATTTATTTCCAAATCATGAATTTTTTACTTTTTTGAGAAAAAACTATTGACAAATCAGAAAAATGGTTATACTATTATAGCAGAGTTAGCACTCAGGTGCTGAGAGTGCTAACAACAAGATAACAAAAAGAGGTGCCGAAGGAATGATCAGTGAAAGACGTCTGGCGATACTCAATTTAATCATTGAGCATTACATTCAGACGGGCGAGCCCATGGGTTCCAAAACACTGTGCAGTCTTTTGCCCTACTCCGTCTCCAGCGCCACCGTAAGAAATGAGATGGCTTATCTGTCACAGCTGGGTTATCTTGAGCAAAGGCACACAAGCGGAGGTCGTATCCCCAGCAAAGCTTCTTACAGATATTATGTTGACAATCTTATGGTGCCCCGGGAGTTATCCGATTACGACAAACAGAGCATCGACGAAGCGCTTTCCGTTAACGCCGGAGATCCGGAACGTCTGCTGGCAGATGCGGCAAGGCTGCTTTCTCAATATACCAACTGCACCGGTTTTTGCTGTTCGTTAGAGGATCCGCTGGACTGTATACAGGGCGTTGATCTTATTCCGGCCGGCAATTCAAAAGCGATGCTCGTCATGCTGACGGCAGGAAGCAAAATAAAATCTTCCCTTATCAATATCCAGCGTCCGATAAACGACGATTTCAGATATCTCTTTTATGAGGTAGTAAAAAGGTTATTTGCAGGCACCGCGCTGAGCGAGGTAAATACATCCCTGATTCAGCGCTCCGTACTGATTGCCGGCGAACAGGTCTTTGACCTGGTGCCGATACTGACTTCCCTCTGCTCGCTGTGCAGTGAAGCGTCAAAAAGCAAGCTGGTTCTTGAGGGAGAAACGAATCTCCTTTCCCACAGCGAACTGGGAAACGAAGTTTACAGAATTTTGTCATTCCTTACCGACAGGAAGCGGCTCATAGATTTTTCAGAATGGTTTGCTGAATCAAACGCAAAATACAATTTATTCATCGGGGATGAAAATCCGCTGTATGAACTGAAAAACACAGCCACCGCCATTTCAAAATTCACATACGGCAACAATCAGACCGCCGCGCTCGGATTAATAGGTTCAACGAGAATCGACTACAAAAGCGTCATTCCCGTTTCCGAATACATTTTTAATAAAGTGGATAATCTGCTTTCCAGTAGCCACTGATTACCCGTAAAGGAGGTACAAAATGAGCAAAAAGAAAACGGAAAAAGCCAAGGAAGAAGAAATCAAGAAAGATGTAAATCAGAAAGAAGAAAAAGAGGAAAAAACCGAAGAGCAGGCAAACCCTCTTGAAAAAGAGCTTGCCGATACCAAGGAACAGCTTTTGAGAGTTACTGCGGAATACGCAAATTTCCGCAAGCGCTCGGAAAAAGAAAAGAATGAAAGCTATGCCTACGCAACGGCAAAAACAGTAGGAGAAATCCTGACGGTCATTGACAACCTGGAAAGGGCGCTGTCAAATGAACAGGAGGATTACGAAGGGCTGAAAAAAGGCGTCCAGATGACCTATGACGGTTTGATGGCGTCCCTAGAAAAGCTTGGTGTTACAGCCTTTGGGGAAAGCGGTGATCAATTTGACCCGAACTTCCACAACGCAGTAATGCATGTCGAGGACGACAGTCTGGAGGCAAACGTGATTACCGACGTATTCCAGAAAGGCTATAAGATAAATGATAAGGTTGTAAGACCCGCAATGGTCAAAACAGCCAACTGATAAACTAAGGAGGAATTTATTATGTCAAAAATTATCGGTATTGATTTAGGTACAACAAACAGCTGCGTCAGCGTTATTGAAGGCGGCGAAGCAGTAGTCATCACAAACGCAGAAGGTTCAAGGACCACTCCGTCAGTCGTTGCTTTCTCAAAGGACGGAGAAAGAATGGTAGGTAACGTGGCAAAGCGCCAAGCAATCACAAATCCGGACAGAACCATATCTTCCATAAAGAGACATATGGGCTCCGACTACAAGGTAACTGTAGACGGCAAGGCATATACTCCTCAGGAGATATCCGCCATTATTCTTCAGAAGCTGAAAGCAGACGCCGAGGCTTATCTTGGCGAAAAAGTGACAGAGGCAGTTATTACAGTTCCCGCGTATTTCACCGACGCGCAGCGTCAGGCGACAAAGGACGCCGGTAAGATCGCAGGTCTTGATGTAAAAAGAATCATCAACGAGCCTACAGCTGCCGCGCTTGCCTTCGGTATTGATAAGGAAGACGACCAGAAAGTCATGGTATATGACCTGGGCGGCGGTACATTCGATGTATCTATCATCGAAATGGGAGACGGCGTTCAGGAAGTACTGGCCACAGCGGGTAACAACCGTCTGGGCGGCGACGACTTTGATAAGAAGATCATGGACTGGATCGTTGCAGAATTCAAGAAAGACAACGGCATTGACCTTTCCGGTGACAAGATGGCTATGCAGAGAGTCAAGGAAGCGGCCGAAAAGGCAAAGATTGACCTTTCCGGCATGACGACAGCGCAGATTTCCCTGCCGTTCATCACAGCGGACGCAACAGGACCGAAACACCTGGAGCTTACTCTTTCAAGAGCTAAATTTAATGAAATGACTGCTGACCTTGTTGAAGCAACAATGGGTCCCGTACGTCAGGCAATGAGCGACTCCGGTCTTTCCATGAACGATATCGACAAGATTCTCCTTGTCGGCGGTTCTACAAGAATTCCGGCAGTTCAGGAAGCTATTCAGAAATTCAGCGGCAAGGAGCCTTTCAAGGGCATCAATCCTGACGAATGCGTAGCCATGGGCGCGGCGCTTCAGGGCGGCGTTCTCGGCGGCGACGTTAAGGGTCTCCTGCTTCTTGATGTAACTCCGCTTTCACTGGGTATTGAAACAATGGGTGGCGTAAACACCGTTATCATTGAGAGAAACACCACGATTCCTACTAAGAAGAGCCAGATCTTTTCCACCGCTGCTGACAACCAGACCTCTGTTGAGGTACACGTTCTTCAGGGTGAAAGGGAATTTGCAAAGGACAATAAGACCCTGGGCATGTTCCATCTTGACGGCATCCTTCCGGCAAGACGCGGTGTTCCGCAGATCGAAGTTACCTTTGATATAGACGCAAACGGTATTGTTCACGTATCAGCCAAGGACCTTGGAACAGGTAAAGAACAGCATATTTCTATCACAGCATCATCAAACATGAGCAAGGAGGATATTGATAAGGCTGTTAAAGAGGCTGAACAGTTTGCACAAGAGGATAAGAAGAAGAGAGAGGCTGTTGACCTGAGAAACAACGCTGACCAGATGGTATATCAGACTGAAAAACTGCTTTCCGAGGACGGCGACAAATTCTCCGCAGATGACAAATCCGCTTTACAGACTAAGCTGGATACCCTTAAAGAAGCGCTGAAGGGTGAAAATCTTGACGCAATCAAGACAGCGCAGGAAGACCTTCAGAACAAGTTCTATGAGGTATCGCAGAAATTGTATCAGGCGGCTCAGGCTGCAGGCGCTGACCCGAACGCCGCAGGCGCCGGAGCAGATCCGAATCAGTCCGCAGGCGGTGCGGACGCCGGTTATACAGACGCCGACTACACAGAGGTTGACGATAACTAATAAATCATATATAATCAACAAGCAATGCGGCGGGATGTAAAAATATCCCGCCTCTGCAATGTCTTAAATAAAACAGTTATAACAATTAATGGATTTTTTTGTTAGGCAAGGCTTTGGCAAAATTTCGTCGACGGAAGCATACGTGTTGTATGTGACCGAGCGGAATTTTGTCAGTAACGACGCCTAACGGAAAAAGACATAATTGGAGGTGTATCAATGCCTGAAGAAAAAAGAGATTATTACGAAGTGCTGGGCGTCAGCAAAAACGCCAGCGAGGATGAAATAAAAAAAGCGTACAGAAAAACCGCAAAGAAATATCATCCCGACCTTAACCCGGGAGATGCTGAGGCGGAAGCTAAATTCAAGGAGTGTAACGAGGCTTACGAGGTCCTGTCCGACCCGCAGAAAAAAGCGCGTTATGACCAGTTCGGCTTTGCCGGAGTTGACCCGAATTACGGCGCCGGTCAGGGCGGAGCCGGCTTCGGCGGCGGTTTCGGTTTTGACGGTGATATTGATCTGGGCGATATCTTTTCTTCCTTTTTCGGCGGTGGTTTTGGCGGCGGAAGAAATCCCAACGCGCCGCAAAGGGGACGCGACCTTCAGACATCGGTCAGCCTTACATTTGAGGAGGCTGCCAAGGGATGTAAGAAAACGGTTGAGGTTATGCGCGTTATGGACTGCAGCGAATGCGGCGGAACAGGCGCAGCAAAAGGAACCTCTCCCACCACCTGTCCCGAATGTCAGGGCAGAGGCGTTATCAGCGTTCAGCAGAGAAGTCCTTTCGGCGTGATGACTACGCAGAAGACCTGCACACGCTGCGGCGGTACAGGAAAAATAATTACCTCACCCTGTCACAAATGTAACGGCAAAGGAAAAGTTCGTACAAGGAAGAAAATCGACATCAACATCCCCGCCGGTATTGACAACAATCAGGTAGTAAACGTAAGGGGCTTTGGCAACGCCGGTTCAAACGGCGGACCCGCCGGTGACCTTAAAGTTGTGGTCAATATCAAGAAACATCCGTACTTTAACCGTGACGGATATGACGTATGGGTCGATAGACATATTTCCATTGTTCAGGCAACGCTCGGCGCTGAGGTCAAGGTGCCTACTCTTGACGGTGATGTTAAACTCAACATTCCGGCAGGAACACAACCGGGAGAGGTATTCACCCTTAAGGGAAACAAAGGTATCCAGAGGCTTAACGGCATCGGAAGAGGCGAGGAATACGTAAGAGTAGTCGTGGATATTCCCAAGAATATTTCAAATGAGCAAAAAGAACTTTTAAAGCAGTTTGATACAGACTATGTTCCGCCGAAAAGCAAGGAAGGTTTTTTTGATAAATTCAAGAAAAAATGAAAAATAAAGTAAGCGAACAAAGGGCGGTGAGAAAATCACTGCCCTTAATTTATATAATAAATTTATAATTTAACGTATTAAATCCGGGCGATGGACAATCGCCCTACAATCATATAGTAACGACCCTGCACCTCTGTTCGCAAATCTCCATTTCTTGAACGGTTTATAAAAATTATAAAAAAACAACACATTAATTATTCAAGTGTTCAAAATAAAAAGATACCGGCTAAGCTGCAGCGCCAAGCCGGTATTTTTTATAAATCATCCGCATCCTGAACAGGCTGTTCAAGCTCGTCATTATAGTACATATCCGCCGGAATACCCGTGTAGCTGCCGTCCACATCACAGTTTACCATATCCGGACTGATATAGGATGTCAAATCAATGATTGGTTTCTTTGTCTGCTTTTTCTTATCGTCTTTCTTTTTCATAAAAAATCACCCCTATTTATTTTATACAGGGGTGTGTTTTTTTATTTATATTTTTTCAACGTCAATAACTGATATTTTTTCCATAAATTGTTTGGGATTTATAATTTCTCCCATTTCAAAATACTCGTCCATATTCATATTAAAATTATTTACAAAAACGGGCACATGGTTATACTCCACGTCAATATGAAGGACCTCCGCGTCTGACATAACCTTTTTCGCGTCGCAGGTATGGATATCATAAAGTTTTTTTACCACGGTCTCGTTATTGCGCACGTATTCAAGAATGACATTTCTGGAGGATTTTGAGACGGAAATATACCGGATCTCCGTTTTTGAAAGCGCCAGCGCCATCGGCATTTGCGCCACTGCCTTGCAGGCTCCGGAATTGACAAAAAATTCATTGATGAAAATGGACTCCAGCTTGCTCGTATCATCCGGTACGATAATGGCAAGGATATATTTATTGAGCTTTTTGCCGTATATCCCCTTCATAAACTCCTTAAAATAATACTGATCCTCAGCAATTTTTTCCGCAAATTCATGATAAAACGGAATATTCGGTGACGGGTTTAAGGACGGCATATTAAAGGTTTTAAACTCATCGCTTTCCCTGTCCTTAACAAGAATGCTGTTATTTGTAATGATCATCGGAACCGTTTTGGCCATCATGTCACCTCAGTACATTTATCTTTATTATTTTACTACATACTATTCTTTAAATCAATAAAATTTAAAATTTTAAAAAACATAGTGCAATCACTTACAATATATGGTACAATATCATAGTGACAAATCTGAAAGGAGAGAAGCAGTGTCAAACCAGAATGAAATTGATGATATCCTGAACGAGCTGAAAAGAAAAAGAGAAAGCGGAAACAATCCGCCGCAGCCTCAGAAAAAAGCGGAGGATTTCTTTTATTCATTCACTCCGCCAAAAAAAGAAGAAAGTACAATATCTGAAAAAAGTCAGATTTTTAATATTGATTTTGATAACAATCAAAAAAAGAAAACAGAAAAAAATCTCAACAACAATTTCGATTTAATCAACGATTCATTTAACAAAGCGCCCCGGAGAGGCAACATCCAGAATGAGATATTTACCAGCCCTCCCGATGACGGCGCTCCAAAAAACAAAAAGAAAATCGCCGTTATCGCTGTAGCGGCTGTCCTTGTCGTGGCAATCATAGCCAGTGTGATCTTCGCGGTGGCGAAAAGCAGAAACAAGGAAGAGGAAACAACCACCACAACGACAACGACGGAAGTTTCAACCGAGGCCGCCGTTCAGGTCTTCAATCCCCTTACCGGCGAAAGCGCATATAATGAGAACGCCGTGGGCAAAAGACCCGTTGCCTGCGTAGTAGAAAACGCCTATGCGGCAAGGCCCCAGTGGGGTATTGACGACAGCAGCGCTGCTCCGGACATTATACTTGAGGGAGAGGTGGAAGGCGGAGAAACCAGAATGCTCTGGTTTTACGCGGACTACACCGCCCTGCCTGACCAGATAGGGCCTGTGCGCAGCGCCAGACCGCCCTACATCAAATTTTCAGAGCTTTTTGACTCCATATTTATTCACTGGGGACAGAGCGAAAGCAGGGATAACTATGTGGGCGCGGACGCGGTTTTTGAAACGGACGATGTTGACCATATCAATCAGATGGCTTTCAGCGACAGCGTAGGTCTCTTTGGCAGGGATTCGTCCAGGGGCGTATCTTCCGAACACACCGGTGTACTGTACGGCGACGCTCTTGAAGCGGCCATCAAAGAAGCCGGCTTCAGAACGGATATTGAGGAAAGCAGCTTCACGCAGTTCAGCTTTAACGAGGAAGCGGCGGCAGTAGGCACGGAAAGCTGTATGTCTTTCTCCCTTGCTTTTTCAAAAAACACAAAAACAAGGGACTGGACTTACAGTGAAGACGATAAAATGTATCACTGCTCGGATTACCTGACAGATGTGGCAAGAACAAATCTGCTGGTACTTTACGATGAAACCGAATATATTTCCAAGGCAAATTATAAGGGAACCGGCAATGCTGAAATTTACTGCGACTACAAGCTGTCCGGCGGAAACGGCAAGCTGGTAAGCCTCGGTACCATAACGGATATCACATGGACAGTCAGCGACGGAACACTTGTGATAAAAGGCACTGACGGAAGCGAAGTAAAGCTGAATCCCGGAAAGACCTGGATAGGCTACGCCTCATCAAATAACGGCGGAACGGATACAAACCATACCTCCGCTGAATAATAAAACATTTAAAAACGACTCATTGTTAAATACAACGAGTCGTTTTCTTTTATATATTATTCTGTTTTTCAAGATAATTGACTGTTTTTATTACTTTGCCGTCTTTTATGTAAACTCTCGGCACACGGCGGGCGACACGGCACGGCAGCTCATAATTAAACGAATGGGCGAGCTCGGAAACCTCCTCCATTGTCAGGACAGCATTTCCTTCCCCTCCGACAAGAGTGACCTCATCCTCCGGCTTTACACCGGGTATACCTGTAATATCCACCATGAACTGGTCCATGCAGACTCTGCCGAGGATCGGCGCATACTGTCCGTTCACGATAACTCTGCCCATATTGGACAGGCATCTGGGGTAACCGTCAGCATAGCCCACCGGAATGGTGGCCACCACTGTTTCTTTTTCCGTAATATAGGTACCGCCGTAGGAAATTTCACGTCCCGCGTCCAAAGTCTTTATATGACTGATATGCGCTTTCCACGCCATAGCCGGTTTGATATCAAGCAGAGACCTATCCACCTGGTCAGACGGATAAAGCCCGTAGTTTACAATTCCCGAGCGGACCATATCAAAGGTCTCGTCAAACACCATGATTCCTGCTGAATTATTAAGATGCTTAACCGGGATCTCCACATCTCTGTCAGACAGCATCGTTATGAAATTTTTAAATAATTCACGCTGCTTTTTAGCCTTTGTCAGATCGCTTTCATCTGCGGTGGCGAAATGTGAAAAAAGTCCCTCGGCAAAAACATTCGGCAGCTGCGTAATCTGTTTACAAATATCCGCGCTTTCCTCAGAAATCTGGAAACCTATACGGCTCATACCTGTATCCGCACAAAAATGGAAAGGCGCGTTTTTATGTTGTCTCACCGCTTCATCTGACAGCGCCTTTGCGGTTTCATAGGAAAAGATCGGTACACGAATATCATTTCTGACCGTTATTTCAAACTGCGACGGAGACACATATCCGAGTATAAGTATCGGTTTTCTGATACCGGCGTTTTTAAGCTCCATTGCCTCCTCAACACACGCCACGCCGAAAAAGTCGCATTTATCCTCCAGCAGCCTGCCTACCTCCACGGCTCCGTGCCCGTAAGCGTCAGCCTTGACAACGGCAAGGAGCTTTGCCCTGCCGGCAAGCTTTTTCCGCACGCTGTCTATATTGTATTCTATTGCATCCAGATCAATTTTCGCATATGTCCGCAGATACATGGTTACGCCCCTTTTTCTGTACTGTATAATAAAATATATTTTAATACCGCGGAACAAAAAAGTAAAGTCAAATATACAGAAAAAGAAAAGAAGACCGGAACTGTATGTCCGGTCTTCCCCTCTCTGTTATTACAAACTATGGAGGACACGAAGTGAAACGGTGCGGCCCGTTTCAAATCTAACTATATTATAGTGTATGTTGCATAATTTGTCAATAGGAATGATGATATTTTTTATATAAAATTACAGTCAAAGGTTTTACCTCTTTGCGTAACACAAAAAATTTTTTACAGAGTAATTTTTTGGACTTATAAAATGCAGGCAATTGACTTAGAACATACGTTCGTATAATATATAGGTTGTACGCAGGACAAACTACGTCGAATATCAAAGAGAAAGAAGGACAGCCCTATGACGATTGACGAATTAGCACATGAATACATGTCGCAGTACAAGGTCCTCTGCGCCAAAATGGACGGACTCAGACCTTTGCTATGCGTTTACAGCGGAGAAGACCTTTTACTGCTCAGAAGAAAAATAAAAATATATTATGATATGGCCTGTGACTGCAAGAGGATAGCGTCTTTGCTCACCGGCTATTACGACGGGGAGGAAGAATATGATTGATTTTGTAGAGGAGTATATGAGTGATAAAAGCATGCCCGATGACAACGGCTTTGACGAACAGAGAATACTAATCCGTTCCGTATCCAAGGCGCTCCCTCTTATTATCAAAAACGAGCTTACCCAGCGCCAAAGCCTTTGTCTGAGAATGTTTTATGTTTACGGTAAAAGTCAGGTAGAGATAGCTAAGGAGCTGAAGCTGTCACAGCCCACGGTGAGCAGGCATATCAAATCCGCAAAGGATATTGTAAATAAATTTCTTGCTTACAGCTTTTATTCGGTAAAACAGGCAAATGAACAGTGGCTCAGGCTTGAATAGCCCCGCGCCACTGTTCTATAGTACACAACGCAGAAAGCATAGGATTCAATGCGCTGCGTACTTTACCACAATTGATACAGCAACGGCTATTTTATAGGATTGCTCCACCGTTGCCAACAATTGAAAACGCACCTCTTGAATAACAAGGCTAATCACCCTTTATTCTATGAGGTGCGTTTGATTTTTGTTAAAGCTAAATACGTGTCCCTGCAAAGACGTTATGCAATGACAAAAGAAATGAGAAACAGAATAACATACAACACCGGCTGGTGCGCAAGATATACCCAAAGGCTGTTTTTCCCCACAAAGGATAAAAAAGCGCTGTGCTTCCTGTACATCATTTCAGGCAGCTTTTCATCAGCGGCGAGCTTACCTATGAAATACCCCAGGAAAAACATAAATATCCACGGAATAACGGCAAAATAATCTGCGCTGTAAAAGCTTGAGCTATGCAGTCCCAGAGGCGCAAGGAAATCATACTGATACCAGCTTTCAGGGAGCGTGATAAGGCCGAAACACAGCCCTCCTATCTCTATATCGTAAAAGAAAAGGAAAAGTAACAGGGAAACAACGGCGCCGATCTTATAATTAATTTTTTTCAAAACAGGCATAAAAAGCCCTGTCACGATCATACATACGCCCAGGCAGTGCAGAATACCGAAATAAATTTCTGCGCCGGTAAAACCAAGCAGGGGCATAAGCACCGCTGTTACCAGAGTAACCGCGCAGCCGCAGGCAAGCACGATTACGCCTCTTTTAACAGCGTTTCTGGAAAGTCTCGAACACATTCCGGAAATAAGAATAAACGCTGCCCAGAATACCGGCTGAACGATACACAGGGCGTCAAACACCTCATATCCCCAGGAAAAGCCCAGTACGTCACCGATATCCAGAAACGTATGGTGAATGACCATACAGATAATGGCAAACCCCCTGATTTCATCAAGCATATGAATACGTCTTTTATCTTCACGCATTTTGCCGGCACCCTTTCTGTTAATTTGTTATATTGTACCACAATTGTTTTATATTGTATATAACAAAAAAATATGATATAATAGCCTAACGAAACATCGGCAAAATCAGAAGTTCTGATTGTTTCAGAGAACATTGTATCATCAGTTTGAGGTATTGTTATGAAAGAATTTTCACAAAAACTAAACAGCAAAGCCACCGCTACAGTCAGCGGAGAAAATACTGCGGCAGCGGTGAAATCCGGTTCTCTTGACGTGTTCGCAACCCCGATGATGCTGGCGCTTATGGAGGAGGCAACATGTCTTGCCTGCGCGCCGCTCCTTGACGAGGGGGAAACGACAGTGGGTACGGGCGTCAGTATTTCCCATGACAAGGCAAGCGGTCTCGGCACGGTGATAACGGCTTGCGCCACCCTGGAAAAATCGGAAGGCAGGAAACTGACCTTTTCCGTATATGCAGAGGACGACAAGGGAGATCGGATCGGAAAGGGCACCATTGAAAGATTTGTTGTGCTTGCTGATAAATTTATGAAAAGAGTAAACGGCGTATGAGATACAGTGCGGTAATTTTTGATTTTGACGGAACGATATGCGATACCGGCGAAGGCATACTGAAAAGCGCGAAATACGCGCTGGAGGCTTTCGGTTACGACGCGCCCGATTATGAGGAGCTGACCTGTTTTATCGGTCCCCCGCTGCTGATAACCTTCCAGGAAAAATTCGGTGCGGATGCGGCAACGGCAGATGAGCTTGTGAGAAAATTCCGTGAACGCTATACCAACAAAGGTGTGTTTGAAAGCAAGCTTTACGACGGAGTAAAAGAACTGCTGATAACGCTGAAAAAGGACAATATTAAAATCGGTATCGCCTCCTCCAAGCCACAGGATTATATTGAGACACTGCTTGACCATTTCGGAATCAAGTCTTATTTTGACGTCATCTGCGGCGTATCCTTTACCGCGGACTGCGAGTCCAAGGCAAGCATTATTGCCCGCTGCCAAAAGGAGCTTGACACAGCCGGCAATCTCTGCCTGATGGTGGGGGACAAGAAATATGACATGGAGGGAGCAAAGGCAAACCTGATTGATTCCGCCGGCGTATTATGGGGCTACGGCACAAAATTTGAGCACATCGAGGCGGGAGCAAAATTTATTCTTGAAAAAGTGGACGATGTGGAAGCCATTGCGCTGGGATTTTACGAACAGACGGAAGAAACACAGGGCATTTTCAGCGGTAAAATTATCAGCGTGCATACCGACACGGTTACGCTGGTGGATGGAACGGAGGCCCAGCGCGAGGTGGTGGACCACCCGGGCGGCGTAGCAGTCGTAGGCCTTACTGAAAATAACGAGGTACTGATGGTAAGGCAGTTTCGGTATCCGTATAAAGAAATCATTTATGAAATCCCTGCCGGCAAGCTTGAAAAAGGCGAGGATATACGCCAGGCGGGCATCCGTGAATTCCATGAGGAATGCGGCGCCGAAGCCCAGAATTTCGAGGCGCTGGGTGAAATCTATCCTACGCCAGGATATTGCAGTGAGATCATACATCTTTTCTACGCAACCGATTTAACATTTACCCAGCAGGAACTGGATGATGACGAATATCTTGACGTTATTAAGATGCCCTTGGGCGAATGTGTTGCCAAGATCATGAGCGGTGAAATAAAGGACGCTAAAACCATCGTGGGCATACTCAAATTAAAGGAACTGAAAAAATTATGACGGCTTATTTCGACAATTCGGCAACTACCAGGCCCTGCCGTGAAACGATCAGCGCCGTAATGGATATGCTGGAAAACAACTGGGGGAATCCCTCAAGCCTTCACAATCCGGGGATACACGCAATGAAAGAGATCATCGCCTCCAGAGCCGTTATTGCTGATTCACTGGGCGCGGACCGGGAGGAAATCATTTTTACTTCCGGCGGAACGGAGGCAAACAATCTGGCTCTTTTCGGCGCAGTAAAGGCGAGAAAAAGACTGGGCAACAGAATCGTTACCACGGCAATCGAGCATGAGAGCGTTCTGCAATCTGCCCAGGAGCTTGAAAAGCAGGGTTTTGAAGTCATATATCTTAAGCCGGACAAGTACGGCAATATAACGAAAGAACAGCTTTTTGAAGCGGTGAACAGCGACACGATTCTTGTTTCCATGATGTATATCAACAATGAGGTCGGCTCTGTAATGCCGGTGGAAGCAATAAAAAGAGCGGTAAAAAAAGCGAACTCTCCAGCCCTTATTCATATAGACTGCGTACAGGCATACGGTAAAGTTGCCATAAATGCGAAAAAAATCGGAGCGGACCTGATCACCGTATCGGCGCATAAAGTGCACGGACCCAAAGGGACGGGCGCGCTTTATATAAACAAAGACGCCAATCTGACAAAGCAGAATTTTGCCGTTGTCTTCGGCGGTGAGCAGGAGAAAAAAATACGTCCGGGAACGGAGTGTTCCCCTCTCATTGCGGGCTTCGCGGCGGCGGTCAGAGCCTTTGCGCCCCTGCAGGAACAGAAAAGCCATATAAAAGAGCTGAACCGATACGCAAGGGAGAGACTCGGTCAGATCAACGGGATAAAATTCAATAATGACGTCCAGGCGTCGCCGTATATAATAAATATGTATATCCCCACTTTTATGCGAAGTCAGACGGTTATACAAGAGCTCAGCAGCGAATATAATATATACGTCAGCAGCGGCTCCGCCTGCGCCAAAGGCAAAAAAAGTCACGTGCTGACAGCAATGGGACTGGACAGCGAAATCATTGACAAAAGCATCAGAATAAGCTTTTGCAGAAATAATACAAAAGAAGAAATCGACTATTTAACGGATGCATTAAAGAATTTGATTGAAAAACATCCGGCGGAGAAAATATGAAGGAAATTATACTTATAAAAAACGGTGAGCTTGCTCTCAAAGGGCTCAACAGAAACAGCTTTGAGGACAAACTCATAAAGAACATGAAAATAAGACTGGCTGATTTGGGGAAATTTACATTCACAAAAAGCCAGTCCACAATCATGATTGACTCTGAGGACGAGGATATCGACCTGGACGACGCGGCTGACAGACTTTCAAAAGTATTCGGCATTGCGGCGCTTTCACGCGCATGCGTATGCGAAAAGGATTTTGACTGTATCAAAACAGCCGCCGTAAGCTATTTGGAGGAACAGCTTGAGGATGCCCGGACATTCAAGGTGGAAGCCAAGCGTTCCGACAAAAAATTCCCGATGAAATCACCTGAAATTTGCAGAGAAGCGGGCGGATATATCCTTTCCAAATTCCATCATCTGAAAGTTGACGTACACAACCCCGATATTATCGTTACAATAGAGGTAAGGGAACAGTACGCATTTATCCATGGAAACCGTATCAAAGGCGCCGGAGGTATGCCCACGGGAACAAGCGGCAGAGCTGCCGTTCTGATAAGCGGAGGCATTGATTCGCCCGTTGCGGCATATATGATGGCAAAGCGCGGTATCGAGCTTTGCGCCGTTCATTTCGCTTCTCCGCCGTACACCTCGGAGCTTGCGGAAATGAAAGTTATGGAGCTGCTGAAAAGGGTCGCCAAATATTCCGGCACCATTACGACATACGTTGTTCCCTTTACAAAGATCCAGGAACAGATAAGGAACCTGTGCCCCGAGGAGTATTTCACCATCATCATGCGCCGCATTATGATGATCGTATCGGAAAAAATCGCGCAGGGTCAGAATTGCAGCGCTCTCATAACCGGTGAAAGCGTCGGTCAGGTGGCAAGTCAGACCATTTACGCTCTGGCGTGTACCGACTGCGTTGTAAACATGCCTGTTTTCAGACCATGTATCGGTATGGATAAGGAAGAGATCATAAGTATTTCAAGAAAAATCGATACTTTTGAAACTTCCATCCAGCCTTATGAAGACTGCTGCACCGTATTCACACCGAGACACCCAAAAACAAGACCGCATCTTGATGACGTCGTCAGGGCGCAGAGCAAAATCGAAGACCTTGATCAGCTTA
This sequence comes from Eubacterium sp., assembly GCA_017886765.1. Taxonomy (GTDB): domain Bacteria; phylum Bacillota; class Clostridia; order Oscillospirales; family Acutalibacteraceae; genus Eubacterium_R. Next base: position 43,067 of record JAGHJI010000018.1, read on the forward strand.
TCGACGAAGCAGTAAAGAACGCTAAAAAGGTGATTATAAAATAATGAGCGAAGAAAAGGACGATATTCTCGAAATCCTTTCTGATTTCAAAGAGAAAAAGGAAAGACGGGAAACCGAGCCCGACGAACCGCTTCAGCCGCCAAAGCGCAGAGACGGTGAAAGCTATATAGATTTTGCCAAACCGGAAGAAGGCGAAGAAGCGGAGGAAGCAGAGCGGAAAACGCTTTTCAAAAGAAAAAAAGAGTCTAAGCCTGAAAAGACACCGGAAGAAATTGAGGCATTAAAAGCGCAGAAACAAGAAAAGCGTGAAAGCAGAAAGAACAAAGCAAAAACGGTATGGATTAAAGTTAAAAACGCCGTATTCAACAAAAAGGTATTGGCCGCAGTTGCGGCACTGGCTGTAATCATTGCCGCCGTATTCGGAATCAGATACGGGGTGGAACAGGCAAAGGTTGCGTATCTGAAACCCTATCAGGAAAAATATCCGGATGTGGAATTCCCTGCCGGAATCCTTGAAAAATACTGCGACGCTTACGGTGAAAATCCCGACACCGCAGGATATATTGAAATACTGGACATCAATTTAAAATCAACTGTCAGCCGTGACACGCAGACCTATCCCTATGCGCAGCCTTGCACAGACGGATGTGAGCAGTTCAACTATGTTGTATATCTGAATGACGACAGTCTGGAGGATATCTATTCCAGTGCCGAGGGCTATAACAGCGCAAGCGGATATATGACTTACTCCAATCTGTTCCAAGATTATACCTTTAAGATTGTAGGCGCTTTTTACACAAACACCAAAGCTCAGGATGACAGCGGCTATATCTTTCCCTACAATGTTACGGAAAAAATGACTGCTGACTCTCAAAATGAATATATTTCAAGACTGCAGAGCAGATTCATTTACAGCACGGGAATCGACATTACCAGGCAGGATACGATACTGACAGTCTCCTGTCCCACAGATTACAGAGAAGATTTCCGTTTTGTCGTTATCGGCGTTATGAGAGAGGATACGGACAGCAAGCTTACTGCAGAGGATAAAAGTGATGTCCATTATCCGCAGATCATCTATGATGAAACGAACACAGAAAACCCATACAGATTTTCATCGCAATGGTATCCGGAAATCATCGTCACCGACAGCGAAGGAACACAAACAACCATTCAGAAAACCATTGAAGATTATGAGCAGTAAGTTTTGTACCGCTCAGCGAAATAAAAAGACACCGGATAAAACCGAGGTGCTATAACGAAGTTTTATAATTAAATAAATACGACATAATGCATGTAACCCACTTTACTGCTTTCAATGATTTGATAATAGTAAAGTGGATTATTTTGATATTGAAAAACAAATTTCTTTATGATAAAATATAACTGCCAAACAAATTAAATAAATGTATCACTTGATAAGTGTGTCTTTTTATCTTTTGATAAAAAATGCATGCTCTTATTTCACATGCTTATTTAGTGATGCGTGTTTAATTTGTTTGGCGACAGTTGAGCTATGCGTTTTTTGGCGTACGGCTTTGCTGTACGCATTTTTTATTATAAGGAGAAAAAAGATGAAAGAGAAATTATTAATAATCGTATTTTCTATAATTGTTGTTATATCAATTATAATAGTAATGGTTTTAGCTAACCGGCAAAGCGAAAATTCAACTGAATCTGCTTCTGGTGATAGTTTGAGCTATGATTATTCAGAAGAAAATAACGAAAATGATTATACCGATTATTATGAGGAAGAAACTACTCAAGCAATTAAACTTAGTGATAGTTGTGATAAGATTTTTGCAACGGGAACTGATGAAAATGGTAATTTCTACGAACTTGTTGCCAATCAAGAAGAGACATATGATAATGTTAAAATTGAAATAGGTGTTATAAAAAACAATAAATGGTTATTAGAACCAACATCTGATATACCATTTATAGATGAAGAAACAGGCTTGATAAAAGCGGGAAATTCTACTTTTGGAATAGATGATGTGTTAATTAATGATTATGAATTTGATAATGTTTACGGCACTTTTAAATATGTTGCCGACGGTTGTTTTTGCATTTGTAAAGGAAAACAAAAAAACAGAAGTGCAACCGGAGCTTCTCAATGCACAATAATATATAATGCGGAAAATAAAAAAGCTTATTATAATAACGGTGAACCGTATCTTCGTTATGATGAAGAATCGAATTTTGTTTTAGTTGATTTAGACAAAGAAGCTAAACACGGAAACCACCTATTGATTCAACATCGATATTCTATCGGCGGTCTTCCCTTTGAAGAATTTAGAAGTGATTTCTATGTCCTTGATACCAATACAATGAAAACAAAGATGATTGTTGAAGGTACGGAATATAATATTGTTGCTCCGATAGGTGATGGCTTATTTGCAGTTGGTGATTCACTTTACAGTAATACGGTTGGCAATGCGATTATGTATTTTTATGATTTAGAAGGTAATGAAGTTATTGATTTAACGTCTTATAATGATGGTGAGGTATATAGCGCTGGTGAATCGTACTTTGTTGATGAAAAATTTACATTTTTGGCTGAAAACGATGCTGGAACAGAGTTTCAAGTTACTATTGATACAAAAGGAAAGGTTATTAGTAGTGTCGAAAAATTAAAACAAAATTAAACTAAAACATATTTATATTAGCTATATTATACCGACTTAAGATAACATAAAATATTTAACCCACTATGACACTTTCAAGTGAAAGATGTCATAGTGGGTCTTGTTACATTTATATTTTTTGTAGAAATACCTTTTATGCAACACTTCTTTACAGCACGTCAGCTAAAATCCGGTGTCTTTTTTATTCCAATCAATATAATATTTAATTTGTCTCTGACGGCTCGTAGCTGAAATAAGAAGCGTTATATCCGAAATATTCCTCAACGATCGGGGTAAACTCATCCGCGTCATTGTACTCCGGGCTTTTCAGCTCATATATCGCATCGTTAAATGTAGTGGCGTTCCCGTCCCATTTTTTGAAAGCAAATACATATCCGATAGTATCCAGCTCACCGTTGAGGACTGTGAAATCATCCTTGCCGTCCGCTACATTAAAATGGAATTCATCAACGATAAGCACATCAATCTCCCCTGCGCTCAGCGCCGCAAGAGCCTGTGAAACATCACTGTATTCCTGAACGCTGTCCAGCCCGTCTCTAATAACCGCATTTTTATCAAGGGCCGTCTTTGCCGCTTCCGACACAACACCGGCACGAACGCCGCCCAGCTGCGCATAGGACGTAACAGAACTTCCCTGCGCCGTTACGGCGATGATCCTGTTATCAATAATATCATCGGTAAAAGAATAGTCTTTATTAAAAGAGCCGCTGTTCTTGGTGATACCGCCTACCATAACATTAGCAACATACTCATTACCCTCGTCATCGGTATACGCCGTATCCTCACCTATATCATAGCCCTCTTCTACCTGTACGAATTTATAGGTTTTATAATCGCCTTTAACATCGTTAAATATTTTCTTTACCAGTTCAACGTCAAAGCCGGTGAGATTACCGTCTTCGTCAGTATAAATAAACGGACTGTTTTCCGCAGTATAAGCGATCAGCATGGTCTCATCGTCGATCACATCCGCCTCCGTGGATGAAGAGCAGCCTGCAAAACACAGTACAACCAGCATTGCGCAGAGAACAACTGCTATAATCTTTTTCCAATTCTTCATATAACTATGTATCCTCCCTTTCGGATAGCTTATTATTAATTTTATAATATAACAGATATAAAGTCAATAGAAAATGCAATAAGTTACGCTGACAGATTGCGTCTTAAACCGTTTTTTATGGTGGATTTATCTCTCTGTTTCAGCCTTGACAGTTTACAAATATTGTTATAATCTTAAAGCTATGAAATACAAAAATATAGTGCAGGGCAGTTTTTTATCCAGGCCCAACAGATTTATCTCGAAAGTGAATATTGACGGCGCCGAACACACAGTACACGTGAAAAACACCGGCAGATGCAGGGAACTTTTAAAAGAAGGCGCAACGGTCTTTCTGGAAAAAAGCAATAACCCGGGCAGAAAAACGCAGTTTGATCTAATCGCGGTTTATAAGGGCGATACGCTTGTAAACATGGATTCCCAAAGCCCGAATAAAGTAGTAAGAGAATGGCTTGAGAACGGCGGTCTTTTAAAAAATCCCACTCTTATAAAATCCGAAGCGGTATACGGCAGCTCACGCCTGGACTTCTATCTTGAAAATGAAACCGAAAAGGCATATGTTGAAGTAAAAGGCGTAACCCTTGAAACGCAGGGAATCGCACGTTTTCCTGACGCACCGACAGAAAGAGGACGCAAACATCTGAACGAATTGATAAGGGTGCGGGAAAACGGATATACGGCGGCAGTCGTTTTTGTCATTCAGATGAAAGGCTGCAGATACTTTGAGCCAAATACCGAAACGGATCTGCCCTTTGCAAATGAGCTTAAGAGAGCAAAGGATAACGGGGTGAAAATCATCGCTCTTGACTGTATTGTGACGCCCGACAGTATAATTACAGACAAAGAAATCCGGGTCAATATATAATAACCGGTGATTCCGGTTGTTATCCAGAAAATACATGAACATAAGATAAAACGGCCCCGGCAATTGACAAAACCTTTTTCAAAGAGTAATATATTATTTCAGAAATATAAAAGAGGCGAAAATCATGTTGACATTAGACAGAGTATATAAAGCGAAAAGGGTGCTTTCGGAAATTGTAAGGGAAACGGATATGATCCTTGCGAAAAACCTCTGCCCCAATACAAGCGTTTATCTGAAAACAGAGAATCTTCAGGTCACGGGCTCCTTTAAAATCAGAGGCTCCTATTTTAAAATCAGCCAGCTTTCCGATGAAGAAAAGAAAAAGGGCGTTATCGCATGCTCCGCCGGAAATCATGCCCAGGGCGTTGCACTTGCCGCCACAAAAAATAATATCAAGTCCCTGATCTGTCTGCCCGACGGCGCGCCCATCAGCAAGGTGGAGGCGACAAAGCGTTACGGCGCGGAGGTATGCATGGTAAAGGGCGTTTATGATGACGCTTACAACAAAGCGCTTGCGCTTAAGGAGGAAAAGGGATACACCTTCATTCATCCTTTCGACGACCCGGACGTTATAGCAGGGCAGGGTACCATCGGACTTGAAATTCTTGAGCAGCTCCCCGATGCTGACGCGGTTGTGGTTCCTATCGGCGGGGGCGGTCTTATTGCCGGAGTGGCTTATACAATAAAGCAGATCAACCCGAACTGTAAGGTATACGGCGTTCAGGCAAGCGGCGCTCCGTCTATGGAAAGGGCGATAAAGGACGGCAAGATTGAGACCCTGGAAAAGGTCCAAACCATAGCCGACGGAATCGCTGTAAAGACTCCGGGCGACATTACCTTTGATCTGGTCAACAAATATGTCGACGGAATCTATACAGTAAGCGACGACGAGATAGCCCTCGCCATCCTGACGCTTATGGAACAGGAGAAGCTCGTGGCGGAGGGCGCAGGAGCAGTCCCCGTAGCCGCAGTTATGAACGGCAAAATTCCTGACATCGACGGGAAAAAGGTATGCTGCCTTGTGTCCGGCGGTAATATCGACGTTACGATCCTTTCACGCGTTATTGAAAGAGGTCTTAAAATGGGAGGCAGAACGGCGAATATCACCATTGCTCTTTCAGACAAGCCGGGACAGCTTATGGGCGTCAGCCAGATTATCGCCCAGTTGGGTGCAAATGTTGTGTCCGTTAATTATGACAGCACCGACCTGGATATGAACATCACTGACTGTTATCTTAAAATCGGCGTTGAGACCAGGGATTACGCGCATATCGCCCAGGTCAAGCAGGCGCTCAAAGACGCAGGATTTGAGGTATGCGATTAAATAAACCTGCAATATTATTTACATAACAAAAAGGAGATAATCACTATGGAATATGTATCAACTAAAAACGCACCGGACGCAATCGGTCCTTACTCACAGGCGGTAAAGGCAAACGGACTCCTTTTCACCTCCGGTCAGATTGCCATTGACCCCAAAACCAATACTGTCGAGGCGGAAACCATTGAGGAGCAGACGACGCAGGTGTGCGAAAATCTCAAGGCGGTAGTTGAAGCCGCAGGTACGACAATGGATAAGGTCGTTAAGACGGTTTGTTTTTTGGCAGACATTAATGATTTTGCCAAATTCAACGAGATCTACGGAACGTACTTCACCTCAAAACCGGCTCGTTCCTGTGTAGCTGTGAAAGACCTGCCCAAAGGCGTACTCTGTGAAATTGAGGTCATAGCCGAGCTGTAAGCATTTTCTTAAATTAGAAAAAAGACATCGGAACTGTCCGGTGTCTTTTTTGTTTTCATTTTTCTGCTATACAAAAAAGGCTGCCACATACTGTTGCATAAGGCAGCCTCTTTGTTTTAATACCTATTTTATTATTTCTCAGCGTACTTATCGTCGCCGTTCCAGCTATACATAGCGCGGATCTTCTCGCCGACTTCTTCAAGCTGATGAGAAGCTTCCATCTCTCTCTTCGCCTTGAAGTGAGCCCAGCCGTTATTGCTCTCTGTAATGAACTTGGAAGCGAAGGTACCGTCCTGAATCTCCTCAAGGATCTTCTTCATTTCCTTCTTAGTGTCATCCGTAATCAGTCTCTTACCGGTCTCATAATCACCGAACTCAGCAGTGTTTGAAATGGAGTATCTCATCTTGGAGAAACCACCTGAGTAAATCAGGTCAACGATGAGCTTCATTTCATGGATACACTCAAAGTAAGCGTTTCTCGGATCATATCCCGCCTCAACAAGTGTTTCAAAACCTGCCTTCATAAGAGCGGTAACACCGCCGCAGAGAACAGCCTGCTCACCGAAGAGGTCGGTCTCTGTCTCACACTTAAATGTAGTTTCAAGGATAGCCGCGCGGGCGCCGCCGATACCGGCACCGTAAGCAAGAGCTATGTCAAGGCAGTGGCCTGTAGCATCCTGATATACTGCAACAAGGCAAGGTGTGCCTTTGCCCTCTTTATACTCGGAACGTACAGTGTGTCCCGGTGCCTTAGGCGCGATCATAAATACGTCAATGTTTGACGGAGGTACGATCTGCTTGAAATGAATGTTAAAGCCGTGCGCGAACGCAAGTGCCTTTCCCTCTGTAAGATTCGGCTCAATGTCCTTTTTGTAGATAGCTGCCTGTCTCTCATCCGGAGTCAGGATCATGATAACGTCAGCAGCCTTTGTTGCCTCAGCAGTTGTCATAACCTTCAGACCCAGTTCCTCAACATGCTTCCATGACTTTGAGCCCTCATAAAGACCTACAATTACGTTTACTCCGCTCTCATGAAGATTGAGGGCGTGCGCGTGTCCCTGTGAGCCGAAACCGATGATCGCAACGGTTTTGCCTGAAAGAACATCAAGATTACAGTCTGATTCGTAGAAAATCTTTGCTTCTGCCATTTTGTTTTCCTCCAAAAAATTTATTTCAAACGGGTTGTATGATGACTCGTTTGTATTTCTGTTCATTCATATTATATATTGTATGATGTCTAATGTCAATATCAAATTTAAATTATTTTTTCAGCCCTTCCATCGCATGTATGATATGGAGCCTCATAGCCGTTCTGGCGCCGTCGGCATTTCTTTTTTTGATAAAGTCCATAATCAGCCTATCGTCCTGAAGATTGTCTTCGCTGACATCTTTATCCTTAGTAAGAACAACAACCCCTTTTTTTATGGCGTTGAATATAATCGGCATAAACTGTTTGACAAAAGCGTTATGGGTGGCGTTTGCGATACTCTCATGAAATTTCTGTTCCTCTGAGGTTCGGTCTTCGCCGCTCAAAATCTTTTTTTCAACCTCGCCGCCGTAATAACATATGGTTTCAATCTCCTCATCCGTAGCCCTCTGTGCCGCAAGATAAGCGCAATCCGGCTCAAACATCAGCCTCATCTCAAACAAATCATCCAGTCCCGACGCAATATCGCTGAGGTCCTCCGAGTTAATGATCGTATTCGCCGTTACAAAAGTGCCCTTGCCCCTTCTGATTTCCAGAATACCGTTTGTGGTGAGGATCTTTACCGCCTCTCTCAGCGTTGAGCGGCTGACGCCCAGCTCCGCCGCAAGGTCATTTTCATTGGGCAGCTTGTCGCCCACTGAAAAGCGGTTTTCCTCCTCTATCATTTTTAATATCTGCTGCGCCGTACTGTCCGCAAGCATAGCCGATCTGCTCATAGTTACACCTCTTTTGTTTCATAATATCACATATAGGTATAAAAAGTCAATACGTTGTCTGATGTCTTATGTTTAAAACCCTGTGTTTTTAAACACTTCCGCATGCAAATATCCAATTATGAACAAACCGCTTGTAAATTTTTATATAATGTTTTATTATATTATTATAGCTTTACAAGCTATACGGAGGTGAAAGAATGGATAAACTGACGAAAATAAAATATTATATAGACTCGCTTTGTATTTACGATTTAAAAAACGACTGCATCATCCGCGCGCTTTATAAATTAATAGACAGCGTGGGCAGAGAAGATGTTTTGACACGACAAAGCGAATTTTTTAAAACCGTATCAAAAAACAAATCCCTTAAGGAATATATATCCAAGTGTATTTTGACGGATGACAACCCCTTTACCAGAGCGGCCTGCGCCGGCAAAACGGAGGAGCTTGAGGAATCCATAATCGACGCCGTAAAGCTTGACCTTATGAAGCTGGAGGAGATAGCCTCGGTAACAGCCAACGACATATCGGAAATTGTTACGGATAAAGATATAAAGGAAATTATAAAAACGATTCCCTCCTGGGAAACAGGAAAGGCAGTCCCTCCGCTTTCGGTAAACTGGAGCAGTCAGATTGACGAGCTTATCGCGTATCACAAAACAAACGGCTACGGCAAATACGCAAAGCATATTGCCTTTACCTGGAGAAATCGGGAAATCTGCCCTGTTACATCCATCGACCTTATCACCCTGTCTGATCTAAAAAATTATGAAGAGCAGAGAAAAAAGGTCATTGACAATACGGAAAGTTTCTTAGCCGGACAGCCGGCAAACAACGTGCTGCTTTACGGTGACAGGGGTACCGGAAAAAGCTCAACGGTACACGCGCTGCTCAACGAATATCACAGCCAGGGGCTCAGAATGATCGAGATACCAAAAAGCGCCGTTGCCGATCTTGGATTGATCAGAGAGCAGATTGCGAAATCCCCTATGAAATTCATTATATATATTGACGATTTAAGCTTTGATTCAAACGATACCTCGTTCAGCGAGCTTAAGGCGGCGCTGGAGGGCTCCCTCTCCGGCAGACAGTCAAATATACTGATATACGCCACGTCAAACAGACGTCATCTGATAAAAGAAAATTTCTCCGACAGAGAAAATGACGTGAACCGGGGAGACACGATGCAAGAACAACTGAGCCTATCTGACAGATTCGGACTGACTATCACATTTATGAATCCGGATAAAAAAGAATATCTGGACATCGTGGAAAAAATCGCCGACGACAGAGGGCTCCATACTATTGACAAAGAGCATCTTCTGTTTATGGCAGAGCGCTGGGCAATGCGCAAAGGCGGCAGATCCCCCCGGTGCGCAAAGCAGTTTGTGGACTATGTTCAAAGCTGTGAAAACCGCGGAAAAGAATGGTAAAAATATAGTAATTTTAAATTTAAAAATTGTTAAAAATCTTTATAGATTGTTTACCAAAAAAACAAAAAAACACCGATTTAAGCTGGTAGAATTAGCTTAACGAAAGCAAAGGAGAAAAATGAAATGAGTACAAAAATTCTTGTAGTGGATGACGATCATAATATCTGCGAACTGCTGAAATTATATCTTGAAAACGACGGATATACGGTTTTCGTCGCAAACGACGGACAGGAAGCGGTCAATATGTTCCAGGCGAAATCACCGGACCTTGTACTGCTTGATATTATGCTTCCCAAGATGGACGGCTGGCAGGTCTGCCGTGAGATCAGAAAAACATCCAGCGCGCCGATTATCATGCTTACCGCAAAGGGTGAGACCTTTGACAAGGTACTGGGGCTTGAGCTGGGCGCCGATGACTATGTCACCAAGCCTTTTGACGCTAAGGAAGTTATGGCGAGGGTAAAGGCAGTCTTAAGAAGGACAAACGGCAATTCCCAGACTGACGATAACAGCAAAAAGGTCGTTGTATATGACAATCTTGAAATAAACATTGTTAATTATGAGCTTAAAGTTAAGGGCGTACCTGTGGATACCCCGCCGAAAGAGCTTGAGCTTATTTATCACTTTGCTTCAAATCCAAACAGGGTTTACACCCGCGACCAACTCCTTGACGAGGTATGGGGCTTTGATTACTACGGCGATTCCCGTACGGTTGACGTTCACGTTAAACGTCTGCGTGAAAAGCTCGAGGGTGTATCTGACAAATGGTCCCTTAAAACCGTTTGGGGCGTGGGTTATAAATTTGAAACAAAGGAATAATATAAATGTCTGTAAAGGAATCTCTTAAAGGGAAATACCTGAAAAACAATATTTTCGCCAAGTTTTTTATACTTTTCGCGGCAATATTTCTGGTAGTCCTGTCTATTCTCGGTACCACGCTGACAATTCTGGTCAATGTGTATACACAAAACGAGAATACCCGGTTACTAAAAGAGAATACGCAGACGGTTGCTCAGAGTGTAGAGTTAACGCTTACCGCGCAGGATATGAACGATATTTACTCTGTGGAAAAAGAAATGATATGCAGTTCCCTGTATATCATTTCAAATTATATTGACTCAGATTTGTTTATCTGCGATGTTGAGGGAAATATAATTCTGTGTAAGGAAAAGGCCAACGCGGTTTCGATTTACGGCGAACTCCCGGAATGCTCATACCACAATCAGTTCAAAGTCGGAGACGTGCTTTTAAAAAGCGTGTATGAAGGCGGTTATGTGGGAAGGGGAAGTGTCAGCGGTAAGCTTTCATATATAGTAGGCTATCCTATTTACAGCAACAATCAGATTATCGGTTCTGTTTTCGCTACCTCTCAGACAAATGTTGACACCCTTACGGTAGCCGTTTTCAGAATGTTCCTGGTCAGCGCCTTGGCATGTCTGGCAATCGCGTTCATCTGTATCTGGCACCTGACAAAGCATTTTGTCAAGCCGCTTCGCCAGATGAGCAATGCTGCAAAGCAGTTTGCTGTGGGTGATTTCTCCTACAGGGTAAAAGTCACCGGCGATGACGAGCTGGCTGAGCTTGGCAGAGCTTTTAATGAAATGGCAAGCGCCCTGGACACACTGGAATCCTCAAGACGCAGCTTTGTATCAAACGTTTCTCATGAGCTTAGAACACCCATGACCTCCATAGGAGGATTTATTGACGGTATTCTTGACGGTACGATACCCAGGGAAAAGGCAGATTATTACCTAAAAATCGTCAGCGGCGAAATTCGCCGGCTTTCACGTCTGGTTGTTGCTATGCTTAATATGAGCAAGATCGAGTCGGGCAGCTTTGAAATGAAGCCGAGCAATTATGATATTTCGGATCAGATTATTCATATTCTTCTCACCTTTGAACAGAGAATTGACGAAAAAAACATTGAGATACAGGGACTTGAAAATCTGACGCCGACATATATCGTGGCAGATACCGATATGATCTATCAGGTCATTTACAACATATTTGACAACGCTGTAAAATTTGCCAACGAGGGCGGATATATCCGGGTTGAAATGAAGGACCTGAATGACTCCATAGAAGTTCACATAAAGAACAGCGGTATCGGTATAAACGCTGACGAGCTTTCCAAGGTGTTTGAAAGATTTTACAAAGTTGACAAGTCAAGGAGCCTTGACGCCAAGGGCGCGGGCCTGGGACTTTATATAGTAAAAATGATGGTTGAAATGCACGGAGGAAGTATCTGGGCAAAAAGCGATGATGAAAAATCAGCGGAATTTATCTTTAGACTTCCGAAGACATATCATCCCATCTACAAAAAGGAGACGAAGAAATAATGGATGACTTCAACAACATGAACCATAATACCGGTAACGGCAGCGGCTCGCAGCCGGGAGGTTCAAGGCCGGATTATTATCAGCCAAACGACAGCAAAACGTATTATACTTCCCCGACCCAGGAGGAAAACACCACATATCATTATGCCTACAGTCAGAGCAATCAGCAGGCAGAGCAAAATCAATCCTATCAGCCAAATGACAGCGGATATCATTATTCCCAGGCAACGGGAGGCAGCGAGCCTGTTAAACCGCCGAAGAAAAGTAATGCCGCAAAAATAATTATTATTGTGCTGGTAATCTGTCTTGTAGCTGCGGCAGTGGGCATAGGCGTCGCGATTGCTTCCTCAACCACAGCAAATAATGACAGCGCGCAGAGCACCACACAGTCACAGTCCGCTGACGACGCGGCAAAAACACAGCAAAGCGGCGAAGTCGCCCTTACGGACAGCGACAATAATTACACGGTTGCCGGCGTGGCAAATAAGGTTCTGGACTCTTGTGTAGGAATAACCGTTTACTCCCAGCAGTCAGACGCTTATAACTACTTCTACGGATATGGTCAGGACAATAACTCCAGCAGTGAACCCACGCAGTCCGGCGAGGGCTCCGGCGTGCTGATGGCGGAGCAGGACGGAAAAACATATATTCTTACCTGCGCTCATGTTATCAGCGACGGTGACAGCTTTACTGTAACGCTTAACGACGGCACCGAGGAAGAGGCACAGATGGTAGGCTATGACGCCCAGACCGATATCGGCGTGCTTTCCATTAACAAAACAGGACTTCAGATTGCTGAATTTGCGGACAGCGACAATCTCGTAGTCGGCGAGCAGGTCGTTGCAATTGGATGCCCGGGCGGTCTGGAGTTTATGAACTCTCTGACGAGCGGTCATATTTCAGCGCTGGCAAGGCCCATCTCTTCCTCTATCGGATATGATACCGACTGTATCCAGATAGACGCGGCTATCAACCCCGGAAACAGCGGCGGCGCGCTTTTCAACATGCAGGGACAGGTAATCGGAATCAACTCTTCAAAAATTGCCGCCACGGAGTACGAGGGCATGGGATTTGCCGTTCCTTCATCTACCGCAATCGCTACAGCCAACAGTCTGATCAAAGTTGGATACGTTGAAGGCAGAGCCAAACTCGGTATAACCTACAACCAGCTCACCAACTTTAACAATGCGGAAGCCGTGATCCAGGCTCTTGCGCAGCAGGGCTTTGAGGACGCGGAAGGCGTAATGGTAATAGACAGTGTGGATGAAGAGTCAGACCTTGCGGACAAGGATATCAGACAGTATGACATGATCGTTGCCGTAAACGGAGAAACCATGACATCAACCGACGTAATGACATCCGTACTCTCTGATTCCAAACCCGGCGACACAATAAAGCTGACCATCGCCCGTATTGAAAACAATAATATCCGGACCTTTGAGGTGGATTGTGTATTAATTGAATCAAAGGGTTAAAATATAACAACAAAAAGCGCTCGGTTTCAGCCGAGCGCTTTTTGTTGTATTCGTTTTTATTAAATTAATCATTTGGAATGAATTTTCTGTGTACGGCCGATACGGCTCTGTCCGCGTCCTCAGCGTCAATGATGACAGAAATCTTGATTTCAGAGGTTGAGATCATCTGTATATTGATGTTTGTCTCATAGAGCGCTTCAAACATTTTTGACGCAGTGCCGGGGTGAGACTCCATTCCGGCGCCGACGATGGAAACCTTTGCAACATTTGTATTGCACACGATTTTGCAGTTATCGAGCAGATCCTCCAGAAGCTCAACGGCAACCGGACCGTTTTCCTTGCTTACGCTGAACACGATATCCTTGGTGCCGTCTCTGCCAAAGGACTGAAGAATGATATCAACATTGATATTCTTGGCAGAAAGCTTTGAAAAGATTTTAAACGCGATACCCGGGGTATCCTGTAAATTTAAGATTGAAACAAGCGCTACGTCATTGTCCTTGGTTACGCCGCGAATTAACATTTTTTCCATTTTTGTTGCCTCCTTAACAATTGTTCCTGGTACTGGATTAAGTGATGAGAGCACCTCAAGCTCCACTCCGTATTTTTTTGCCATCTCAACCGAGCGGTTATTAAGCACCTGCGCGCCCAGCGTAGCCAGCTCAAGCATCTCGTCATATGTGATCTCCTTAAGCTTTTTCGCACCTTCTACTTTTCTCGGGTCCGCTGTATATACGCCTTCAACATCTGTGAATATCTGGCATCTGTCCGCTTTCAGTGCAGCCGCAATCGCCACTGCCGACGTGTCAGAACCGCCTCTGCCCAGGGTAGTCAGATCATCATACCTGTTAATACCCTGAAAGCCTGCCACAACCACGATGTTGTGCTTGGCAAGCTCCGCCTGAAGTCTGTTGGGCCTGATATTCTTAATTCTTGCCTGGGTATAAATGGAATTTGTGTTAAATCCCGCCTGCCAGCCCAAAAGGCTGATGACCGGATATCCCAGCTTTTCAATTGCCATTGCAAGAAGTGAAATGGAGATCTGCTCACCGGCGGTGAGAAGCTGGTCCATTTCTCTCTTATGCGCGTTTGGATTAATCTCGTTTGCCTTGGCAATCAGATCATCCGTTGTGTCGCCCTGCGCAGAAACAACAACAATAACGTCGTTACCCTGCTTGTAGGTATCCGTAACGATACGGGCAACATTCATAACTCTTTCAGCGTCCGCCACTGACGAGCCGCCGAATTTCTGAACAATAAGTCCCATAGTTATGTGTCCTCCTTATTATGATTAATAGTTTGTAACCTTAATTATGTTCATGACTTCCATGCCGTTTAACTTTTCTTTCAGTTCATTTTCCGTCATATCGTCTGTTATAAACGCAACCTCATCGGATGGCTGACCGGTACGGGACAGGTATTTCACCTCTGAGAACGCGCCGTTTACCTGCGCGTAATCCGCTTTTGCCCTGACATAGAACGGCATTTTTATTGTGCTCTTATAATCGACAACATAATCCTCGTCGCCTGCGCCCCAGCCAAAGATCTTCTTTCGCTCCGTATGCTTTGCACAGTCAATAATATCAGCAACAACGGCTGAAGCAGTGGGCAGCTTGCCGGCTCCCGGACCGTAGAAGCACACGTCTCCCACTGCGTCACCGCGAACAAGCACCGCATTGAAAACATCTTTGACCGACGCAAGCTGAGAACCGTTATAGACCACAGCCGGACTGACAAAGGCTGCAATGGCATCATCGCTGATATATTTTATCTGACCCAGAAGCTTAATAACGCCGTTGGCAGAATGGATATAGGAAACGTCCTCGAGGGTAATATTCGATATTCCCTCCGTTTCGACCTGAGAGGGATACACATGCTTTCCGAAAGCAAGGGAAGCCAGAATACATACTTTTCTGCAGGCGTCATGACCTTCAACATCCGCCGTGGGATCCTTTTCCGCATAGCCTTTATCTTGGGCAAGCTTCAGCGCGTCGGCAAAGGACATACCCTCTTCGATCATCATGGTAAGGATAAAGTTCGTAGTGCCGTTAAGTATACCGGCAATGCCCTCAATATGATTTGCGGCAAGGCACTGGGTAAGGGGTCTGATAATCGGGATACCGCCGCCCACGGACGCCTCAAACAAATAGTTTGATCCGCTTTCCTCGGCAGCCTGCAGGAGTTCCAGTCCCTTCTGGGCAACAAGCTCCTTATTGGAGGTAACCACACTTTTACCTGCCTTTAAAAGTTTCATCGTGAAATCAAAAGCGGGATTTACGCCGCCCATCGTCTCCGCAACGATTTTAATTTCAGGATCATTTAAAATATCGTTAAAATCCTTGGTAAACAGAGCCTCATGCGCGTCTCCAGGAAATTCACGCAAATCCAGTATGCGTGAAACCTCCAGCGTTTCTCCGCCCGTTTTTTTGGGAATAATATCACTGTGCGTTTCAATGACTTCAACCACTCCGGAACCTACCGTTCCGTATCCCATAACTGCAACTTTCATTTATTAACCTCCTGATAACACATTTTTATCGCTTAAATTCACGGAATTTACACCGTTGATTTTTTTTATTTTTTCAATCATCTGCTGAGAGGTGACGGTCATCTCAGTAACTCTGACCGTTACCGACACATCGGCAACGGAATTTACCGGAACGCTCTGGCTGACAGAAAGCACATTCGCCCCCGCCCTGTAAAGCTCGTTCATCAGCGCGGAAAGCACACCGGCGTTGTCCTTAAGCTTAGCATTTATTGTAACGGTCTCCTCACTGGCGAGGGGATTGTATTCAAAAATCGCGTCCTTGTATTTATAGTATGTGCTTCTTGAAATTCCTGCCATTCTGGCAGCCTGGGTAGCATTTGCCGCTTCTCCCGACGCAAGATAATTTTTGGCTTTGATAACCTTTTCAAAAACAGGGGGAAGGATGCTTGAATTGACAAGAAAATAATTTACATTACTCATTATAATTGTCCTCCGTGTGCGGACAGTTGTTCTGCTGTGAAAAACACTTTCTATATATTAGCAAAAAACGTCAAAAGTATCAAGCCCTAATTTAAAAAAAGTTCACATATTTATTCTATTTTTCCCTTGATAAATACCCATAGTTGAATTATTATAATATTAACCATATATAAGCGTATATATAAAAAGGAAGTTGAATTATGCCGGATAAGGTGAAAAAAAGAAGAGACGCGATAATTAACGTTGCTTTCGCCGCGATGATACTGGGACTGATCTATGTTTTCTTTAAGTATTGTTTCGGCGTTACCGCTCCGTTTCTTCTGTCGTTCTTCTTTGCGGTTCTGCTTCAGAAGCCGCTGAGACATCTCGACAAAAAAACAAAAAACAAGTTTCACACGCTTTGGTCGCTGCTGCTTGTACTGCTGTGTATCATCATCATCCTTGGTCCCGTCATTACAATCATTGCGTTGATCGGGCGCGAGATCGGCAGCTTTATATCCTATCTCACGGACCAGCTCAGCGATCTGCCCGCATTTCTGGCAACTCTGGAAAAAGAAATTCTTAATCTGCTGCAATTTTTGCCGGACAGTGTTTACACCACCGTTTCTGACACGATCTCGGATTTTTTCAGCAGAATGATTAACAATTTTGATTTAAGCGAGCTTGGAATTGATATGAACTCAATCACAAGCGGCCTGACGACAGGCGTAAGCGGAATTTTCGGCGTGGTAAGGAACATACCCTCCATACTGATTGGAATCGTTATTGGTATTATCGCGTGGATATTCTTTACCAAGGATTACGATTATATTGTTCATTTCATTAAGCTGCAGCTGCCTGAAGGAAAGAAAAACATACTGAGCGAAATGAAGCAGATCTTTTCCAGCACGGTGCTGAAAATGGTGAGAGCTTACGCACTGATCATGTTCATCACCTTCTGCGAGCTTTTCCTTGGTCTGTCCATACTCAACTGGACGGGCATTATGCACAATAATTATATATTTATGATCGCCATAGCCATAGCTGTTTTTGACATTCTTCCGGTGGCTGGCTCCGGCGGAATCCTGATTCCCTGGTCCATTATAAGTCTTGTCCTCGGTGATTACTCAAAAGCGATAGGACTGATTGTCATCTATGTAGTCATATCGGTTATCCGTCAGTATATTGAGCCTAAGATTGTCGGCTCATCCCTGGGTGTTCATCCCATTGTCACGCTTGCCGGACTTTATTTCGGCCTAAAGTTGTTCGGCTTTTTGGGTATGTTTATCGTACCGATTACCGTTATGACATTAAAAGCGTTTAACGATGCCGGCAGAATCCACCTTTACAATTCTCCGGACAGGAATTAACCTATAGCATAATATCGTTTTGAGCAACAAAAAATCGGGCGGTTTTACTGCCCGATTCTTTATATTTTAAAGCCCCGTGTTTTCAGCAATATACTTTCTTGCCTTGACGGCATACGCAAACGGATTCGCTTTGGCAGGGTCCTGCTCAGCCTCAACAACTACCCAGCCCTCATAATCATTTTCAGCAAGGATATCAAATATAGGCTTGAAATCAACGTCGCCGTCCCCGGGTACGGTGAACACACCCGCCCTTACCGCGTCAAGGAAAGACATATGCTGCGGTACAACCTGATTGTTATAAACATCCAGCCTTACATCTTTAAGGTGAACGTGCTTAACTCTGTTTATGTACTTTTTAAGCACGGGAACAGGGTCAATACCTGCAAAGGTAAGATGACCGGAGTCGAAAAGGAGGTACACAAGCTCCGGATCGGTAAGCTCCATGAGCTTGTCGATTTCCTCAACGGTCTGCACGCCGGTGCCCATATGGTGATGCACCGTAAAGTACATACCCTTTGACCTGGCATAAGCGCCCATCTCATTAAACCCTTTTGCAACCGTTTCCCATTCCTCGTCGGTATAATAGGGCTTTTCATCCAGGATAGATTTGTCAAGACAGCCCTGGATGGAATTGCCCTGCTCAGAAGCGCCGATAACCTTGGCGCCTAACTTATGCAGCTTGTCGCAATGCGCCTTGAACGCCTCAATGGTTTCTTCATAAGGCTTTGAGGTCAGGTAGGAAGAGAACCAGGCATTGCAGATCTGAAGCCCTCTGATGTCAAGATACTGCTTTAAAACATCGGGGTCAGCGGGATATTTATTGCCGATTTCCGAGCCCTTAAAACCGGCGAGCGCCATTTCGCTTATGCACTGCTCAAAGGTATTTTCAGCGCCCAGATCCGGCATATCGTCATTTGTCCAGCCGATTGGAGCAATAGCAAGTTTTACTTTGTTTGAATCCAGCATTTTTTATTCCTTTCAAAAATATATTTAACAAATAAAGATATAAATTTAGTAATCAAAAGTTTCTTTAATATGCGCCTGCATATCCTCATAGGCCGCCGCAACGGTTTCTGACTTTGAAACCTCGGCAACACCGACTCTCCACCAGGACTCAAAACCGGGCGTCATCGTCTTTGGCAGGACTTTGATATCAAACAGGCAGGAAACCGTCTGCTTTTTCGCGTCCTCAAGAGCGGCACGCAGTTCGTCGGAGGTACGGCAGGTATATCCCTTTGCGCCGTAGCCTTCAGCGATTTTCGCAAAATCCGGATCAATTTCGGCACCGTCTAGCATACCCGTTACCGGATTTCTTGCGCGGAATATTGTACCGAAAGTATCTGTTCCCTGATTATTCTGGAGATTTTCAATACAGCCCCATCCCATATTGTCAAAGAGACAGACGTTGATCTTAAGACCCTCCTGCAGTGCGGTATAGAGCTCACTGTGGCCCATAAGGAAGGAACCGTCACCGCAGAACGTATAAACCTCCGACTCCGGCTTGGCAAGCTTTGCGCCGAGAGCGCCGTTCACCTCATAGCCCATATTGGAATAACCGTATTCCATATGGTATGTACCTCTGTCCTTGGGTCTGAACAATCTCTGCATATCGCCGGGAAGTGAGCCTGCGGAGCCCAGGGCGATGGCATCGTCGTCCATAAATTCATTAATGATACCGAGAGCAAGCGTCTGGTTGAGTCCGCCTTCCAGCTCCGTTGAATAATATTCATCAACGATTGCGTCCCATTCCGCCTTGGCTTTGGCAATTTCATCCGTATAAACGGATTTATAACCGTCACAGGATTGGATAAGTGCCGAAATGGCTTCCTTCGCGTCGGCGATAATCGCCTCAGCGTCCATTTTATAAGCGTCAAAGGGACAGACATTGATGCCCAGAACTTTTCTGTTTTCATTGAACAGCCACTTGGAAGAGGTTGTGAAATCGGAAAAACGGGTGCCCACACCGATAACAAGATCGGCATCTTTGGCAATCACATTTGCCGCCTTGCCGCCCGTTACGCCGATACCGCCGAGATTGAGCGGATGCTTCCAGTCGATAATACCCTTACCTGCCTGGGTCTCACCGATAGGTATATTATATTTTTCGGCAAATTCCTGCAATTTCTTTTCAGCCTCGCTGTATCTTACGCCG
Source organism: Eubacterium sp. (assembly GCA_017886765.1). GTDB lineage: Bacteria > Bacillota > Clostridia > Oscillospirales > Acutalibacteraceae > Eubacterium_R. The sequence goes on from JAGHJI010000018.1 coordinate 63,017, forward strand.
CCGCCGCAGACAATAATCGGCTTTTTCGCGCTCTTGATAAGCTTGGTGGCTCTTTCAAGCTGTGACGCCGAAATCGGACGTCTGTCCATATGCCATACACGTTTAGCAAGAAAATGCTCGGGATAATCATATGCTTCTCCCTCCACATCCTGCGGCATGGCAAGGCAAACGGCGCCCGTGTCAGCAGGGTCTGTCAGAACACGCATTGCGTTAAGGCAGGCAGTCATAAGCTGCTCAGGCCTGCTGATCCTGTCAAAATAGTGGCATACGCCTTTGAAAGCGTCCGTTACCGTTCTCCCGTAGTTGTCAAAAAACTCAGCCTGCTGCAGAACAGGGTCGGGCTGACGGCAGGCGAAAGTATCGCCGGGAAGAACAAGCAGCGGAATTCTGTTCGCCGTAGCGCAGCCGCAGGCGGTCACCATATTTGTGGCCCCGGGGCCGATGGAGGAAACGCAGGGAATAATCGCTTTTCTGTCCATCTGCTTTGCGTAAGCCACGGCGGCAAGCGCCATATTCTGCTCATTTTTCCCCTGATAGAATTTCAGGTTGTGGCCGCCCTGCTCCAGCGCCTGACCGACGCCCACAACGCAGCCGTGACCGAAAATGCCGAAAATGCCGTTTACAAATTTGGTTTCGACACCGTCACATTCAATATACTGATTGTCAAGGAACTTTACAAGCGCCTGTGACATGGTAAGTCTGATACGTTTCATTCTAATTTAATCCTCTATTTCCGAAAGTTTGACCGGTCTGTTTTCCTTTACCGAAAGCTTGGCGGCAAGGCCCAGACGAAGCGCCTCCAGCCCGTCATATACCGTTGTCTTGGTTTCCTTATCATGAACGACACAGTCGATGAACTCCGTCATTTCGTCCGTAAAGGACTGCATATATCTTTCAAGGAAGAAATAAAGCGGCTTATCCGTAGTGGCGCCGTTTTCATCCATAAACTCAACACGGGTAGGCGTATCATTTGAAGCGCTTGCTTGACCCTTTTTGCCGAACACCTCAAGTCTCTGGTCATAGCCGTAAGCAGCCTTGCGGCAGTTATCAATAACGCCGATGGCACCGCTCTTGAACTTAAGCGCTACAAGAGCTGTATCCACATCCCCTGCTTCGCCGATAGCCGGATCGACAGTTACGGCCGCGTTTGCATAGACCTCTTCCACCTCGCCGCCGATAAAGCGCGCCATATCAAAATCATGTACCGTCATATCAAGGAAGATACCGCCGGATACCTTAACATATGAAATGGGGGGCGGTTCCGGATCTCTTGAAGTGATCTTGATGGTCTGGAGCTCACCGATCTTTCCTTTGTTCGCCAGATCCTTGATGTGAGCGAAATTATGGTCATAACGGCGGTTAAAGCCGATCTGGAGCTTGACTCCGGCTTCATCAACAGCTTTAATAACAGCCTTGATTTTTTCTACCGTCAGATCAACGGGTTTTTCACAAAAGATATGCTTGCCTGCTTTGGCAGCCTCAATAGCGATATCCGCGTGCGTGTCCGTAGACGAGCAGATGAGCACCGCCTTGATTTCCGGATTGTTTAATATCTCATGATAGTCCTCATAATAATTGGGAATACCCAGCTCACCGGCTAATTTCTTTGCTCCGTCCACATAAATGTCGGAAACAGCCACGATCTCAGCCTGTGGTATGTGGTATGTAATTGACTTTGCGTGCACCTGACCGATGCGTCCGGCACCTATGATACCGACCTTAAGCTTTTCCATAAATTTTACCTCTCATTTTGTATTTTCAGGCATGTTTTACACACGCCTTATTTTACCGTTTTTAATGATACCATAACGAAATATAGAATTCAATAAATAATAATAAACAATTGTAAATATTTTTTGTGACAAGTGTTAAAATATTGCAATAGAGAAAAAATATATGTATAATGTTATATATACTATAAAAAGCAGAAAAATATGTGTACATAACTAAGGAGAATAAAAAGATGACATACACTTACAAACCTGTCGGCGTTTGCTCTCAGCAGATCACGATTGAAACCAACGACGACAATACAATAAAAGAAATAAAATTTTTGGGCGGCTGCAACGGTAATCTGAAAGGCATATCCGCGCTGGCGAAAGGAAAGACCCTGGATGAGATTATCGGCTCCCTGAAAGGTATCCAGTGCGGTTTCAAGGGGACCTCATGCCCGGACCAGCTTGCCAGAGCCCTTGAAAAGATCAAGGAAGAAATTTGATTGCAGAACAGTTTCATAACTGAGAGGATTAAAATATGTTAAGACTTGAAAGCAGAATACTTCAGCGTGAATTCAAGGTTTTTGAGGGAAATCTGTACGCTTCGCAGATCAGAAACACCCTTTCTAAAATGGACCTTGTACCCGATGGGAACAGCGTTGAATTTTTATTTCACTTTACGGACGGTACGGAATTTACCTCCAAGGGATTAAAGGTTACCGATCACAAGCAGGAAAAGGGCAGATTATCCTTTACCTTTGAGGAGTGCAGCGGCATAACCGTTACGATGACCTACTGGGCCGGCGAGGACGGAAACACCCTGAGAAAGCAGATATCCTTTGTTCAGTCAAATGACAAAATCATAGACTATATACTGCTTGAACATATAGGTATCATTAACTCAAAGACCCATTTCTGTGTTCCTGCCGATATTGAGGGGAACGAGCTGAGCGGTTTTCACGCATCACTCGGTCAGCCGTTTTATATCGACAGCCTTTTCTTCGGCTGTGAATTTCCCGCTACCCAGAATTCCATTATTTACGGAATCGGTCAGGTAAAATATTATTTGGGTAAAAACATACAAGGTAAATTCAGCTGCCCCGTAACGGTAATGGGCGGAGCCAAAAGCAATACCATGGTTGATGTGCAAAGGGCTTTCTTTGATTACATCGACGATATTGCGGTGCGCACGGATTTCCGCCTGCAGTATAACAGCTGGTACGACCATATGCTGAATATTGACGCCGACAATATAGAAAAATCATTTTTTGAGATAGAAAAGCACCTTTCCGCCAACGGTATTCCGCCCCTTGACGCATACGTTATTGATGACGGATGGAACGATTACAAGGCGCCTTTCTGGAGTATTAATAAAAAATTCCCGAATAAATTTTATGATGCGACAACGATTACAAAACGCCTTGGCTCCTCCTTCGGACTATGGCTGGGTCCCAGAGGCGGATATAATTATCAGACCGGGTTTGCAAAACGTATGGAAAAGAAGGGACTGGGCGCCTATAACGCCCAGTCAAGAGACATATGCGTGGCAGATAAGACCTATCAGAAAAACATTAAAGATTTTCTGCTTAAGATCACAAGGGAGTTTGACATAAATTACTGGAAACTGGACGGCTTCTGTCTTGCGCCCTGTACCAATCCGAAGCACAACCACATGGTAGGCGGAGAAAATGATATGTATTATATCACGGAAATGTGGGAGGGCTGGATCGAAATATTCAAATCCCTGCGTGAATTCCGGAAAAAGCAGAACAAGGATATCTGGATCAATATGACCTGTTATGTGAATCCGTCTCCCTGGTGGCTGCAATATGTCAACAGCATCTGGCTGCAGAACAGTAAGGATATCGGCTTTGCCGAAAATCTTGAGGATCAGTCCCAGCTTGATGCCGAACTGACTTACAGGGACGCCAGATATTATGACACGCTTTGTAAAAGAGCGCTGCAGCTGCCCAATAAATATATTTATAATCACGAGCCTATATACGGCAACTGCGCCAAGGTGGATTACACCGATGAGGAATTTGAAAAATTCCTTTATTTCAACGCCTGCAGGGGACAGGCTTTAAACGAGCTGTATTTCAGCTACAATATGATGAACAAAACAAAATGGCGTACCCTGGCTTCCGTTTTACAATGGCAGAAAAGCAATTTTGACATTCTGCAGCGGGTCAGCTTTTTCGGCGGTAATCCTGAGGAAAATAATGTTTACGGCTATTTCGGCTGGACGGAAAAGGGCGACGGAATCATTGCGCTGAGAAATCCCACTGACGAAAAGGCGCCCCTTACCCTTACGCTCAACAAGCTCATGGGCTGCCCTGAGAATTTAAAAGACGTTAAGAGATACAATGTATACAACGAAAGCGGTATAGAAAGCTATGACAGCTACGCCTACGGAGATAAGATTGATATGACGCTCAAGCCCTTTGAGGTCAAGATCTTCCAGTTCGGCCATAAGGACAGAAGATATGATTATATCAAGGGTTCCAACGAGTTTACCGTATCTTTTCAGTACGCCGGCGAGGAAAACTGCCTGATTGCCGAAAACGACGATATCCGCATCGCTGTTGAAAAAGGATTTATAAAAATCAAATGCGGCGACTGTGAAATTCAGTCTGAAAGCATTATCAGCGGTAACAAACATAAAATTACTATTGTAAGAGAAAAGAACAGAATGATTAAGCTCTATATCGACCGGAGCCTCGACTGTTCCGGATATTCGCCTGATTCAAAGGCGGAGCTTTCCACAGAATTTTACGGCGGAGCGGAAGGATTTACGGTTAACGATAAAGCAACGCCTTATGATGAGATTATTACGCTTAAGGAACTGCTCACAAATGTTGGCAGGAGAAGAAAGAAGAACGGAATATGAAATGTAAAAAATGCGGATGCGATACTTTAATTAAAACCGGCGACTGGTACAAATGCGCCAACTGCGGAGCGGAGTTTTTTGATACGCAGGTCCAGCTGGGAGATATGAAAAGTCCTACAATGGAAGTTGAGAGCATAGAACAGAACGCCGCTGTTTTAAATAATAACGAAAACGACAAGCCCGAAGAAACAGACAACGGCAAAAAGAAAAAAAAGAAAAGCAAACTGCGGGACGCCATTGATTTTTGCATTCCCATTGTCCTGGCTGTCATTGTGGCGATTATTCTGAAAACCTTTGTATTTGCCAACGCCATCGTACCCACCGGCTCAATGGAAAATACCATTGAGGAAAAGGACCGAATCATTGCCAGCCGCCTGGCTTATATCAACAGCGACCCTGAAAGATATGATGTTGTCATTTTCAAATATCCTGATGACGAGACGCAGTTTTTTGTAAAAAGAGTTATCGGACTCCCCGGAGAGACCGTGGAGATTGTCAACGGCATCGTTTATGTTACAAAAACGGACGGAGAAACGATACAGCTCGATGACAGCTTTGTTACAAACTGCACGCCCACAGGTGATTTCGGACCCTATGAGGTGCCGGCGGACAGCTATTTTATGCTGGGGGACAACAGAAACTCCAGCTGGGATTCACGTTACTGGGATAACAAATACGTTCACAAGAGCAAAATCGAGGGACAGGTTAAATTCAGATATTATCCGAGCTTCGGTAAAATCGAATAAAATCATTACAGGAGAATCAGTATGCCTTTTATTGAAGTTAAAACGAATCGTGATTTAAGTGAAGTCAAGACGAGTATAAAATCCGAGCTTGGCTCTGCGATTACTGCCATACCCGGCAAAAGCGAGGGCTGGCTTATGGTGGAAATCAGAGATCATCTTGACATGTGGTTTAAGGGCAGCGACGAGCCCTGCGCAATGTTTGAGGTGGCAATCTACGGAAAAGCTTCAAACATAGCCTATGACGAGCTGACAAGACGTCTTTGCTCCATAGCGGAAAAATATATCGGCGTTTCTGCCGACCGAGTGTATGTAAAATACACGGAAATTGAGCATTGGGGATATAACAACTTTAATTTTTAATGACCGTGACCTGCTGATTATATGTCAGCAGGTTTTTTTACTTGATAGATGTGATTGGGTTGTGTTATAATAACCTCACGAAACGTTGGCAAAATCAAAGATTTTGACCGTTTCGGAGAACATTGTATCGCAACGCTCGGCGACAGTTCCCGCCTCTCTCTTGCGGTATAATAACCTCACGAAACAATAACTAAATCAAAGATTTTGATTGTTTCGGAGAACATTGTATCATCCATTTGAGCTGCGCTCTGCGGCGGCTTCGCCACCCTCCGCGCTTGCGCGCGGGACATTGTAGTATAATCTTTTCAGAGGTGATAAAGATGATGGCGTTAGGCGCGTTATTTCTATTAGAGGTCGTTATCCTATTTTCTTTTATTGTGACAAGTCTTTTTATGTTTGTGCCCAAAAAGAATATAACCGTTCATAAGATATTCTTTTCCCTTGCCGTAATGCTCAGTGTGCTGGTTACGGTTATCGACGCCACGTCGCTTCCCGCAAATTACACTCCGCAGATCATTTTGGCATGGCTGGGACTGGTACCCTCGGCAATCGCCGTTATCATTACAGTGGCAAAAGGTCAGCCGAATATACCTGCAAAGCTGCTTGTCATGCTGTCCAGTATTTACGGCGCTGTGGGATATTTATTTATATTCTGATTATTGCATACATTACACATAAAAAACTTGCGGCTAAAACAGCCGCAAGTTTTCTTTTACATACAGAATTTATGATCGCCGATTACCTTTACTACCGGGCGGGAATGCATAAACGCGTCATTGGTCTTACTTGCATTGAAATAATATATTGCCCCGCCGGAGGGATCCCATCCGTTGATTGCGTCAATAGCCGCCCGTTTTGATGATTCCGCCACCGGTTCGTACCAGTTGGAATCGTTTACGCAGGAAAAAGCACCGTTCTGGTAAACAACACCGCTGATGGTATCCGGAAATGACGGATGCTTGACACGGTTAAGAACTACCGCTCCTACCGCCACCTGACCTTCATAGCTCTCTCCCCTTGCCTCAGCGCTGATAACCTTTGCAAGAAGCTGGACATCGGAATTGGAATAGCTTGTGCTGTTTGACGAGCTTCCTCCGCCCAGTCCCAGATAAAGCAATGTCTGCTGGCCGCATATGCCGTCCGCCGTTATTCCGCAGTTACGCTGAAAGGACGTAACTGCCGCTTTGGTCGCCTGACCGTAGATGCCGTCTATAGAGCCGTTATAATAACCCAGTGACGAAAGTTTTCTCTGTATTGACCTTACCTCATCGCCGGTGGAGCCAAGCTTGGATACGGCATAGGAGGTCTGGACGTTATCAGAAAAGGCAAGATAACCTATCCCGCCCAAAACCGACGCGCCGGCAATTATGGCAAGCGCAACTGCCACCGCAACAAATCTTTTAAATGCTTTATATACTGTCATAATAATCACCATAGCCTTTCAGGCTACAAATAGTTTATTAAATCATCAACACCCTGCTGTAGCCTGACAAGGCGTTAATGGGGATTACAGCCATCTCAAAATTATGCCGCAGGCAAATTTTGAGGGGTTCGTTTGCGACCGCTCGCAGTGCGAGATGAAGGGAGCAAAAAGAACTGGCAGCGGTCAAAATTCCAACAGGAATTTGGGGTACCGCAACTGAGCTATAATTCGGTTAGTGTGATTTTTCACACTAATCTCCCTTTACACAAATGTATTAATCAAAAAAGATAAGGCAAATCCTGCCATGGCAAAAAGCGCGGAATGAAATACGATTCTGACGATTTTCTTTTTACTCATTCTTACGCGGGGAGGTTTTTGGGCGATGGTGGCCAGCGCCTCCGCCTCCTTTTGTAGTTTTTTCCTGTCTTCATTTTTATATTCCGGTTTTACAAAAAAAATAATTTTTTCGAAATACGGATTTTCAGTATTCGTAACTTCTAAAATCTGTTTGTTGACGCCCTTAATCATTTCAGAATTTATCCTTTCATTTTTATACAATTAGTGTAGGATTTTTATATGGCAAATATACGAAAATCTTTTTGTCGAAATTTGTGTATTTTTTCAAAAATTATCGCTTGACAAACCGTCCGTATAACCAAAAGTATATTGTTAAGGCTGATTTTTTATTGCGGAAAACCATGTGGAAAATGTTAAAAATTATGCATATTTTCCCTGTTTTCAGTGGTTTTTTCCTGTTGAAAACTTGATTTTCAATTAAATTTTTTCAGATTTCATAAATTTACACATAGTTTTCAACATTTTTAAATGTTACCGAAATGCAATAAATTTTTGTACAAATTGCTCTTTTTTACTTTCCCTCTTGACAAAAAAATGTTATACTCTGAGTAAGATGTAAAAGGAGAATCCACAGAACAATGTATGTTAAATATTCCGGCAACGATATCGTGCTGGAGGATGTAAAATGCCTTGACCTGGATCTGACCCTGGACTGCGGTCAGGCGTTCCGCTGGGAAAAGCAGCCGGACGGAAGCTGGAGCGGTGTGGCAAAAGGCGTATTTCTTAACATTTCTAAAAAGAACGATACGGTCATTTTGAAAAATACGACAAAAGAGGATTTTGAAAATATCTGGTTTGATTATTTTGATTTTAATAAAGACTATGTAGCTATATGCGATACACTGAAAAAGGATAAGCTGCTGGCGCCCACAGTGGACGAATACTATGGCATAAGAATACTGAATCAGGACAGCTGGGAGGTACTCTGCTCTTTTGTCATCAGCCAGCAGAACAATATCAAGCGTATAAAGGGCATTATAAGCCGCCTTTGCACCGCATACGGAGAAAAGATCGGCAATGGCTGTTATTCCTTTCCCTCCGCTGAAAAACTGAGCACACTGACTGTCCGGGATTTTGAAACACTGGGCACAGGATACCGTGCAAAATATCTGGAAAAGCTGTCAAAAGATGTCGCCGCCGGAAAAATTGATTTTGAAAAAATAAAAAACCTGCCTCTTGATGAGGCAAGAAAGGAACTGCTTAAATTATACGGCGTGGGCGTCAAGGTTGCCAACTGCGTGCTGCTTTTCGGCTTTGGATTTTATGACGCTTTTCCCGTTGATGTCTGGATGAAAAGGGTTATGGAATATTATCCGGACGGTCTGCCGGCGTGCTTTGACGGTATCGGCGGCATTGCCCAGCAATATCTTTTTCACTGGGCAAGAAATCATTTGAAATCATACTAAAAAGGATTTGCCATGCAGAAATTATTTGTTGATTTTACACCTGAAAACAAGGTGGTTCTTAACGAGGAACAGTCCCGTCATATAGCCAAATCCCTGCGTATGCGCCGGGGCGATATGCTGACCCTTACCTGCGGTGACGGTCATAACTACGGCTGCATGATTGAGGAAATCATCCCGGGGCAGATAACGCTGTCCGTTTGCTACAAACAGGCGGACAACAGCGAGCCGGACGTGAAAGTAACGCTCTATCAGGGCGTGCCGAAGGGCGATAAAATGGAAGATATTATCCAGAAATGCACGGAGCTGGGCATAACGGCAATAAACCCGGTGCTGACCCACAGATCCGTCAGCAGACCGGACGATAAAGCCGCAAAGAAAAAGCAGGCAAGATACCAAAAAATCGCTCTGGAGGCGGCGCAGCAAAGCGGGCGCGGTATCGTGCCCGAGATCTGTACTATGGAAAGCCTTTTAAATGCGGTGAAAAACGACGACAGCGATTTAAAAATACTTTTTTACGAAGGCGGAGGACAACCCCTGCGCAAAATGATATCTGAGAATATAAAATCCGTTTCCGTTTATATCGGACCCGAGGGGGGCTTTGAAAAGGACGAGGTTGCGCTTATCCGGGAATACGGCGGCGTAGTTGCGACCCTGGGCAAAAGGATCCTGCGCACCCAAACAGCGCCTGTTGCCGCTCTGACCTCCATCATGCTTTTAACTGGAAATCTGGAATAACAATAGCTATTAACCAAAATATCGGAGGAAAAAATATGGCGTCCAATCCGGAATTTGTGCAGTATATTGCCGACCAGTTGTCAGATGCCGGTCATATTACATACAGAAAAATGTTCGGCGAATACGCATTATACTGTGACGGCAAAATATTCGCGCTGGTGTGTGACAATCAGCTCCTTGTTAAAAAAACGGAGATCGGCAGGCAAATCGCACCGTATCTGGATCTGGTTCCTATTCCCGGGTACAGTGAAAAGAAATTTTTTCTCATTGAGGATATCGACAATAAAGAATTTCTTACGCATTTTGTTCTTGCATCCTGCAGGGAGCTTCCCATGCAAAAGGCAAGAAAACATAAAAATAACAAACAAAAGGAGAGAACATAATGTTATTTATTGAATACCCTAAATGCACCACTTGTCAGAAAGCCAGGAAATGGCTGGATGAGAACGGGATCAAATATGAAAGCAGACACATCAAAGAGGATAATCCCACATATGATGAGCTTACGGAATGGTACAATCGGAGCGGACTGCCGCTGAAAAGATTTTTTAACACCAGCGGTATGCTCTATAAATCCATGGGACTGAAGGATAAGCTGGACACAATGAGCGAGGAAGAACAGCTTAAATTACTGGCAACGGACGGTATGCTGGTCAAACGTCCGCTGATTATTTCCGACAATATGATTCTTACGGGATTCCGGCAAAAGGAATGGGAAGAAAAATTAAAATAAAACACACTGAACAGACTTCGAGAAATCGAGGTGAATTTCGTTTTCTTGCGAGCGGGAGATGTACCGAGCAAAAAACGAAAAACGCCGAACAGCGGTAAGGATTCAATATCCTTACCGCTGTTTTTTTGCAATCCCTCTGTCAGAACGGAACGGCAGGGACACCGTCCCCTACAAAGGAGAATGTAATATTGTGCACTTTTATTTCGGCGTGGTTCAGCCGACTTTATCGGCAGTCTAAAACCGGCTCTCAGTTTGAGAGCCGGTTGATTTTTTATATTCAAAATGTTTTTATAAGCTGTGCGTAATCCTTGGCATTGATATATCCGTCTGCCACAACATCCAGATATTCGCAGTAATTACTGTCGCCGGTTTTCGCGTTTATACAGTTGCTGAATGCCACCGTATAACTGTCCGCGCAGTTAGCGCAGGTAATTGTCGCAATATCGTTTTCAAAATTTGTAAGGACATATGCATGCGCGTCTTTCCAAATAATATAAACATCCATATCGCTTGTGACATTTGTCACATCCTGACTCCATCTGTCAAAGGCCATGCACTGCGGCGCCGCGGGAAGCGACGGCGCATAGGCGGTGCCGTTTTCATTAACAAAGCTCCTGCCCAAAAGCTCCTGCATATCTTCATCAGCATAAAAGCTTACCTGATAAAAATCTCTTGTTACGTCAATATGGACTTCCATATCCACGCTGCTTGCCAATCCGGTGGAATATGTATAATCAATTCCGTTTTCAATATCCTCAACGGAATATGCCACAAACTCCCCTGCGGAATAGCCGATCAAATCATTTTTGTCAAGTGAAGATGACGTAACACGGGTGTAATCGTCCACCTCAAAGGGTATCACAATCTCCACACCGTTGGCAGCAGCTGCGGCTGTAGTCGTCTGGTCACCGATAGACGGACCGACCACCGAAGCAAGGGAAGTATTTTTACTCAAATCAAGTGACGTCAGATGATTCATGGAACAAGTAAATTCCTGTAAAAGTGTATTATTCGTTACATCAAGGGATGTAAGTTCATTCTGGTTACATCTGAAATCAATAAGATTTACAAGCTGAGACACATCAATACTCATAAGGTAATTTGCATAGCAGTGCAGCATTTGCAGAGAACTGAGACTGCCCAGCGTTAATGAAGTCAGTTCATTACTCGCGCAGTTAAGGGTAACCAGTTTTGAATTGTTTGACACGTCAAGCTGTGTCAATGCGTTTCCCTGACAGGTGAGGGAGGTAAGGTTATAGAGCGCGGATACGTCGAGCTCCGCAAGTCCTATACCTCCGCACCTTAAAACACTGAGCGAATCGGCAAAAAATTCAATACCTTTAAGGGTTTTAATTTCCTGTCCGTCCTCCAGTCTGCCAGACAGAGAAATGAGCCTTACATTTCTCTCCTGCGCGCTCAATCCTTCAATGCCGTCGGTATCATAGGAGGAAACAATTTCTCTGAAAACGGGGTCCGGGAAATTCGTTGCATTGATTTCCACCACATCGTCACCGAAGGTGGTGAATCCGATACTGAAACAGCACAGCAGAATCATAAGAGATAAGAAGAGGGACAGATATCTTTTTAATTTATTTTTCATTTTGTCCTCCCCTTTATCTTCTTGTAATAGTAACTGAAACAGAGGCTGTTGCGGTTGACCCATCCAAATTTGTTACGGTACAGGTAATGATAGCCGTATTGGAAGACCTGATTTTTCCAAGGGTCGTAAGTTCAATCAAACCGTTGCTGTCTACCGTAATATAAGCCGAAGCAGAGGAAGTATAGCTTACGCTCGTAATGGAATTGGCATTTTCCGGAGTCGGAATATATCCGATGGTAATTCCGTCAAAATTCGTATAGGTTCCCCCGCAGGCGTGAACAATGGAATCTGTTATCAGTTCGCCGTCAGCGGTAAGCGCAATAGATGTTACCGGAATAGGGGTGGCAATCACATTAAATGTATAGGTGTTTACGGTCTCCCTGTCATAATCGTCCACCGTTTTAACCGTAAGCGTGAATGATCCGGTTTCAGCTGTCTTGGTTATGGTCAGCTGATTGCCGCTTAACTGAGCGGTAACACCGTTTTCGTCAGATGTTGTTATCTCTGTTGACTTTACCATTGCGCCTTCGTTAAGCGAAATGTCAACAACTGCGGCATTATTCTCATCAACTTCCACATAACCGCCGTTTTCCAAAGCTTCACCGTTCTGTGAAACAGTAACCTCAGGCAAGATAAATTCATGTCCCTCCAGGGCTGTTGTTGCCTCTGTCAAAGCCGTACATACAAGGTCAATTTCATCCTGCGTCGAATAAATATTGGCGTAAACTTCCACCGCATTGTCATAAGCGGCTTTAAATGCTGTACCGTAGTTGTACGCGTAATCCATATAGTTAATTGCTTCCGCCGCTTCTATAGCGCCCTTAAGCGCGGTTGTGTCCCACGTTGTATATGCCTTTATTGTTGCCGTATAACCACCGTCAAGGGTTGTGGCGGTTATGGTCGCCTCACCCTGCGAGTTAAAGGTTACCACTCCGTTTTCGTCAACCGAGGCGATTTCCTCATTGTCGGAAACATATATACAATCCACAACGATAGATGTACTTAGTGATGTGTTGTTGCTGTTGGTGATATTCGGCGAAAGGGTTACGGTCTGCGCCGGAGCGCCGAATACCAGTTCATCATCAAAGCTGATTCCGGTGGTTCCCGACCTTACAAACGATACATAGGCGCTGGCGCTGTATTCTCCGCCGAACACGTTCTGTACTGTACAGGTAACCTTTGTCACCCCTGCGCTTGCCGAGTTATTTGTAAGCGTACCGTATTCATCTATGGTAATATCCGGATTGGAGGATTCCCACTTTATTGACGTGTATACAGAGCCTGCAGGCTGAATATCCGCTGTCAGATAAACGCTTCTGCCGTTTATCAGGAGATTGTTTGCATAGCGGATGAATCCTTCATTGGGCGAGATTACGCCGTCCGCTTCCTCGAATCCGATGGAAACGCCTGTTGTGGCAACATACTCAACCAGTGAATTATAAGCCTCATCCAGAACAGTGATCATCTGATTGACCTCCGCCTGCGTTGCCTTGCCGTCATTAATCATGGTCTGCGCGGCTGCTACAGCCTGGGACAAAACATCAAGAGATTCCTGGGTATACGTATACGAATCCTTAACATTTTCAATTAAAGTATAATATTCATTCTGCTTTTGCGCAAGCGTGCTGAAATCCGTCAGTACGGTAACCTTGATACTGTCTGTATATCCGCCGTCAAGAGTCTTTCCGGTAACGGTAGCCTCCCCCTTATCAACCGGGATGAGTGTACCGTTTGCGTCGACCTTAACAGCATTTTCATTTGAAGATGTCCAGATGATGGACGGGAATTCAGAGCTTCCGCTGGTGGTATAGGAAATCTGTCTGCCCGTTTCCGTGGCGTAAACAGTCATATCGGAATCCGTTATATCAAATCCTGTCATAACGCTGTCAGCCATTACAACTGTGACTGTTCTTGTATATGTCCTGTCATACTGGTCCGTAACCGTCGCTGTAATCGTTGCCCAGCCGCCGGAATTCCTTTCTCCGGGCGTAAGCGTGATGGAAGTGCCGCTGACCGATGTGTCCATATCAGATGCAGAATCTACAGACCAGGAAATGGTTTTATACATTGCGTTACCCGGAGAAACACCGGCAGAAAGAGTTATATAGTTATAATCATTCCAGTTTGAATAACCATCGGAAAGATTCACCGAAAGCGCGTCATTTGACGTAACTGTTCCGCTTGTTACACTACTTTCCGAGCCTATAAGCGGCCGTTTATAAGTGGTATATGAAACATCAATGGACTCAACCTTTACAAACGGATGATTCAGCATACTCTGATAAGCAAATATCAACTCACCAGCAGCATCGTCTATTTCCTGCTGTGAAACGGTATTGTCCGTCATTACCATCTCTGCGTTTTCATAAGCAGTCTTGAACGCCATACCCAGTTCATAAGCATACTGCGTATAATCCACATCTTTATAATCTTCAAGAGCCTGTCTCAGCTGGCTTCTGTCACCCTCACAGGAAACCACACACTCAGCGGATATTCCGCCGTCATAAGAAACAGCGCGTACGACCGTTGAACCGGCGCTGACAAAGGTGACTGTTCCATCCTCGGAAACTGTAGCAATATCTTCGTTATCAGATTCCCAATAGTAATCCTGAATGCTTGCTGCTCCGATGTGCGTCCAGGCTGTGCCCACAGGATATACTGTACAAGTCAATGTGTAGGTTTCTCCTATGGAACCTGAAATATTATCATTGGAAAGCTCAAGAGAAGTTACGGGATAATAGGAGAAGGATACCCAGACCGAATCGGTAAACTCATTGCCGAAATGGTCCGTTACGGTACAGGTAATGCTGCCGTAGCAGGAATCATTAATGGTCGGCGAGCACTGACCCTCATTCGTTACGGAAATGTCCGTTGTTGATGACTCCCATTTAACCGATGCATAGGAACCGTTATTCGGATAAAGTCTCACATTCAGATCAAGCACTGCGTTCTTATAACTGATGCCCTCTTTGAGCAGACTTAAATCATACTGATAGAACTCTTTTGTCTGCTCGCCGTCAAGATAAAGTTCAACCTTCTGAATATAATTGTATTTTTCAAGACTGTTGTACGCATTTTCCAGTTCAGCAGTCATATCGTTGACTTCAGCCTGTGAATATCCGCCCTGAGCAAGCATATTCTGCGCCTTTGCCATAGCTTCGGTATAAACTCCCCACGAATCCGGATAATAATTATCGGGATTAAGCGACAGGTCAGAATATTGCTGCACGAGCAGCTCAAGAGCCGAATAATTTGTTACGACATTTACGGCGCACTCAGCGGTATAACCGCCGTCATATGTAGTACAGTAAATTGTACAGTCGCCGCCCTCAACGAAGGTGACCACACCGTTTTGGTCAACAGTGGCAATGCTTTCGTCACTTGAGGACCAATAAACATCCGTGCAGTCGGCTCCGCCTACAATACCGACAGGCGTGGGCGAAACAGTGGCTGTAAGCGTCTGTGTTTCTCCTATTTTACCGCCCACAATACTGTTTGTGTTAAGCGTAACGCCGGTAACGGCGGTTCGGGCGAAGGTTAGGAAGACGCTGTCACTGGACTGATTACCCATATAATCCGTAACCGTACATGTGATGATCGCCGAGCACGGGTCGTTTGAAGACGGTGTGCAGACACCGTTTTTGTCAACGGTGATACCGTCGTTTAACGAAGTCCACTGAACATCGCTGTACATTGCGGTTACAGGGAGTATCTCATAATCCAAATCATAGCTGTATCTTGTATAATTGGTTACTGCGTCCACGTCCACCGTGATATGATCGCTTTCCAGCGCGGTCTTGTCAGTACCGAGAATGTTTACTCCTGCGATTCCCACAAATCCGCCGACCTTGTAAAATGCGTAAAGCAGCTCGTTGGCATATGTATCACAGCTGGTCTGGGATGCCATCGGCTCATCATAAAGCACGTAATACGCAAGGTCAAGTTTTTTCATATAATCATTATAAAGAGACTTATTTTCATTCGTTCTCTTTACAATCGTTCTGTCACACAGATTAACTATATTCTTCAGTCTTTCCTTATCCGGGTAAACGGTTACCTGACACTCGTCCATTATACCACCGTCTGCTGATACGCAGTAAAGGGTTGCGGTGCCAACATCAACAGCTGTGAGCGTCGCGTCACAATTGTCATTATTTTTCGGAGTAACCGTAAACACGGATTCATCACTTGAATACCAGTTACATTTATAACATGCTGCATAGGAAATATCGGAACCGTCAATGTCAACCGTATGCGTTGCGTCCGCTGTTTTTCCGTTGGTTATTTCAATGGAATCCTGGTCAATCACATTTGACTCGACACTATATTGCGTAACACATACGGTTATGGTATTTGATTTGATTCGCCCGTCTGCAGAAACTGCATAAATATTGAAAGTATCGGCGTGAAGATCTTTGCCTTCTTTAAATATAGTGGCTGTATGCGTATCTTCTGAAGTGTCTGATGAGAAAGCGCTGTTGTCAACGACCCACGTAAGCGTCTGGTTTGATGCGCTGGCAGGATATACGGTAGCAGAAATTTCTGCGCCTACACGTGCATATTGTGTTGCTTTAACCGTAGCGTATGTATATTCCTCGCCGTTAATTGTAACTAAACTTTGGCTTTTGAGATCAGCGGTGCCTACTGCGCTGTTAACGCTTATTTGTATACTTTCAACAGGAACTCCGTTTGTAACATCAAGCGTACCGATATAGGAAGATATCTCATAGAAATTATCACTGGTAAGGTAATATCCGGTGGTGGCTTTTACCGCAATAGTACAGCTGCCGCCGTCCGTTGTGACATAGTGTCCCTTTGAATCAATGGTTCCAATCCCGTCGGTGGCAGGCGTTTCACTGTCCGCCCAAATATAGGTAGGATTGCCTTCTTCGTCCACACCGTTCTGAATACCCCAGCTTATATACAGGTTGTCGGATTCCGCAACCCTCTTGGGATATACGGTGTATGTGAAATCGGTCTCCTCCCCTAATTCAAGATACTGGTCACCCTGTATCTCCACATCCGACAGATATTTTCCCGTCTTTCCGGTGACAGTAATCGTATAGGATTTAGTGACATTATTTGCCGCGGAAGTGGCATATATGGTGCACTGCTGCGTTGAAAGACTTCCCAGTGAGCCGCCTGCGTCACGGCCCGTGATAACACCTGTTTGCGGGTCAACACTTGCGATAGACGGGTCAGATGAAGTCCATGTAATATCGCTTGTATCACCGGTCTCCGGCTTAACATTTGTTATGGACAATTGAATCTGGGACCCCTCTCTGACAGAGGTGGCGCCCTCAATAGAGAAATCCGTAATGGGCTGCGCCTCAACGACAGTAAACGTAATGGTATCGTTATATACAAACTGCAGAACAAGATTACTGATAACCTCTACTGCTGTAGCAGTAAGCTGAACAGGATCTGCCACATCCCCCGCAATGTCTTTTACGGCAAAGCATATATCCAGAATAGCAGCAAGAACCGTTCGGTTCATATCCAGACCGACATATTTAATAAGTATGTCCGCAATCTGGTCCGTATCCAGCGTACCGGTATTATCAAGCGCGTAAATATAGTTTACCAGTTTAAGAATACCCTCAATAATCGCTTCCGTATCGGGAGAAACCATTATTGTTACAGTACCGGTATTCTTAAAGGTAACAAGACCGCTGTCATCCACCGTGGCGACAACCTTGCCCTGATCGAAGATTGAGGAGCTCTTAACTGAATAAACCACACCGTAATTCAATCTTAAAGGCGTTGTTACCGCGTAAAGCTGCGTAGTTGAGCCAACGGCAACGGTAGTGTTGATCTGGGATTTGTTGGTGATATGGGTGCCGTTTGGCAAAAAGTTTGCATACCACGCGTCGTTCTTAACAACGCAAATCTGAACATAGTCATCATCAAGCAGTGTTCCGTCAGCGTCATAGAGCTGGACGTGAACATTTGAATTAATGTTGTCAAGGTACTCTCTTAACGAGTCAATCAACTCGCCCTTATAAGACTCAATATATTTATCAAGCAGGGAATCCGAACCAAAAAGAGCTTCAACAACGTCAATAATCGCTTCCGTGTCCATTGTATCGATATCAACATACTCATTAAACAGCGCCTTTTCAATTACCGTGGCAATAGCGCTTCCGATAAGCGGTATCGTCTTTACTTCATTATCGATCCAGGTCTGCACAACAGCGCCTTTTGAAGAGTCAAAGGCTTTTACAACACCCTCCTGTGTAACGTCTACAAGCGTAGGTGTTTCGCTGTACCATTTGATATAACCGTTATCGGGCATCTCGGTATCAATAAGCTTATATGTAAGATTAAGCTCATCACCCTCCGTCATATACTCGATATAGTTACTTGTACCGTCCTCCTGGTAAGACGGTACAATGGTATCGCTGTCCTTATAGAAAAGCTCAATGTCATAATACCCTTCCACGCCGTCGGCGGCAAAAGCCGTAACCGCTGGCAGCATACCGGTGAACGCCATAAGAACCGCAAGAATCACACTGCAGAATCTCTTTTTTGTAGTTACTCGTCCCATAATTTTTCCTTCCTATAGTTTTTAAATGTGGAAACAACTATCCCATTGTAGTAAACTATTTGTATACTTATTATATACTTTTTGAAAAACAATTTCAACATCAATGGTTTCGTTAAAACTGCCAAACTTTACCTGCCGTATTTGTCTATTATCACCAAACATTGGCATTATACGACAAAATCGCAACCGTAAGTTTACACAATGCATACTTGTTTTTGATTGATATTTATCCGACTGTTTGCTATGATTAAACTGAAAGAGATAATAAAAAACAGAGAAGGAGGGATCATTATGCGTTTCAGTGAAAATCTCAGAAAGCTGAGAAAAGAAAAAGAATATTCCCAGGAATACCTGGCGGAAAAATTAGGCGTTACACGTCAGACGATTTCAAAATGGGAAAACGCAACGGCAATGCCGGATCTGAAAAAGTTGACCGAAACAGCAGATCTTTTCGGCGTTTCAATGGACGCTCTTTTAGGAATGGAACTGGGAGATAGCAGTAATGCATTCGATACCGATGAACAAAAAAAGTATACCGAGGAGCTTTTCTCTGTGGCTTATCAGACGCAGTATGAACAAAACCTTGCAAATCATAAAATGCTTAAGACGGTTTCCGTTGTTTTCGCTGTTGCCACGGCATGCATCATTTTTTGTATTATTATAATGTTTAATGAAATGACAAGCTGGATAACGGATCTACAAAGCCAAATCAATCAACTTAATACAAACACGACCCAACAATATTATGATGATGAAAGCGAAAGTGAGTTTGAATATACGCTTTTAAACTGTGATAAAGAAAAACCGTATATGGTTAATGTCGAGTTTACGTATTCCCCGAAAACATATCCGAAAAACGCACAGGTCTATTTCTGTGTTCCTCAGGCAGACGGCAGCATCCAGAGGATTGACGCAACAGAAGAAAACAGTCGTTTTGTTGCCACCGCATGCATTGATATAACCGCAAATGGCAGCAGTTATGTTTACATGGATGACGGCGAAAGCGTAACAAGAGATGAAATCATATCCGACGGATTTACATCAGAGGATTTTATATGGCCCACTATCGGAATAGGTTATTCCTGCACGGCCGATCAGGAAGGCATTTACTGCGAAAGTGACAGTCTGCTGTTTTCATATACGATACCCGAAAATAGTCTTGAGGAAATAAATGCAGTATACCTTATCGCCCAAAGCGGTGAAAGCCAGGTATTTAACAAACAACTGGAAATGTTCAAGGATGAAGAAATCGATGCCGGCGGCGCGGGATATTCCGTTGAATTACCTAATTTTACAGCTCAAAACAGTCAAAAAGTAAGTTGCATTTATTTAAAACTCGTTACTGACAGCTACAGCATCAGATATTACTTTGTTTTGAACGACGTTTCCGATTCCATTGATTCTTCCTCTAACCAAATAACAAATAAAGTGGAAATTATTTTTTCCGACGGAAAAGTAATAACAGATGAATACTAAATAAAAAGCTGTGATTATCTCACAGCCTTAATTTTTTAGTAGAAAACAAATTATGGAGTTCGCTCATAGTATTTCTCCTACAAAGCCCAATCTACCAGCAGGAATCACCGATTAAACCTATTCGGATATAAAAACGAAAAAAAGACTTTTTCGAAGAACCGGATAAATTATTTGGATTTTTGTTTATTCAAAAGAAACCCGCATACAATGACCGCCGCACAGAATACAAGAATTAAATACCATAGATTTTCAAGGCAAAAACCATTATCTAACATCAATCGGTATCCCCAAGAAGCGGGAAAAATACGCCCTATGGCTTCAAGAAAATCGGGCAGCAAGTCGATAGGGAACATAATCCCCGAAA
>JAGHJI010000019.1 GCA_017886765.1 Eubacterium sp.
ACTCTACCCTGGTGAGGCCATGTTTGGAATACTGTGTCCAGTTTTGGGCTCTCCAGTTTGAAACAGAATCTCCTAGGATTCAGAGGAGGGCATCATACATTCAACGGGCGCCACGCCTGAAGCCAGCTTGCAGTTTGAACCGCTGTTGATTACGGCATAAACGCCGCGCTTTTTATAAATGTCCAGATCATTTTCATCCACCCATACGCTGTGGAAAGCGCCGCCGCCGTAGTTGAAAAGTCCCAGTTGGTCAAAAAGTTCGGTTGGTGTTTTATTGGTGCTGTGGATACACTCCTGCGTCTCACTCATGGTTTCGCTGGAGTGCATAAAAACCGGCGCCTCATATTTTTCGGCAAGCTTTGCGATATCGCGCATTATATCCACGCTTGTGGTATATTCCGCGTGAAAGCCCAGCCGATAGGATATAAGCTCGTCATAATCATTGTATTTGTTATAATATGCCTCAAGAAGCGGTACGGATTCCTTGAAATTATTGACGGCGCCGCACATAACGGTTCTGAATCCGGTCTCAACGGAAGCCCTTGCCATATTTTCCGGGAAATAATACATATCAAAGCAGGCGGAGATTCCGCTGGTCAGATATTCCAGGAAAGCTATTTTTGACAGCCTGTAAATATCGTCGCCTGTCAGTAAATCCTCCAAAGGAAAGATTTTGTCATACAGCCATTCCTGCAGCGGCATATCGTCGCTGAAGCTTCTGCCGAAAGTCATGGCGCTGTGGGTATGCGCATTCTTAAAACTCGGCATAAGGAGATTTCCGTCAAGGTCGATCTCCCTTTCATACTTTCTGTTTTTGTTATGTTCCTTTGCTTTTCCGACATAGATGATCCGGTTTCCATCAACGATGACCTCGCCGTTTTCTATCAGGTCAAAGCCGTTTTTCAGCGCCAGGATTCTGCCGTTATAAAATCTTATCATTTTATCAGCTCCTTCAGATTTTTGTCAAAAGGCGGATAGGCGATACCCTTGTCCGTTATGATGGCGGTAATCAGTGAATGGTCCGTGACGTCAAACGCCGGATTCAAGCATTTGGTCTCCTTTAACGCAGTAGGGTGTTCAAAATATTTTTCCTTTATTTCCTCGGGGTCACGCTCTTCAATCACAATGTCATCGCCGCTTTTACAGCTGAAATCCACCGTTGAATACGGACCTAAAACATAGAAGGGTATATTATAGTATTTTGCAAGTACAGCCACGCTGTTGGTGCCGATCTTATTCGCGGTGTCGCCGTTGGCGGCGACTCTGTCACAGCCAACAAGGACTGCGTCTATCAGCCCCTTTTTCATAACAAAGCCCGCCATATTGTCGCAGATCAGCGTTACGTCAACCCCTGCTTTTTCCAGCTCATAGGAGGTCAGCCGCGCACCCTGCAGCAGCGGTCTGGTCTCATCGCTGAAAACATGAAAATCATATCCCTTTTCTTTGCCGAGGAGCAGCGGCCCCAGTCCCGTTCCGTATTTGCTGGTGGCAAGTTCGCCGGCATTGCAGTGGGTCAGGATGCCGTCACCGTCCTTAAGCAGCGTAAGACCGTATTCGCTGATCTTTCTGCACATTTCGATATCCTCGTTATGAATGGCAACCGCCTCGTCTATGAGACTTTTTCCGCTTTCACAGGCTTTTACGATTCTTCCGGTCGCCCAGCTCAGATTGACCGCTGTCGGTCGGGAGGCGTCCAGATACGCTTTCAGTTTATAAATATTGTTGTTTTCGGAAAACAGGGCCATTGCGTATCCGGCAAATATTCCGATTGCCGGAGCGCCCCGGACCATCAGCTTTTTTATGGCGTCAAACGCCTGTTCCTTGTTTTTTATCTCAATCCATTTTTCACGGTTTGGCAGCAGGGTCTGGTCGAGAATATACAGCCTGCCGTCGTTATATTTTAGATTTTCCATATCAGAAATTACCTATTGCTTTCTTGATCAGATTTTTAAATACCGGAGCTATTCTGTCCGCGGTTTCGTTTACCTCTTCGCTGGTTATCGGTGTTTTGCTTATTCCGCAGGCAAGATTTGAAATAACACTGACGGCGCAGACCTCAAAGCCGCAGTGCTTTGCCGCCTGAGCCTCTATTGCCGTGCTCATTCCGACCGCGTCCGCGCCCATCATTTTTGCCATGCGTATTTCTGCCGGCGTCTCAAAATTCGGCCCTCTGAACTGGAGGTAAACGCCGGATTTAACTTTTGTGTTCTCTTTTTCCGCGGTTTCAAAAATGATTTTGTTCAGCCGTTTTGAATATACCTGACTCATATCCGGGAAGCGTACGCCCAGTGCATCGTCGTTTTTCCCCACAAGTGGAGATTCCACAAAGCTGGAAATATGGTCGCTCAGCACCATCAGGTCTCCGATATGAAAATCGCTGTTTATTCCGCCGGCGGCATTGGTTAAAAATAAAATATTCGCGCCTGCTTTTTTTAAAAGCCTGATCGGATTTACGACCTGCTGCGGCGTGTAACCCTCATAAAGATGCACACGCCCCTGCATGACGGCAACCTTCTTGTTCCCGATTTTACCGAAAACAAATCTTCCGGCATGTCCGGGAGCGGTTGAAACAGGGAAATCAGGTATTTCACCGTAGTCGATAATACATTCGGTTTCTATTTCATCCGCAAGGGCGCCGAGACCGCTGCCCAGCACGATTGCCACGTCCGGTACAAAGTCTGTTTTCTTTCTTATAAATGCAAGTTGTTTGTCCGTCATAATCATCACCCATAGCCATTATATAGCTTTTTAACAATTAAATCAATAAAATGCTATTGCATTATTAGTCCGTTTTTGTTATTATTAGTTAGTGATAATATCTTTTGGAGGAAAGCTATGAAAAAGATTATTTCTGTGATCATGTGTCTTGCTCTGGTGGGCTGTCTTTTTGCCGGATGCACCAGCCAGGAAGATTTAAGGAGCGATATTGTACTGATTACAAACGGCGGTACGATCAGCGATGAAGGATACAATCAGAGCGCATGGGAGGGAATTTCAGCTTTTGCTGAGGAAAATTCCATGACCTGCCGCTATTATCAGCCGGTCCTTGAGGACGGGGAGATCACGGTTGAAAATATTGAGGAGTATGTTGCTCTTTCTGCGGAGAACGGCGCGCAGTATATTGTACTTCCCGGTGAGGAATTTGCAGTCAGCGCATATGAGGTGGCGTCCTCCTATCCGGACATAAACTTTATACTTCTTGACGCTGTGCCTCATTCTGCCGATGATATGACCGACCGCTTTATGAACAATGTTATGTGTGTTTCTTTTGACGCTTTGCAGAGTGGCTTTCTTGCAGGATATATTTCAGTTATGAACGGTAATACGGAACTGGGTTATTTCGGACAGTTCGCAAGCGAGGATTCCGCAAACTACGGCGCCGGATTTGTTCAGGGCGCGGCATACGCGGCGGACAGCCTCGGCGTTCCGGTAACAGTCGACTGGGCAGAGCATGACTCTGCGCTTCTTGACTACAACTATGATTTTACGATTCAGGCTTGTTATGAAAAGATTGAGGACCAGACGGATACCACATTTAAAGTTAATGTAGTTGACGGACTGGGTTCAGGTACATATACCGAGGGTTCCAATGTTACCATTACCGCGAATCCCGCACCGGAAGGTATGGTGTTTGACACATGGGAAATTAAAAGCGATACCGAGGGTGTCAGGGACAGCAAGGTAAATGTTTCCGCCGAAGACTTACCGTCCATCAATCTTATTGTTGAAAATTGCGACTGCACCTTGACCGCGAAATACAGAGAGGCTGAGGAAACCAACTATAATGTTGAGGTTATGACGGCTGACGGAAGCTCCGTTTATTCCGCCTTCAGCGTTGAGGAGGGCGGCGAATGCACAGTCACCGCTCCTGTAGCCGCTGACAATATGGTGTTCGATCACTGGGAAACGGATGCAGAAGTTGAATTTGAGGATGCCGAAAGCTCGTCAACATCCGTTAAAAATATAAATGAAAATGTTACGCTTACGCCTGTTTACGCTGTAAGCGATATACCTACCTTTAACGTAACCGTTGTAACCGGTGAGGGCGGAAACGGCGAATCCACCGGCAGCGGTTCGTATGTAACCGGTGATCTTGTAACCCTTGTTTCAGCTCCGCCGCAGGACGGTTATATGTTCTCGCACTGGGAGAATACCGACCAGTACGGCAACAGCACCGGAATCGCTATGGAAAATGAGTATAATTACAGCACCACCTTTGAAATGGTTGACAGATACGCGGCGATATGCGACTCCATGTTCAACCACGGTGTTTCCACAATCTTCACCGGCGGTAACGATATGTCCGATTCGGCATTCACTTCAAAGTGGGATTTTGACTACGATTTGAATGTTATAACAGCCGGAGCGCAGAATAATGACGCATATACGACTATTGTAAAGAACTACGGCGAAGCCATTAAGGACTGCCTTGCCGATTTCCGCGGCGGAACAGTAAGCCTTGCAGGCTGCGCGACAGACGGTATTTACTCCACCTTTGTTTCCGAGGATGAGGAGGTACAGGCGCAGTACGATGAAGTCTATCAGGCGCTGGCTGACGGCTCGATTTTGCTTATTCAGGCGCAGGGCGGCGCGGGATATGATTTCTGTAAGTTATATAATGAACAAAAACCGTCCAAGTGCCTGACTCTTGACGGCTGGTTCCTTGAGGGCGTTTCGCTGTCATAAATTAAATAAATATAGTTATTATAGTAAAGGGCTGTGTTCTTCACAGCCCTTAAATTATATTTTTTTCATTAACAAACATTTTGCGCAAACGATCTAAGCGTTTAACAGCTTGCAGCAGATTACATTTATTTTGCTTTAATTTTTTTAATATCAGTGACAGTCAGCACATGATTCTCTGCTTTAAAATGAATATCATAGTCCAGATAACGGACACCGTAGATCCTTTCAGGCGAGTCCTGATATGCCGGACGCGGATCGTGCTTTAATATTCCGATTATACCGGCTTGTTTTTCTTTCGGTATGCTATTCAGGAGTTTTTGGGGGAATTGCACCTTCAGCGCATAGTCCTTGTATTTTTCAGCAAATCCCTGTACAGCCTCCGGTCTGCTGTCCGTATACGTGATATACGGCTTGATGTCATATATTGGCGTATCGTTCACCATATCCACTCCGCTTACGTAGATCAGCGGACCGAACTGTTTAGAGTATTCTATTTTTTCCAGCTTGACGCAGGACAGTCCTATCGGATTCGGACGGAATGGAGAGCGAGTGGCAAACACGCCCTTTCTTATTTCTCCGCCCAGCCTGGGCGGACGTACGGTGGGGGACCAGCTTTCGCGTTTGCTTTCGCTGAATTCCCATAAGAGCCACAGGTGTGAAAAATCTTCCAGACCGTTCAAAGCCTCTTTTACTCTGTATTCCGGCTCAAATACGATTTTTCCGGTCAGTTGTGAAACGATTCCGCTCTGACGCGGAACGCCGAATTTATCCGGCATATCTGTTTTTATTTTTGCTATTATTTTCATAATACTGCCGACCTTGTGTTTTACTGCATACATAATATATCAAAAATAAGTATATAACAATATATCAGCCAAAACAAGTATAAATATGCTGTTTGACATTAATAACATATAATGGTATAATTTACTTTATTAAATTAAAGTAGTAGAGGAAGTCAGCTGTTTGGAAAACTATTCTATCAGTCTGCCGAGCTATTCGATCGGCAATCGCGTATACGAAAAAATAGGTGAGATTTGTTTGCCCTTCGGCAAAAAAGTTGTCTGTATCGGCGGAAAGACCGCAATCCGTAAAGTAAAGGACCTTATTGTTGAAAATGTTGCGGATACAGGACTGGAGATACTGGATTTTCTATGGTACGGCGGCGAGGCAAGCTATGAAAACGTGGATAAATTAAAAAGCAATGATGCCGTAAAGCGTGCCGATATGATCTTCGCCGTCGGCGGGGGAAAAGCTCTGGATACCGCCAAAGCGCTGGCGTTTGTAACGGACAAAACGGTTTTTACTTTTCCGACAATCGCTTCAAACTGTTCCGGTACCACTGCCGTTTCCATCATGTATAACAGCGACGGCAGCTTTAAAGAACCGTTCTTTTTTCCCGCTCCGGCAAAGCACTGTTTTATCTATACTCCGGTTATAGCCGAGTCTCCGTCTAAATACATTTGGGCGGGTATGGGCGATACCTACGCCAAGTATTTTGAGGCTGAAATGAGCAGCAGGGGAGAGGACCTGGTCCACTATCACGCCCTTGGCGTTACGACAAGTCAGCTTTGCCTTTATCCTCTTTTGAAATACGGAAAAAAAGCAATGGACGATTTTAAAAAGGGAAAGGCAACCTTTGAGGTGGAGCAGGCGATACTGTCGGTGGTCGTCACAACGGGTATCGCGTCAATACTTTTGACCGCCGAACATATTATAGATTATAATACCGGCCTTGCCCACGCTGTGTTCTACGCTCTGACCTCTTATCCGCATATTGAGGAAAGGCACCTTCACGGAGAAGTGGTGGCTTTCGGCGTTCTTGTGCTTCTGCTTGTGGACGGCAACCGGGAAATGTTTGAAAAGATTTATGATTTCAACAGGTCCATCGGTCTGCCCACCTGTCTGGCGGATATTGAAATGCGTACGGACGATTTGGACAGACTTGTGCCAATGGTATGTAATATGAAGGATATTGACCACAATCCTTATGAAATTACGGAAGATATGGTATATAAAGCTTTTTTAGAGCTTGAAAATATAATGAAATGAATTAGGTGAGGCTTATGAAAAAAACATTGAGAAAATTTGCGGTGGTGCTTCTTGCCGCTCTAATGGTTGTTTTCTGTTTTGCGGGCTGTTCAGACAGCGCGGGGGAGGAAAATTCCGGCGGATCGTCTTCTGAAAACGCCAAGTTCGGTATCGTTGTTCAGACGGGTGCCAACGGTGCCTTTGTGGATATGAAGGACGGCATCATTGAGCAGATGAAAGCCAACGGATATGAAAACGCGACCTTTGATTATAAGGACGCGCAGGGGGATACATCGGCGCTTTCGACTATAATCAGTTCTATGGATGACGGATCCTATGACGCGATATTTACAATTGGAACCGCCTGTACACAGTCTTTTGTAAATCTGAGTTCGGAAACACCCTGCTTCTTCTGCGCTGTTTCTGCGCCTGTTGAGGCTCAGGTCATTACGGATATGAACACGCCTGACAAGAACGCTACGGGTACCTCAAACGCCATTCCGGTAGGCGATATTATTGAAATGGGATATAAGATCACGCCGGATGTTACAAAATGGGGATTCGTTTATTCCACCTCTCAGGTAAACGCTGTGGACACCGTGGAATCAGCCCAGGAATATCTTGATTCAAAAGGCATATCGTATGAATCCGCCACCGTTGAAACTTCCGCTGACGTTAAGAGCGCTGCGGAAACGCTGATTTCAAACGGATGCGATGTTATTTTCGTTCCCAATGACGCCATTGTGCAGGATGGTGTGCAGGCGCTCAGTCAGGTTTGTGAAGAGGCCGGCATACCCACCTATTGTTCCTCTGCAACAACCGTAAACAGCGGCTGTCTCGCCACACTGGCGATTGACGATAAAGGTATCGGCGCCAAGACAGCGGACAAATGCCTGGAGTATCTGAACGGAACCGATATTACAGCGATTCCCGCCGAGGTTGTGGGTATTGATTACTGCACCTTTAACGGTACGGTTGCACAGTCCCTCGGTATAGAAACACCTGCCGCCGATACGATCGGGTATGAAATTCAGGTTGTAGAATAAGGATTGATAAATCACAATTTTAAAATTACACTTAACTTAGGATAAATTTTTATGCAAGTCTATATTACAGCTATTGAGGAGGGCTTTCTTTACGGACTGCTCGCACTCGGAATCTATATTTCACTGAGAATACTGAATATACCGGATTTGACCACGGAGGGCTCCTTCGGTTTCGGCTCTGCCATTGCCGCCGTTGTGGCGTCACAGGGCTTCAGCTTTTTGAGCTTTATCGCCGCCTTTTTTGCCGGTGTGCTGGCAGGTATTGTGACGGGTCTGCTTCAGACCAAGCTGAAGGTACATCCTGTCTTGGCCGGAATTATTACCATGAGCGGACTGTATTCCATTAACCTTATGGTGCGTGGCTCGTCAAATTTGAATTTCAATGACAATTCCGTATTTACCAAATTTTTCAATCTGATCGGCGTTTCGGGCGTGGACAAGAAAATTGCCGGTCTTGTTATCGGCGCGGTAGTATGTATCGCCATTACGATCATCGTTATCCTTTTCTTCAGAACGCACCTGGGCCTGTGCATCAGGGCAACAGGTGATAATCAGGATATGGTTAAGGCGTCATCCATCAATGTGGATTTTTCGCTGATATTTGGGCTGGCTCTCGCAAACGGACTGATCGCTCTTTCCGGCGCGCTGGTGTCCCACTATCTCGGATTGTCCGACCAGAGCTTTTCAAACGGTATGCTGATCTACGGTCTTGCCGCTGTAATTATCGGAGAAGCCATTTTCGGCAAACGGAATGTTGCCCTTGGCTTTATAAGCGCTGTTGTAGGTTCGGTGGTTTATAAGATCATCGTGGCGTTTGTTATTGATGTTTCTCTTTTCGGCAAGAACAGTGAAAATCTTATGAAACTTACCTGCGCGATTATCGTTGCAGCAACCCTTATTATTCCCGAAATTAAAAAACAGATTGAAAACGGGAAGATAAAAAAGGAGGCAAAGAGAAATGCTTGAACTAACTAACATTTCAAAAACCTTTGCCAAGGGTACGGTAAACGAGCACGCTGCGCTTAAAAATATAAATCTTTCGCTTGACAAAGGTGAATTTGTAACCATCGTCGGCTCAAACGGCGCAGGCAAATCAACGCTTTTCAATATGATCTGCGGAACCTATATGCAGGACCGGGGAAAGATTGTTCTGGACGATAAAGATATCTCCTTTATGCCGGAACATAAACGCGCGAGAATGATAGGCAGAGTTTTTCAGGATCCTATGAAAGGTACTGCGCCGAATATGACAATAGAGGAAAATCTGGCGCTTGCCTATTCACGCGCCGGCTCCGGCTTTCTTTCACAAGCAGTAGGGAAGAAAAAAAGAGCCATGTTTCAGCAGGAGGTCTCAAAGTTCAATATGGGACTTGAGGACCGTATGAAAACGAAAATAGGACTTCTTTCCGGCGGACAAAGACAGGTCATCACACTTCTTATGTGTACGATCGTTACGCCAAAGCTTTTGCTTCTTGACGAGCATACCGCCGCTCTTGACCCGGTGACTGCGGATAAGGTAATGGAGATCACCAATAATATCGTTAAGGACAATGATATCACAACCATGATGATCACCCACAATATGTCCCAGGCGCTTGCTACAGGAACGAGAACGATTATGATGGATAACGGTGAGATCATTATCGACCTTGACAGTAAAACGAGGCAGAATATGACCGTTGCCGACCTCCTTAATCTTTATAAGGAAAAAGAAAATAAAGATTTTGACAATGACAGAATGTTGCTGCAAAAGGATTAATGCTTTTTAAAAAGAACAAAGCCCTGCTGATAACACAGCAGGGCTCAGACTGTCGATAAAGTCGGCTGAACCACGCCAAAATAAAAGTGTGCAGCAT
>JAGHJI010000020.1 GCA_017886765.1 Eubacterium sp.
CCCCAAGACAGCTGCTCCGGCTATCGCAACCAAGATAAGTTTTTTCATCAGAGTTCCTCCTCATTCAGCTTGCTTAAGCTCACACACCACCGGTTCGCTTTCCGCAGACCAGGAATCAACAGCGGTGATTACCACATACTTTGCGTTTTCAGGCAGTGTAGCCGGAAGCCTTAACTCAACGGTTTCCGACATATGATTGAGCCCGAGAACATAATCGCTGAAATAAAGCACCTGCGAGATTTTCTTCGGCGTGCCGTTATTGTAATTCTCATTATCATAGCTGATTTTATCGCCATTCTCATCGTAATGAACAATGTGATTATCATAATCTATTTCATCAAATTCCAAAATATTATGATTTTCATCCTGAAATTCCAGCTTGTAAGAGTGGACAAAATCGTCGTCACTGCCGGCGGCAAAAGAAATCATTTTCTGCTGATTACCGTTTATATCTGTAATATCCGATACCGATACTGTCAAATCACGGTCAAGAACCGGAGCCTGGTTTGTATTCATCCTGTTGTCCGTATATTTTGAAAGACTTTCTTCACTGCCGAAAGGCGCTTCAATCACCCAAGGCTCCTTTAACGTATTGCCGGTGTTCGCCTCAAGACGGCTGATCGTCACCTTATCCTCCTCAATCTCCATATAAAGACAGGCAGGGAGCTGTTCAGCGATCGTATTGCCGTAGGCATCTTTGGGAATGCTACCGTTGAATTTACCGCTCTCCAGTTCAATATAATCAAGGCTCTGTGTTGTAAACGCGGTAAAGCTGTCCTGCCATATGGAACGCTCGTCAATAACGGAATAATGCGAGTGGCCAGAAATGGAAATCACCTGGCTGTAATCCTTTAAAACATCGGCAATATCGCTGTTTCCCCATTCATCTGAACCGTATGCCGTGTCAGATGGATTCAGATGGGTTATTACGAAAATCGGCTTATTCGGATCATCAGCTACCGCCTGATCAAGCTCGTCTCTTATCCAGTCCTTATTTGTATAGGATTTATCATAGGAACCGTTTGATGAGCTCCAGCAGATAAAATGATAGCCGTTTATGATTTTATGGCTGTAAGGATATTCTCCGGTGTATTCGGTAAATCTTCTCTGAAGTTTTGCGGGCGTGGCGATTTCCTTGGACTTCGTGAAATAGTCAAGCCAGTAATCATGATTTCCCATGATGTAAAGCGGAATGGGCTTTTCACTGTCCGCCATGACCCTATCGTATATTTCCTTATATGTACCCCAGGCGTTTTTGGTGGAAAGATCGGTAAAATCACCGCCTATAATCAGAGCGTCCATACCTTTATTTTTCAGCATGGTCAGCGTCTTTTCAAAGGATTCATACTGATGTGTTGTTTTATCCGTTGAATCGGGGAGCTGTAAGTCGCTGATAACCGCCACTCTCAGCGGATTGCCGTTTGTTTCAACGGTATAAGCTTTCGTTTCGTCCGTTGTTTTGGCATAACCAAAATAAACGCCTGCTGCCACGCCGATTATGCCGACTGCCGTAACCGCTGAAACAATTACTTTTACAAATTTCTTCATATCACTCATCCTTTCAGGTTCATAATGATGCCTTTTCTTTTTCCAAGTTTTAAGCGCCTATTGGTATTTCCGATTTTCCTTTCTCTTTTTCCGAACCGTATTTCTGACGCGCTGCGCGGACTGAAACCGAGCAGCCCTTTATCCACGGAAACGTCAAACGATTCCGCCCTGTCGGAAAAATTATACAGACAAACCAGCGCTTCTCCCTCTTTAAGATACACCGTTGACAGCACCTTGGGATTATCCGTCTTTACAGGATTTTTACTATGCCAGTAACCCAGCATTTTGCTGTCGGTAATACCGAAATCGTCCCATATCTTATACATCTGCACCGCGTTTGTATAGCCCCAGCCGTAACGGTTATTCATGCCGTAGAGCATACCGAGATACAGATCTCCGCCGCCTTCAAGTATCTGACCGGTAACGCCGTAGGGTATTCCGCTTACCTCGGCAAGCATGTACTCCGGAGAATATTTCTTATAATAAAATCCCTCTCCCAGCCATACGCTGTCCAGAAACGGTATAATCTCCGTATATAAATTCATACAGCTTACGTCTCCGGCGCGGACCTCCTCATGATTCCACATATGCATATCGATCAGACCGTCGGTTTTTTGAAGCACCTTTTTCGCCCGTTCAAGCGTTGTTCGGTCCAGGGAGGTATCGTCAATATAAATACCTTTTATGCCGATATTGTCAACAAGCCAGTTGAGTCCCTCTACATAATAATTATCAAGCCTTGTATCCGGACGAACAATAAATGAAATATCGTGGTCATTTTTATATTTACCATGCTTGTATTTCACAAACCAGCCGGGAATAATGTCCTCACCAAAGTTATCTACAAGCCAGCGGGGCGTCTCCTTCTGCCAGGAATGACTGACACCCTTTTTGCGCAGTATGATCTCATCTCCCAGCGCCTTATAGACAAAAGTCTCCGCCATATGATTGCTGTGCTCACGCTCGGTATAATAAAGCTTTATACCGATTCCCTTTTCTTTTGCATAGGAAACGGCGTTTTTCAGCCTGTCGGTTTCATAAAACGGATAGTTTATAAACGGCATAATCATATTTCCTTGGTGGAAAATGACATAATTGAGCCCGTTTTTTGCCGCCGTATCAATTTCTTTGATTTCATTTTTCAGCTTATTATTATGACAGTATCTTACCGTAAAAGCTTTTTTATAATCAATGGGCTTAAGGGGCGTTATATGTATCTCAAACAGGAAATTTCTTGTCTCGTTTTCTTTGAAATCAAATTCACCGGTGTACGCTGAGATATGGGTATGGGTATTGTATCTGTTGACTTTGATACCGCCCCTGCCGTTATTGTCCCAAGTCTCGGATGGTATTGTCAACGGCAGATTCTTATAAAAAATATTGATAAGCGGTCTTCTGTACTGTTCCGCCTTTAATTTGATTCTCATGCCGCAGTTTACACTGCCGATAAAAAGACTGTCCTGCTGTTTCTGATCATCCCATTTGAACGCCAGATTTTCTGCCCGTGACGCTCTGTGGCCCAGTCCGTGCATAAGACCCGAACATTCAGACGTCACGCTGAAATCCAGTGAAACATTTTTTGCCGTAAAATTCCTTTTAGGCGTTATTTTCACGGAATATTCCATCATGCCCTCATATCTCAGCACCGATGATATGACAGCGCGGTAATCCTCATTCTCACATTCCGTAACACATTCGATACGATTATTTAAAAGCTTTTTGTCCGTTTTTCCATTCGGAAGGGACATACCGTCGATCAGAAAAACAGACTCGTCGGAAAACAGCTCTTTCTGAACAGACGCCTCCGCTTCAACCGCCTCATTGAACTTGGAATAGATCTGAGCCGGCAATCCGCAGGAATTCAGCCTGATTTCCCTGCCGAGTATCATAAGTCTGTCTTCGTCAACGGCGGGCGGTATATACGGTTCAACAAGCGAATCATCCATGCATAAATCCGAATTCAGCCATTTGAGCCGCGAAAGCCGCCATAAATCGTTATACCCGTTATTTTCCACGGGACTTGATATAATGTTAAAAATTACATTAAAGGTACGGCTTTCCTTTTCTGTTTTTATGGTAACAGCGCAGCTAACCTGCCTTTTGCCCTGTTTTTCGGCCTCGGCTGTAAAAAACAGCGGCTGGATAACATTTCTTTTCAGGCTGACTTTCTGCGTTTTTGATTTGCCGTATTTATCCACAACGTCCGTATTGATGCAGGATATTTTTATATTTCCGGTGTAGGAGATTTTCTCAATAACATCGTCACAATCCGGAAGAAGCGCAAGCTGAAAAACGAACACCTCGTTTTCAGACATAATGACTTCAGCCGAATTCTCTATCCTGCGCTTACTGTCAAGAATACTTAAATCCTCGTAATGAATAATATTTTCAGTTCTGTCAAACAAATATAGTTTCATAAAGCACTCCTCTCGGCTATTATTATATTACAGCGGTACTTGTAAATAAATTCAAAATACAGTATAATGAATACACAAATCGGAAACAAAGGAAGTTTTTATGTATAAAAACGATTCGTTTAATTTAGGTGAACAGAACACGGAAAATATTTTTACTCCCGCGGTTACAAGCGTTTTTAAGATACTGGCGGACAACAGCTATTATCACCGCTGCGATGATGAGGAAAAACTCAGCTATCCAAAAAACGCCATCGCATTTATAAGATGTACGCAGGGACGTGGTGAAATATATCTGGGAAGCAGAACTGTAATTATAAAGGAAAATGAATGTGTGTTTCTGAGATTTCATGATATAAAGAAATATAAAAGCATTTCAAACATCTGGGAATACCGGTGGGTAAATTTTGTTTGTGAAAACAACATGAATGAGTTTGAGCTGAATAAAAAATACAGTATACCATTCAGTGAAAACGAGGATACTGCATTCAACAAGTTGCTTGTCTGCGGTCAGGCGAATCTGAAAAACAAAAGCTATATCAGTTCGCTGTTTTCAAGCTACTTATACAGCGTTATGATAGAGAGCAGACTGACCGGAGAGGATATGATGCCGCTCGCAAACGCACGGCTTATAGATGAAATGTGCTCCTATATCCACCAGAAGCTGTATTCCAAAATATCAGTGAATGAAATATCCGCTTTTTTCAGAATAACGCCCAGACGCCTGCACCAGATCTTTACAAAGGAGCTTGATATTTCACCGAAACAGTATATAGTAAAGAAAAAGATGGAGGAGGGCTACAGGCTGCTTGTTCAGACCGCCGCGCCGGTAAATAAAATTGCGTATATGCTCTGCTTCAGCTCACCCTATCATTTTACAAATGAATTTAAAATGATCTTCGGTCAGACGCCAAGCGAAGTAAGAAATATGGAACAAAAACTTAATGAGGAGAAAAAATAATATGTGCGCTTTAAAAAATTCCCTGATTGCAAAAACAGACGCAAAAGCAAATAAAGAGCAAATTTATGTAGACGGTAATCTGCGTATAACCCTGCTGACGCCCAGACTCATCCGCGTGGAATACGGAGACCGTTTTACGGACCTGCCAAGCTATGCAGTGTGGCGGCGTAATTTCAGTGCCGGCAAAATGCAGGTTAAAAAAGCCGCAAATACCTATACTGTCGAGACAAGCGACGTTATCTTCACAATCAAAAACGGCAGGCCCCGCAGTGTTTATTTTAAAGATACAAAAGAAACGCAAAAGTTTTCAAATCAGAAAAACCTGAAAGGCACGTACCGCACCTTGGACGGCACTTTCGGTAAAATTCCGCTTCAGGACGGACTGATAACAAAAAACGGCGCCTATCTTTATGACGACAGCAGATCCATGCTCATTGACGACGGCGGTCATTTCATTTCCAGACCGGATAAAACAAAGGATTATTACGCCTTTGCCTACGGTAAAAAGTACAGGGAAACGATTCAGGCGTTTTATCAGATCAGCTCCCCTGTTCCGCTGATACCCAGATTTGCCCTGGGCGTATGGTGGAGCAGATATCACGCATATACCCAACAGGAATATCTTGATTTAATGACGCAATTTAGAAAAGAAAATATACCCCTTACCGTCGCCACGGTGGATATGGACTGGCACTGGGTCGACATTAAAAAGCAGTTTGGCATCAACTACAGCGGCTGGACAGGATATTCCTGGAACACGGAACTTTTCCCGGATTACAAAGCCTTTTTAAAAGAGCTTAAGGAAAACAACCTGCACGTTACCCTGAATCTGCACCCTGCGGACGGAATACATACGTATGAGGATATGCACGCTGATTTTGCCAAAGCAATGGGCGTCAGCGAAAACAAAGACATACCCTTCGTATGCGGCAGTGATGATTTCTGGAATCATTATTTTGACATTCTTCACAAGCCGTATGAAAAAGACGGCGTTGATTTCTGGTGGATCGACTGGCAGCAGGGTAAAAAATCAGACGTTGAAGGACTTGACCCGCTCTGCGCGCTGAATCATTATCACTTCCTTGACAATGCCGAGAACGGCGAACTGCCGCTTATTCTTTCAAGATACGGCGGATACGGTTCCCACAGATACCCGCTGGGCTTTTCCGGCGACACGGCAATCAACTGGAGGGTGCTGCATTTCCAGCCTTACTTTACCGCCAACGCGGCCAACTGCGCTTACACCTGGTGGAGCCACGATATCGGCGGACACCATATGGGCTACCGTGACGATGAGCTTTATCTGCGCTGGATAGAATTCGGTGTGTTCTCTCCTATCCTTCGTCTGCACTCCACGGCTCTGGATTTTCTGGGAAAGGAGCCATGGAAATACAGAAAGGACGTTTGCGAGAGCGCTGAAAACTGGCTTCGTTTCCGTCACCGCCTGATTCCTTATCTTTACACGATGGATTACCGCAATCATAAGGAGGGTGTCGCCTTGTGCGAGCCGATGTACTATTCCTATCCGGACGAAGATGCGGCGTTCGGCGTACCGAATCAGTATATGTTCGGCAGTGAATTAATGGTGTGCCCCATTACCTCAAAGGCAAGTAAAAAGACGAATTTCGGCGCAGTGAAAGCATGGATACCGGAGGGAAAATATACCGATATATTTACGCTTCAGTGTTATCAGGGACCGCAGTTTATTGAGCTTAACCGTGAAATCTATTCCATTCCGGTGCTTGCTAAAGAAGGGGCGATTATCCACCTGTCAAACGACAGCGGCAACCGGTGCTCGAATCCCGCCGAGCTTGAAATATGGGTATTTAAGGGCAACAATACCTTTACACTTTATGAGGACAACGGCAAAGTCAGTTATGAAGAATACAATGTAAAAACTGCCTTTGAAGTTAAATCAGACAAGAAAACACTTACTTTCACCATAAAATCTCCACAGGGCGAAACCTCTTTGATTCCCGTCGAGAGAAAATATAAAATCGTATTCAAGGATGTTTTCTCAGAAGATATTGACGCTCCGGAGGACGCGCAGATATATTATGACAAAGCCGGAGGCGTTACGGTGGAGTGTCCTTTTTCCGATAAAGATACAGAAATCAGCATCAGAAATATAAGGCCTCTGGTGAAAGAATCCTATCAGGATAAGATCATCAATATTTTTTCACGCTGGCAGTGCAGTACGGCGAGGAAGAATACCGCATATAAGCCGTTCAAAGGCAAAACGAAAAAAGATGAAATTTACGCGGCGCTGAAAAAATCGCGGCTGCCGAAAAGCGTAAAATCACTTATAAATGAAATGCTAAACCAAGTGTAATTCTTGCACACAATGTCTTTAACAAAAAACAAAAAGCACTCTGAACCAGAGTGCTTTTGCTTTTTATAAAACTCATTCGCTGTCATATTTTACGGTAAGAATACAGCCGAAGTTTATCAGATTGACAAGGACAAAGTAAACACCGCTTAATATGATCCAGATCCTGTCCGCTGCTATCTCCGCGCTGACCGCGTTATATATGGCAACACAGAATATCAGAATCGGCAGTATCATAAACACGCCGGAGCAGTTGGATAAGATCTCCTTGGGCGAGTACGGCACGTCCGTGACCAGATAAGCTGTTACAATACTGATCAGCACCGTAACGGTAATGATGACGGTAAAATTAAGCAGCAGGATCTGATTCACCGTCATCTGCGCCTGAATAGGAATAATGGACGTCACGTCGCCGCCCAGCGCCATAGTCAGTTCGGTAATAACGCCTGACGCCAAAGTCAATATATTGATAACACTTAAAAAGATGACCGCTGCTTTTTTTGCAGAATTCATTTGACATACTCCCTTACGTTTTCAAGGAAAACATCCATTTCCCTGTCCGTACCGATTGTGATACGCACATAATTATCAATTCTCGGCACGGAGAAATAGCGGATATATATCTTCTTTGTTTTAAGATACTCGAACATATCCTTCATGGACATACCGTCCCTGGTGGCGAATATAAAATTCGTCTGCGAGTCAAGCACGGTAAAGCCCAGTTCTCTCATTTGAGCCGTGACACGTTCTCTTGTTCTGATGATCTTATTGCAGGTCTGCTTAAAATATGCATCGTCCAGAATGCTTGCCCTGCCGGCCTCAATGGAAACGGCGTCCACGGTATAGGAATTATAGGAATTTTTAACCGCTTCAAGAACGGA
The DNA here is from genome assembly GCA_017886765.1 of Eubacterium sp. Lineage (GTDB taxonomy): Bacteria > Bacillota > Clostridia > Oscillospirales > Acutalibacteraceae > Eubacterium_R. The sequence continues at coordinate 8,134 of JAGHJI010000020.1, forward strand.
GATCAGCTTTTCGCTGCCTATGGCAAAGCCGATTCTCAGCCCCGCAAGGGAACGGGATTTTGAAAACGTGCCGGTCACAAGCAGATTTTCATATTTTTTTGTCAGCTCCACGGAGGATTCACCGCCGAAATCCACATACGCCTCGTCGATGATAACAACGCTGTCCCTGTTATAATCCATCAGCTTTTCAACAAACGCGCGTCCCTCGCCCAGAGAGGTGGGCGCGTTAGGATTTGGGATAATAACGCCGCCGTTTTTTTCTCTGTAATCCTCGGCGTTGATTCTGAAATCATCACCCACGGGGTAATTTTTATACGGAATATTAAACAGCGCGCACCACACCGGATAAAAGCTGTACGTAAGGTCCGGGAACACAATCGGCAAATCGCTGTTAAAAAGCGCTTGAAACGCCACGGCAATCACATCGTCGGAGCCGTTGCCGAGAAAAACATTTTTTATACCGACATGATAGTAGTCCGCTATCGCCTGCTTGAGCGAGGTCGCGTTGGCATTGGGATAAAAACGCAATGCCTGCGTATCAAAATTTCTTATAGCCTCCTGCGCCTTTGGCGACGGCGGATAGGGATTTTCATTGGCGTTAAGCTTTATGATATCCTGTTCACCGCTCTGCTCGCCGGGAACATAAGGCTCAATATCTCTTAAATTTTCAGTCCATAATCTTTCCATAGCTGTACCTCTTTTGACATTTTAGCATATGAAAGTATTTTATTCAACTATATACAGTAAAAAACACTTTCCGTAACATAATCGGAAAGTGTTTATATTTTATCAGGATTATCCGTTCTGTCCAAAAGATAATCTATATTTGTGTTGAAAAAATCCGCAAGTATTATTAATGTATCTGTAGGCGGAACTCTTACACCCTGTTCATACTTTGATATAAGCGCTTGTTCTATACCCGTCTGCATCTGCAGAGCAATTTGGGTAAGTCCCCTTTCTTTTCTCAGCTTTTTCAAATTATTTCCCACACATATCACCAATGACATTATTTCATATTTTGCCATTGACAATTATGACCATTCGTCATATACTGTATTCATAATAATAAAAACTTTTAATTATATACTCCATAAATCGAGGCATGCTATGAAATACATTGATATAGAAAATATAAAGAAACATCTGAATGAACTCAAAATCGAATACATAACAACGGGAGAAAATCCTGTGTTTTTTCAAATTAAAATGGGAAACAAAAATAAAAACAATGTCTTAATCACCAATACCGCCGATATAACCGCGAGTTTTGTAATCACCAACAACACGTTTTTATTTTCCGTAAGCGGTATATTTGACACAAAAAATGAAAACCGCCTAAAAATACTGGAACAAATCAATCAACTAAACCGTGATAAAACTTTAAAAGAAAAATTTTATATTGATAAAAGCGGTTATATATGTATGAAATTTTTTCAAAACATACATGATGAGAACAGCGTCATACAAACGCTTCTTGATTACAGGTCAATATTTCTTGAAAGCAGTTTTATTGAGGACAATTTTTAATGTCCTCTTTTTTGTTGATAGAATAATTATTATTGTTTTAAATGTTTATATATGTTAAAATATTTGAGGACAAGGAGAGATATTATGGAAATTTTATTATATATACTGATCGGACTTTGCGTACTGATTATCATTCTGCTGGGGGTCCTCCTGCTGAGGAAACCGAAGCAGGACAATTCCGCCGAACTGCTCAGTCAGAAACTTGATATCAACGCCAAGCAAAGCTATGACCAGATGAACTATCTGTCAAAGCAGATGCAGGGACTGACAGAAAAGAATTATGAACAGCAGATCAAGCTGATTGAGACCCTAAACAATAATGCGGAAAAGCAGACGAAGATTACCTCGGACGCGATAAGCTCCATGCAAAAGAGCAATGAGGAAAAGCTGGAGCTTATGCGAAAGACCGTTGACGAAAAACTGACCGAAACGCTTAACCAGCGGCTCAACGCTTCTTTCAAAACGGTTTCCGAACAGCTTTCCAACGTGTATAAGAGTCTTGGCGAGATGAAGGAGCTTTCCGCAGGCGTAACCGATAATGTCAAGGGGCTGAACCGTGTGCTGACGAATGTCAAAAGCAGGGGCACCTGGGCAGAGGTACAGCTGGGAAATATCCTGGACCAGACCATACCGAATATGTATGAGACCAATGTGAAAACGAATCCCAAATACAACGGGCAGGTTGAATTCGCCATAAAAATTCCGAATCAGGAGGACGGGTCCTATACCTATCTGCCGGTGGATTCAAAATTCCCTATGGAGGACTATGCAAGACTCTCTGCCGCCGCTGAAGCGGGAGATCTGGAGGCGCTTGAAAAGGCAAAGAAAGCGCTGGAGGCGAGGATAAAGGACGAGGCCAAGCTGGTAAAGCAGTACATAAGTTCACCCCAGACCACACCGTTCGCTATTATGTATCTGGCGACCGAGGGGCTTTACGCAGAGATCACCGCGTCTAAAACGGGAATCGCGGAAAAGCTGCAGGCGGACGGTATCATGATCGCCGGTCCGTCCACCATAACCGCCCTGCTAAATTCGCTGGCAATGGGATTCAGAACCATGGCGATAAACGAAAAAGCCAACGAGGTATGGAAAATACTGGGAGCGGCAAAAACGCAGTATGACAAATTCGGCGATCTGCTTACCAAAGCGCGCAAAAAAATCGAGGACGCCGGAAAAGCGCTTGACGAAGCCGACCACAGAAACAGTATCATTCAGAAAAATCTGCGAAAGGTTGAGACCCTGGACACCTCTGCCGCGTCAGAGGTCCTGGGCATTGACGAATAATGGAAATAAAAATATATAAAGGATTACCGGATGACGCTATGCTGGTACGTAAAACGGTATTTGTAAAGGAGCAGGGCTTTCGCGATGAATTTGACGAAACGGACAAAATCGCCACACACCTTGTCGCCTATGATAACGAAACGCCTGTGGGTACCTGCCGCTTCTTTACAGGGGAAAAGGACGGCGAATTCCTGCTCGGCAGGCTGGCAGTAATAAAGGAATACAGAAAAAATCATTTAGGCGCCGCTATTATGAATAAAGCTCAGGAGCTTATCAAAAACGACGGCGGGAAGCTGATCCGCCTGCACGCCCAGGAGCAGGCAATGAATTTTTATAAAAAGCTGGGATATACCGTTTGCAGTGACATGGAGTATGAAGAACACTGCCCCCACTACTGGATGCAGAAAAAAATATAATACTTGTCCCAAAAACTGACAAAAAACTCACCTTGTATTGTGTTCAAATTATGATATAAGGGGATTTTAATATGATGAAGTTAATGAGAAAAATACTTATTATCATTTTGTGTATTGCTGTCGCAATACCGGTCTGCACTATTTCCGCAGAAAAAACATCGGGGCTGAAAAATGTCACTTATAATGAAGCATTGCACTTTGCAGAAGATTTGAAAGAAATGAAGTCTATGAACTATGATAGCGCCAACAGACTCATAGTCAGCTCGGAAAACGAAATCAATACAATGAACGCAGTTGATGTTGTGAGCGGTTTCGGCAATACATATGTTCTTCAATATGACAGTAAGAAATCGGCTGATGACGCGTATGATTATTACAACACGCTATCGAGTATTAATTATGTGGAATACGACGATGAAATAAACGTGTCTTTATGTGAAGAGGCGGACGACTTTGATTTCAAAGCGAAATGCGACAGTACAAATATTAATAATATCGACGATGCTATCAAGTTGATGCATGAACAGAATGTTCAAATGCCGGAAATAACTGTAGGAATTGTTGATTCCGGTATTGCGTTAAATGAAATAACAGAACCAAGATTTGATGGAGGTCATACCGCTCTGCCCGATTACGCCCAAAACGGAACACAGGATTCGTACGGCCATGGTACAAGGGTGGCGGGAACATTAATAAATAACACGCTGGATAACGTGCGACTGCGCTCATACCAGATATTAAATAAAAACGGAAAAGGCAATTCTTCTGACATTTATTCACAGCTCTTACTTGCCATCACAGAGGGATGCAGGGTAATAAACTGCAGTTTTACCTCCTTCGGCATGAAAGAAATGCTTGAAGAAATTGTTGATTATGCGAATGAGCAAAATATCATCATAGTATGCGCCGCCGGAAATCAAGGTAGGGAATTAACTTCATTTACTCCCTATCCGGCTTGTTTTGACGATGTGATTACTGTTGGTGGCAACACGAATTATAATACTATATGGTCAAGCAGCAATTATGGTAAAGTAGTTGATATATATACAACCGGAACCGCGCTGACCGCTCTTGCAATGAACGGTGACATGACAGGATTATGGAACGGAACTTCCGCTTCAACGCCGGTTGCCTGCGCGATATGCACGCTGTTAATTGCTATAGAACCGGATATAACACGAAGCGAGATAGAATACATACTACAGCTTACCGGTCGCGTGCCGTACGAAGAAAATTGCACTGACACGCAAAGATTAATTGCCGACGCTTATGAATGCGTAAAATATCTGCTAAATGCAGAGCTGGAGCTTTGTCCGCTCGATTACACGGTACAGGAAAACAGTGAAACGGCTTTCAGTAATATTTTTTTCACCAGTGAAGAAAATGCGTCTGTGTATTACTGCATTGTTAACAAAAACAATATATATTATCCGTATGAGATTAACGATCTATACAATGAATATTTATATAACGGTTCACAAATAGAATTGGACGAATGCTGCGCTGTAACAGCGTATGCTTACGCTCCCCACAAAGCGAAGAGCGAATTGGCCTTTTTTTCAGCGCCTAAATATGATACCGAAAGTGGTTATCAACTATCCGTCTCATCCGATGAGCAAACATACAATTCTATTTCCTATTGCAGTATAACAGATGAAAAGGATATAACTGTTCCCCGTCTAATTGACGGAACGGAAATACAGGAAATCGGTACATACTGCTTTATGGGTAATCAGAATATTGAAACGATTATCCTGCCATACAGCGTTAAAAAGATAGGGAATTTTGCCTTCGCAAACTGCCCTAATCTGAAAACCGTCATTGCGCCGGGTGTTACCGAATGCGGGATGTTTGCCTTTTACAACTGTAAAAATCTTGAAACAGCCGCAATACCTAATCTTAAAACCGCAAATACCGCCCTGTTTAAAAACTGTCAGTCTTTAAAAGATCTGCAATGCCATCCTTTAACCGTTATTTGCAATCAGGCATTTTACAAATGCGGAGAACTTAAAAGTATTTCTGTTGAAAATAATGCTTTCAGCTTTTGTAATAATACGTTCTATGGATGCGATAATTTAACGCTCTGCGCTCCTGAAGGCAGTTATATGTATAATTACGCATTAGAAAACGATATACAGGTTGTCACACAGGAAGATGAAAATCAGCAAAGCTGTACTCATACCGATTTTGAGATTTTAGAAAGTATTGAAAGAGGCTGCTGCAATGATGGATATACCGTTTACGTTTGCCTGAACTGCAAGTATGTATATACTGCCTATTATTACAAAACAGGTCACAATTATTCCGCCACGCATGTAAACGCCACATGCAGCAGTTATGAGCATATTGACTACCTGTGTTTAAATTGCTCGGATACATATACGGAAATAATCGGTATAATTTTACTGCCCCATGATACGTATACTGTTGATTACCTGGTTCCTACGGAGGATCATACCGGCAGAGCATATACATACTGCAGAAACTGTGATACAGTGCTTCCTGATACGGTCATTCCGTCACTTGCTCCTTATTCGGTAACCGGAAAAATCGTTGCGGCGGAAGACAAAGATATGCATACTCCCAATCAGTATCCGGTTGCCGGAGCCCATATAACGGTTAACGATGAACTGGTTGCTGTTACGGATGAAAACGGTGAATTTCTTGCAAATTTTGGCAACGGAACATATACGGCATACGTGACATACTCCAACGGTCTGGAGACCAGTTTTACCTTTACTGTTGAAAACACCTCAATAGAAATAGAAAGTGCTGTCCCCATAGTTGCGTGTGACTGGCACAAGGATGGTTATATCAACGCTAAAGATTATGCTAAGCTCAAAAACGCAAAAGATATAAGTGGATTCGACTTAAACGGAGACAATGTTTTAAATGAGGTTGAGGAGAATATATTTAAAAACTTCATAACAAGCGAGTAGAAGCAAAAAAAGAACCGCTCAATAAAAGCGGTTCCCAGCGTGTAGAAGAAGTTGTAAATTTAGAAAAGCTTGTATCCCTACACGCTGGACAGGCTTCGAGAAATCGAGGTGAATTTCGTTTTATTGCGAGCGGGAGCTGTACGATGGTACTGCCCCCGAGCAAAAAACAAAAAGCATGAAAGCCGCTGAA
>JAGHJI010000021.1 GCA_017886765.1 Eubacterium sp.
CTGATGAGCCGTTATGTCAGAAAGGGGCTTTTTGAAGAGGTAATACCAACCATCAATCTGCCGGAAAATGAACTAAAAACCTTTGCCGGTTCCGTACTGGAGCGGTTTGACAATCCGTTTATTGACCATAAACTGCTTGATATCAGTTTGAATTCCGTATCCAAGTTCAAGGCCCGCTGTCTCGGCACCTTAATAGATTATAACAGAAGGACAGGCACGTTACCTGCCGTTATCTGCTTCGGTTTGGCGGCGCTGATTTATTTTTATAACGGTCAGTATGACGGCGCTCGTTTTATAGGCAAAAGGGATAAGGATACTTATGAAATTAAGGATTCCAGGGATGTGTTGGATTTCTTTTCAAAAGCGTTTCAGAGCGGTGACGTTGTCAGAGCCGTGCTTTCAAACAAGAATTTCTGGGATGCCGATTTAACGGAGATAGAGGGACTTTACCAAGTTGTGAAAAGGGATTATGATTCGATTGTTTACCTGGGTATGAAAAAGGCTGTGGAAAAGGTGATTTTCGATGAACAAGCTGTATAAAATACATGATGACGATAATGTGGCAATCGCCCTTGAGCCGCTGAAAAAGGGTTATGCAGAGCAGGGCGTTACATTGCTTGACGATATACCTTTTGGTCATAAGGTGCTGCTTTATGATTTGAAAGCAGGGGAAAATATTGTGAAATATTCAAATCCCATCGGCCATCTTGTCTGCGATGCAAAGGCAGGCAGCCATATCCACGAGCATAATTTAAAGACCAATTTGGGCGACCGTTTTGAGTACAGCTTTTCCGGCGGTATGGCGTATCACCCCTCTGAAAACGGTTTGACCTTTAACGGCTATGTCCGCAGTAACGGCGAGGCGGGCGTGAGAAATGAAATATGGATTATTCCCACCGTCGGCTGCGTCAATAATACCGTCAGATTGCTTGAACAGATCGGACAGAAAAAATTTACGGACGGTATTGACGGCGTTTTCGGTTATACGCACCTGTACGGCTGCAGCCAAATGGGAGACGATCAGGAAAATACAAGGAAGATAATCGCATCCCTTGTCAATCACCCAAATGCAGGCGGTGTGCTCGTTGTATCCCTGGGTTGTGAAAATACTAATGTTGACGTTATCAAAAGCTATCTCGGAGAAATAGATGAAAACCGTGTGAAATTCCTTGTCACCCAGGACTGCGCCGATGAGCTTGCAGAGGGAGAAAAACTGTTGTCACAGCTCTATGCCTATGTCCGTAAAGCAAAAAGGGTCCCCGTGCCGATAAGCAAACTGACCGTTGGCTTTAAATGCGGTGGTTCTGACGCTTTCAGCGGCATAACTGCGAATGCCCTGTGCGGCAGAATCACGGATAAATTGACAGATGCCGGCGCGTCGGTGATACTGACCGAGGTGCCTGAAATGTTCGGCGCCGAGCACCTGCTGATGAAACGGGCGGAAAACAAAGATATATTTGATAAGATCGTCGGTATGATAAACGGATACAAAACATATTTTGCCGAGCATAACCAGGTGTGCTATGAGAATCCGTCGCCCGGTAATCATGACGGCGGAATCACGACCCTGGAGGAAAAATCGCTGGGCTGTATTCAGAAGGGCGGCAGCTCCGTCGTAACCGGAGTGCTGGGCTACGGAGAAAAGTGTGCACATTCCGGTCTGCATCTTCTGACAGGTCCCGGAAACGATATCGTTTCCGTAACGAACCTGACCGCTTCCGGCGCGCAGATCATTCTTTTTACAACCGGCAGGGGAACGCCTTTGGGCGCTCCTTCTCCAACCGTTAAAATATCGTCAAATACCGGACTTGCCGGGAGAAAATCCGGCTGGATCGATTTTAACGCCGGTGAGCTGATAAACGGTGCCGACGCCGACGCTTTGGCTGATGAACTGCTTGATTTTATTCTTTCCGTCGCTTCGGGCAAAAGGACGAAAAATGAGATAAACGGCTACCGTGAGATATCCATTTTTAAAGATGGCGTAATTATGTAATATGATATGAAAATGCCTTCTCCGTGAGGGGAAGGCACTTAGCATTTTATTAAATATAATTTTTCAGTATTTTATCTGCTTCTGAATAGCGTAGGCGTGATTAAACATATCCTTTTCCTGATTGATTTTATTGTATAATTCCTCTATCGACCTGCGGGTGCAGATCAATATGGCGGAATTATCATATATGCATTTTTTGTCATACATATATTCGGAAAGTATGCAAAGCTGCGTGGCAAGGTTATACACGTCATCGTGAAAATCATGGATCCTGTTGTAGCTGACAAACAGGGAATGTAAAGTCCCGGCGTCAACGGCGCGGTTTTTTTCATTGTTTTTGTTCATGGTATAGATTTCCTTTCATGTAATTTATTAAAACACTTGAAATAAATACCGCTGTGACGTATAATAGATTTACGCACGGGGGTTTATCCTTGTGTTTTCTTAGAGGCTCTGTACTTTGTTTTTACGGATGGGGTACAGAGTTCCTTTTATTTAACGGACTTATATAACTCGTCAATTCCTTTTCTGATCACGTCCGCTTTTGTCATTGACAATTTTTCTGCAATAAAGTTAAGTTTATAAACGTCATCGTCAGACATTCTGATTCGGGTTTCGTGTCTTTTCGGATTGTCGGTTGGTCGTCCGGTTCTCGGAGACAATCGCCATTTCACCTCCTTAAATAATGTGTCACCATATAAACAATAACATACGGTGACACAAAAGTCAATATAAATCAATCAATATCTTGACAATTCTGATTATTTTTGCTAATATAATTTCAATATATAACGGCTGGGATAAAGAGGAGTAGCGTGTCTGTTTCTTTCAGAGAGTATCCGTTTGGTGAGAGGATACAGAAAGGGTATGTGAAGGTAGCTTTTGAGCCGGCAGGATGAACGGTTGCTATTAGTCCTGTCCGTACACCTGCGTTAAGGGTAAGAGTGGCATTATTAGAATGCAATTTGAGTGGTACCACGGAATTTTTATGCTTTCGTCTCATTATGGGAGGAAAGCTTTTTTTATGGATTAGGAGATGATAGAATGGCAAAAGAGCTTGCAAAGCAGTACGATCCTTCGGAGGTTGAGGACCGCACCTATAAATTCTGGTGTGACAGAAAGTATTTTCATGCCAAGGTCAATCCGGATAAAAAGCCCTACACAATCGTTATCCCGCCTCCGAATATCACTGGACAGCTTCATATGGGACACGCGCTGGACAACACGCTGCAGGATATACTGATCCGTTTCAGGAGGATGCAGGGTTATGAGACCTTGTGGCTGCCCGGTACGGACCACGCGTCTATCGCTACGGAGGCGAAGATCGTTGAAGCGATGCGCAAAGAGGGCGTTACCAAAGAGGATATCGGAAGAGACGGTTTTCTGAAACGTGCCTGGGACTGGAAAAAGCAGTACGGCTCACGCATCATCGAACAGCTCAAAAAGATGGGTTCCTCCTGCGACTGGGACAGAGA
>JAGHJI010000022.1 GCA_017886765.1 Eubacterium sp.
GCTCTATGAGGGCAAGGCAAAGAAAGTTTGGGCAACCGATGATCCGGATATTGTAATCGTGGATTACAAGGACGACGCTACAGCCTTTAACGGACAGAAAAAAGGCACCATCGTCGGCAAGGGCGTCGTAAACAACAAAATGTCCAACTACCTTATGCAGATTCTTGAAAAGAAGGGCGTGCCGACGCACTTTGTCAAGGAACTGTCCGACAGGGAGACCGCGGTAAAAAAAGTGACGATCGTACCCCTTGAGGTTATTATCCGCAACCGCGCGGCCGGTTCTATCTGCAAGAGATTGGGTCTTGAGGAGGGTATGGATTTTATCTGCCCCTCTATTGAGTTTTCCTATAAAGACGATGATCTGGGCGATCCGCTGATCAACAGCTATCACGCGATTTCCTGCGGTTTTGCCACAAAGGAAGAAATCGAAACCATAAAGAACATGGCATTTACAGTCAATGATGTTCTCAAGGAGTATTTTGCTTCCATCGGCGTTGAGCTCATTGATTTCAAGCTGGAGTTCGGCAAAACCTCCGACGGTCAGATTGTCCTTGCTGACGAAATCAGCCCGGACACCTGCCGCTTCTGGGATATGAAAACACACGAAAAACTGGATAAGGACCGTTTCCGCAGAGATATGGGCGGAGTAGAAGACGCGTATGCGGAAATGATGAAGAGAGTGGGTCTTGACTGATGCCTAACGATACATATAATTCCCCGTTTAACGCCCGTTACGCCTCCAAGGAGATGCAGTATATTTATTCTCCGGATTTTAAATTCAAAACTTGGAGAAAGCTGTGGATCGCTCTTGCCGAGGCGGAGATGGAGCTGGGGCTCAACATAACGCTGGAACAGATTGACGAACTTAAGGCGCACGCTGACGATATAAACTATGATGTGGCGCAGGAATATGAAAAAAAATTCCGTCACGATGTAATGAGTCATGTCCACGCATACGGAGAGCAGTGTCCCAAGGCGAAGCCGATTATTCATCTCGGCGCAACAAGCTGCTATGTGGGTGATAATACAGATGTTATCACCATGCGTGAAGCGTTGCTGCTTATCAAGAAAAAGCTGGTAAACGCGATTGCTTCCGTTGCGAAATTTGCCGATGAATATAAGGATATGCCCTGTCTCGGCTTTACGCATTTCCAGCCGGCCCAGCCGACAACTGTCGGTAAGAGAGCTACGCTCTGGCTTATGGATCTGGTGATGGATTATGAGGAGATATGCCATGTAATCGATACGCTTATGCTCCTTGGCTCAAAGGGTACCACCGGTACCCAGGCGTCTTTTCTGGAACTGTTTGACGGTGACCATGAAAAATGCAAGGCGCTTGACCGCAAGATCGCGGAGAAAATGGGCTTTAAATCCTGTTTCCCGGTCAGCGGACAAACCTATGCCAGAAAGCTGGATACCATCGTCTGCAACTGCCTTGCTCTGATTGCACAGTCCTGCTGTAAGTTTTCAAACGATTTAAGACTGCTTCAGAATCTTAAAGAAATTGAAGAGCCTTTTGAAAAGAATCAGATAGGCTCGTCGGCTATGGCGTACAAGCGCAATCCCATGAGAAGCGAGCGTATCGCCTCCCTTTCCCGCTATGTTATGATCGACGCGCTTAATCCTGCATGGACTGCGTCGGCGCAGTGGTTTGAGAGAACGCTTGACGACTCGGCAAACAAAAGAGTTTCTGTTGCCGAGGCGTTTCTGGCAACCGACGGTATTCTTGATCTGTATATCAATGTTACTTCCGGACTTGTGGTTTACCCCAAGGTCATTGAGTCAAGACTGATGAGCGAACTTCCGTTTATGGCTACGGAAAATATAATGATGGACGCCGTCAAGAAAGGCGGAGACCGCCAGGAGCTTCATGAAAAAATACGCCGGCACTCCATGGCGGCAGGCGCTGTCGTTAAGGTTGAGGGCGGTAAAAACGACCTTGTTGACCGCATTGCTGCGGACCCTGCGTTTATGACGACAAAGGAAGAAATTCTCGCCATTTTGAAGCCTTCAAATTTTGTGGGCAGAGCGCCTGAGCAGACTGCGGATTTCTTAAGGGAAACCATCGCTCCGATTCTTGAAAAAGAAAAAGACCTCCTGGGTATAAATGTTGAGATAAATGTTTAATATAAATTTATTTATTTAATATTTTTCATTACAGAAAGGATAGCATAAGCTATCCTTTTTGTGTTTTTGATAAAATATAAACTAAATATTAAATGTTAATTCTATGTTAAATAAAAGTTAAAAATACTATTGTTTTATGTAAAGAACAGTGATATAATAAAAGGGTAACATTTTTCAATTCAGAAAAGGGGGCTTTTTATGGCAAAAAGCAAAACCGCCGGCGCTGTTGCGGAAAGTAAAGCGCCGGCGGAAAAGAAGTACATGAAGCCGTCTGAAATCGTAACCTTTGGTATAGGCCTTTTCGGTGTTGCCCTTCTTACGGGTTGGATGCCGGACTATACCACTACTTTTTTTGCGGACTTCGCGTTTAAAGGTAAGGGTTTCGATTCGGTTTCCTTTGCGAATACCGTTTCTCTCGTATTCGGCGTCGCCGGATTTGTAGGCGCTATATGCGAGCTTGTTATCGGTATTCTTGTTGACAGAACAAAAACCAGGCTGGGTAAGGTCAAGCCGTGGATCGGTTTCGGAGCCGTTCCGCTGGCTATCGTGGCACTGCTTGTGTTTGTGGCGCCTAATACTTCCAGCCTTACAGTTGCATCCGTGTGGATGTTTGTCATTTATGCGCTTTATACGGCGGTTTCCTGCGCGGTAGAATCTCCGGCAAACTGCTTCGGCGCTCTCTGTTCTCCGAATCCAAGTGAGAGAAGCGACGCGATTTCCATCGCCTCTTTCCTCCGTTCCGTAGGTCAGTCCGGCGGACAGGTGGTCATTATCGTTGTGGGTGCGGTAATGAAGCTCCTTATGGGTCAGCAGCAGTTTAAGAACGCGGAGGGTCAGGGTATAGACCTTATCATTTCCACTGCGGTATGCGCGCTGGGCATGGTTATTTTTGTAATGATCTTCTTCGCGAACAATAAGGAGCGTGTACCCTATACTTCTGAAAAGGTTTCTCTTGCGGAATCCATTAAACTCGTTTTTACAAACAAGAATCTGCTGATGGTTTCTCTTACAAAGCTTGCCGGTTTCGGCAGGGGCGTATACGGCACCGTATCTCTGTACATAGCCATTTATCTTCTCGGTTCAAAGGGACTGAAGCTTGCTCTGATGCTCCCGATGGGCATCGGTACGGCGGTAGGTATGCTTATTGTAAAGCAGGTTTTAAAGAAATTCTCCACAAAGAAAACCTTTATCATTTTCTGCATTTACGGAGCCTCATCACTTGCCATTCTGTTCATTATATCCAAGGCGGTGGGCTTTAACTCAAATCTGGTCATTCCATTCCTTATTTTGAACTTCTTCTGCGGTCTCCAGCACGGCAACACAAATGTTACGCCGAATATTATGATTGCGGACTGCGTTGACGAAATGGAGTATAAAACCGGTAAACGGCAGGAGGGCCTTGCGTACGCCGGATACGGTCTGTTTTCAAAGATTGCCTCAGCGTTCACAAAATATCTCGGACCATTCCTGGTTTACACTTGGTCGGGATATCAGTTTTCACAGGATCCAAATGTAGCTTACGCAGTTCAGGATGACGCGACGCTTTCAAAATTCCTTGCTATTTACACAATTATCCCTGCTGTTTTTGTAATTCTGCAGGGCGTGCCGATCCTGTTCTACGATATGGTCGGCGAGAAGAAGGAAAGAATCACAGCGGCTCTGGCGGAAAAGAGAGCCGCGCAGGAAACAGAATCAGCAGGCGATGCGCCTGAGGAAATCGCGGAATAAGGAGGGCTGAATTTATGGTGAAAAATAAAGAATTCAAACCGGGTCTTTATTCCGTGATGGCGGGCATTGTTGTGGCGGTAGTCCTTGTGATCATTACAATTTTCGCTTTCACAACAAGATATACGGCTTTTGACCCTGAAAAGGTCGCGCGGGCCTTTACGGATACGATTGTCCAGACCGGCGACGGATACAATGCGTATAAAAATGCGCTGGTTTCTAAAAATCAGAAATTCGGTGATTTTATTATCGACGCGTATATGAAACCTTACATAAACGATGGTGACGATGTTGCTCAGGCTTCCTTTGTCGGTACCGGTAATGATGAAGAAATGAACGCCATGGGCGAAGTTTATGACACGATGTACGATTACTATGTGGAGTTACTGAACACATACGGCCTTGACGATTATGACAGTATATTTACAAATTATTTTGCCAGATTAAGCGAAGTGAGAACGGCAGTTTACGGCGACGAGTATATGGACAGCGATTATATGTTCGGTGCTTTTGAATCAAATGTTTCCAGGTACGGACAGTCCCTGACCGGTACGGATGAGGAATACGCGGATGACGGAAAGACCGTTGTTCAGGAAAAGACCATTGGTACATATCAGGAAATGTTCGGTGAAGATTATAAATTCACAACAACAGTAACGGCGTGTACCGAGCTTTCCACGGAAGAAGTGGAGACATATGTTGCCGATTATGAGAGCAGGATCAAGCCGGTCGCCGAATCTGGCGAGGCAAGAGCAGACAGCTTCGGACTTGTGGATACAACAACAGAAAAGAAAATCCTTTTCTTCACAAAGACTGAGGAAGTAAATAATAAGTCAGCGATGATAAGCGCGTTTGAAAACCTTGATTGCTCAGAGGACATCACCGCGGTTGACAAATGTACCGTAGAGGTCGCTCTTGATGATTCGACGGTAGTGGCAACGCAGGAAGTATATGTTGTTCAGATCGGCAACAGCTGGTATGTGGACAATACAAATATAGATACGTCTGCGCTTTACTTTGCATTATAATACATGGAATGAAAAACCCGGCAGGTGCTTTTACCTGCCGGGTTTATTTTAAATCAGTTATTGCTGTGGGATTTAAGCATATTGTACATGAGCCGGAAAAGCTCGTCCTTTTTGAAAACGGGCAGGGGCTCGATGATAGCGTCAATGCATCCGGCCACGGAAAAGGTGATTGCCGTAATCTCATAATAATTATCTTCCATAGTAAAACCGTTGTTTTCCGCAATACAGTTTACAAGATTTTCTTTCAGGACCTTGATGGCGGGGCCGCAGATGCTGCTCGCCTTGAACTTATAAAGATAATCCACTTCCTTTTCCACCTCGTTAAGCAAGATGGTAACAGCTTTTGTGGGGTCGTTTTTTATCTCGTCATATTTAATACGCTTTGAAATATTGATAACGCCGTCCATTATCGTCTGAAAACATGATTGCAGACAGTCATTCATACTTTTGTAGTGAAGATAAAAAGTGCTTTTGTTTATGTCAGCTCTTTTACAAAGCTCAAGCACGGTTATTTTAGAGGCGTCCTTTTCCACCATGAGGTCAAGCATTGCGTTGAACACAGCGGCTCTTGTCCTTTTAATTCTTCTGTCCATAAGTCCTGTTATCTCCGAATGAAAATATATTCGTTATTTTAGCATTAAATATTTTAGCATACTGAACTACACAAATCAATAAAGTGTAAAATATTCGGCATAACATCCAAAAGAGTTTGCATAATTTTGTATAAAAATACAAACAGAGGTGTGAAATGTTTTCACTTTGTTATTTTTTATAATTTCTTGAAAAGAAAATGTTGTAAAGTTAAAATTTGTATTGTATAATAAAAGGCGGTTATAAACTCAAAACAATACCAAAATATAGGGGGATAAAATATGAGTGATATCAAAAGCTGTATAGGCAGCGACTGGCTCAGCGGTAAAACCGTGATCGTAACCGGAGCTTCCGGAGGTATGGGCGCCGGAATCGCCGCAACACTGATTAAAAAGCACGGCTGCCGTGTCATCGGCGTTGCCAGAAACGAAGCCAAAATGTTAAAGTTTATTGAGGAACTTGGACCTACATACGCACAGCAGTTTTCATATAAGCTGTTTGATGTGTCGGATAAGGAACACTGGGAAGATTTTGCAGAAGAGCTTGCCGAGGCGGGAATAAGACCGTCTGTTTTGATTAATAATGCGGGAATCCTGCCCAAGTTCAAGAGATTTGACAGATATTCCTATGATGAGATTGAAAGAGCCATGAATATCAATTTCTATTCCTGTGTTTACGGCGTAAAGACCTTTTTACCTGTTCTTTTACAGGAAGAGAACCCTGCCATTATCAATGTGGATTCATCGGCTGCGCTGATGACGCTTGCCGGAACTTCCATGTACAGCGCCTCAAAGGCTGCGCTTAAGAGCTTTACAGAAGCTTTAAGGGTTGAATTCAAGGGTAAAATGTATGTGGGTCTTGTGTGTCCCGGATTTACAAAGACGGACATTTTCCGTGACCAGAAAAATGACGGCGGCAAGGGACAGAAAGTAATGGATATGATATCCACTGACTGTGACCGTATGGTTAAGATGATCATGTTCGGCATTGAGCATAAGAGACCTTTGATGATTCACGGCTTTGACGCGCACGCCATGTCAGCTTTCAACAGAATCCTTCCTGTCAGAGGTTCGGAGCTTTTCTCATTTATTATGAAAGCTGCTGACATTGATCTGTTTGATGAGGTATTTAAAAACTAATTGAACAATTACGGGATGAATAAAATCTTTGTTTTTATTTAATCCCAATCGGGACGGGACTGCCAATGGCGGCGGTTTCGCCCCTTTATATTTTCATTTGCTGTACAGGAGGAATGGTATATGACAGAAGATATTACAAAACAAAAGCATATGAAATTTAAGGAAATAGCCGCATATTCCCTGGGCTTGTTCGGATTTCAGGCGATTGTGGGGCTTCTTAATTCCTATCAGGCTGAGTTTGACGCGTCAATTTTGGGGGCGGATATTGCCGTCGTAGGTATTCTGATTCTTATTGCAAAAATAGTTTCAGCCGTATTTGACCCTGTCGTCGGCAATCTGATTGACCGTTCAAAGAGCAAAAACGGTAAATTCAAATCCATGATCATGTATTCCATTATACCGCTTTTGGTTATGACGGCAATCGTATTTTTGAATGTGCCGTTTACCGGAGTCGGGCTTTATGTTTGGATATTTGTTACATATCTGATATGGTCATTGGCAATGACGCTCGGTGATGTTCCGTCACAGGGTATTGCCTCTGTCCTGACACCTAATCCGACGGAGAGAACGAATGTCGTATCCATTTCAAATACATTCAAGCAGGTCGGATTTTCTGCCTGTGTTGTCATTGTGCCGATTGTTTGTCTTATCATTCCGAATGGTTCCAAGGTGTTTGTGGCAAGCGGTGAGACGGACACCCCGATGATAAGCTCCGAATATTTCTGGACCGCGGTGCTTACAGCTGTTTTAGGCTGTATCCTTTTTGCCCTTATTCCTTTGATTAACAAAGAGCGTGTTCCTTATGTTTCCGGTGAAAAGACAACATTTAAGGATATGGTGAGCGCGCTGAAAAACAATAAGCCTTTTATGCTCGTTATCATTTCCTATTTCCTTGGCTTCGGACGCCAGATGGCCATGGGGATTCAGGTACAGGCGGCAAATGTAATCCTCGGCTCGCAGAATCTCGTGGCGGTGCTTGGTATTGTTACGGCGGTAGGTTCTATGATAAGTATGGCGCTTTGCCCTGTATTGATTAAGAAAATGGGAGAGAAAAGAGTCTACCTTCTTCTTTCAATTTACGGCTTTGTCGCTTCTGTTCTTTCCTTTATAGTCGGATACTTTTATTTCAGAAACCCTGACAGCATTGTGCTGATGGTGCTGTTCTATCTGTTCCTGTTCCTTATAGGTCTTCAGTTCGGTGCGGTTACGCTTATGCCTATGATTATGACAGCGGACTGTGTGGATTATTATGAATATGAAACAGGCAAGCGGATGGAGGGCGCCGCCTATTCCATTCTCACACTTACGATTAAGGTCTGTTTAGCACTCGGAACGGCGCTGGGTCTTGTTTTCGTGCAGATTTCCGGTTATTCGGATACTGTTAATCAGATTTCTTCCGGCGCTGCCTCCGGCTTTGATTTGCATACGAAGGACTTGGTATTCTTCGCGTATACTGTTGTTCCCGGTATTTTGGCGCTCCTTTCCACAATCCCGATGTTTAAATATGATATAGTTGGTGAAAAGAAAGCGATGATTGCCTCCGAACTTGCCAAGCGAAGAAGTGCAAAATAAAAACAGATTGTGAAAAAATTGTAAAAAGTCAGGACAATATTGATTGTCCTGACTTTTATCTGTTATAATAACCTCACGAAATAATAACCAAATCAAAGATTTGGATTATTTCGGAGAACATTGGCGTTCGCAAGGTTTTACCTTGCTCGGCTAAATAACCTCACGAAACAGTAGCTGAATCAAAGATTCAGACTGTCTCGGAGAACATTGTATCATTCCGGCTCACACTTGCGCGTTTGCCGAGATGGTATAATAACCTCACGAAATAATAACCAAATCAAAGATTTGGATTATTTCGGAGAACATTGGCATTCGCAAGGTTTTACCTTGCTCGGCTAAATAACCTCACGAAACAGTAGCTGAATCAAAGATTTAGACTGTCTCGGAGAATATTGTATCATCCATTTGAGCTGCGCTCTGCGGTGACTTGCGTCACCGTCTGCGCCTGCGCGCGGAAAATGGTGATATAATGTATTTACAAAGGAGTGATTATGTGAAAAGGATAACTTCATTTTTTATGGCGGCGGTTATGCTGTTCTCTGTTTTGGGCAGCGTCGGTGTAGTCCAGGCAGCAGAGTGGAAGGCAGGAGACAGCGTTATGGTTTCCGTTGATGAAAATGTTCTTACTGTCAGCGGCACGGGTGATATGTATGATTATACTGCCTCATCGCTTCCGGACTGGAATGCAAATAACGGAGCGATTACGCAAATCGTGATTGAAAATGGTGTGACAAGCATAGGCGATTTTGCGTTCTCAAGCTTTATGAACGTGAATACAGTTACAATTGCGGACACGGTTACACGTATAGGTACCCGGGCTTTTTCAGGCTGTATGTTGCTGAAATCCATTTTCATCCCAAAATCAGTGCGTGAGATTGGCGAATGCGCTTTGAGCACCAATGTGGGCAGTATTTCCAGTCTTGAGGAAATAACAGTGGACAGCCAAAATAAATATTTTACCGTTGATGACGGAATTTTATATAACAGCGTAAAGACTGTTCTTTATAAAATACCCTCAAAAGCGCAGACAGATGTTTTGAATATTCCTTCCGGTGTTATGAGTATCAGAGATGAAGCTGCGGCAGGATGCGCAGCGTTGACGGAAGTTTATTTGCCTGAAACCGTTGAGGCTGTTGGAAGAAATGCTTTTGAAAATTGTGCTCATCTTGTGAAGGTGGTTGTAAATAACCGCAACTGCGATCTGGGTCTCGGTTCTGTTCCCAATAATCAGGGGCTTAAGCTGTACGGTTATAAAGGCTCAAACGTTGAACTTTACGCACAGAATAACGGTTACTCAAATATTGAGTTTATAGCGCTCGATGCAGGAGAATGTACAAATCATATCTGGAACAGCGATGAGGTGAAAACGCCTGCCACCGCTCAGTCGGACGGCGAGATGGTATATACATGCCAGAATTGTAGTGCGACCAAGACGGAAACGATAGCGAAGATATCGTCAGCCGTATTGTCCAAGACGTCGTATACGTATGACGGAAATGAAAAGAACCCGACAGTAACGGTAAAGGACGCGCAGGGGAATGTGCTGACAAAGGACGTAGATTATACGTTAAGCTATGACGCCGGAAGAACAGA
>JAGHJI010000023.1 GCA_017886765.1 Eubacterium sp.
CAATAGGAAAGCTCATATCCAAACAGCACTTGTTCAAAATCGTTTAAATCCTTTTCACGGCATACAACGATGATCTCATCAATCAAATCATGTTGTGAAAAAGCCGCCACCGTTCTTTCAATAACGGTTTTACCGTTTATTTCCAGCAGGAGTTTGCTTTTTTCAGTCTTCATTCTGGTGCCGTTTCCGGCGCCGAGTATAACGGCAATATTACGCATCTCTCAGGCTCTCCGTTTCTTCCAGAGTGGGTGTGGCAAATTCCGTTTTATACGGGTCATAGATCACATAGCCCGGCTTTGCCCCGTTGGGCTTTTTGATATTTTTCACAAGGGTATAATCCACCGCCACATTGGAGGATTCCCTCGCCTTGCTGTAGTAAGCGGCGATGACGGCGCAGTCGTGGATCGCCCCGTCCGTAATTTCTTTTCCGGAGGTTTCGCATATAACATGGCTGCCCGCCGTGTCCTGAACGTGAAACCAGGTATCGTAATTTTTGGCGGTTTTAAGGGTCAGTTTATCGTTCATAAGGTTGTTCCTGCCCACCAGCACGGTGAATCCGTCCCTTGTCTTAAAACGCATCGGCTTAAGTGCCTTTTGCGTTTTTTTCTTGTCACCGGAGCTTTTAATGTACCCCTGCTGGGAAAGCTCGTTTTTGATTTCAGTTATCTCGCTGTCGGTTTCAGCCCGGGATAAAGCGTCCAGAACGGATTCAAAATACTGCGCCTCTGCATTGGCATCGGCAATAAAGGCGGACAGTTTGTTTTCAGCCACCTGCTTTTTCCTGTATTCCTTATAGTATTTTTGTGCATTCTGCGCCGGAGTAAGCATAACATCCGCAGGGATACGCACCGGCTTATTATCATCGTAATAATTTTCCAGATCATAAAAGGGCGCGCCCTTTTCCAGTCTGTACTGGTTGGCGTTGATCAGATCGCCGAACAGTCTGAAAGTATCCTTATCCCTGCAGTCCTCAAGCTCCTTTACCCTTGCGGCAGCCTTTCTTACAGCTCTCTCCTGCAGGGTCGTGACCTTTTTGAAAAGATCGGCGCTCCTTGCCTTTATCCGCATCAAACGCACACGTTCATAGTAAAAGAAATCCAGCAGAGCGGAAAAGCTCTCATAATGCCTGATTACAGCCAGACTGCCGTACTGCTTAATATCCATAAACGCAAAATCCTTCGGCGTTTCCACGATGACTGCGGTTGGCAGAGGATTTTGGGCATTGTGCTTAAATTCATCAACAGTAAGGCCGTTTTCAATCTCCCTGCATATGATGGGAGAAACACCCTTGAGGGTATCCATAGCGGCTTTATACAAGCCTTTATTGCTGTTTCTGATTTTTTCTTTTACCGTATTCACATCGCAGGTAAAGATATTCAGCTTATCCTGCTTCGGCGGAGCGGTATAGATCATCCCCGGCAAAACCGTACGCACATGAGATTTATTTTCATCAATACGTTTAACAGCGTCTATGATTTTATTATCCGCGTCTACAAATATAATATTTGAATACCTGCCCATGATTTCAACAATCAGGGAATAATTTGTTTTGTCGCCTAACTCATCCGTGCCTGAAAAATGAATCTTCAGGACTCTTTCCAGGTCCTCCTGTTCAATAGAGGTTATCCATGCACCTGTCAGTCTTTTCCTCAACAGCAAACAGAACATGGGCGGCTTAGGCGGATTTTCCGGCGGATAATCCGTAAAGTGTATGCGCGCCGAATCAGCATTGCAAGAAATCAGAAGACGTCGGCCGCCCTCTCTTGAGCGCAGGGTCAAAACGATCTCATCCCTTGACGGCTGGTGAATCTTATCCACACGGCTGTCTATGGCAAAATCCGATATTTCATTTTTCAGATGATATAAAAAAATTCCGTCAAGCGCCATAATCAAATATCCAAAACCACATTTTTTACGGGCGCGGCAAAAAACTGCACGTCCTCAAATATGGATTCAAGTCTTTCTTTTAATTTCAAAAACGGCAGATTTTCCGTTTCAAAATGACCTGCCGATATACTGGCAAGTCCTGCCTGATTCAGCTCAAGCATTTCATGGTATTTCAGATCGCCGGTCACAAAGCAGTCCGCTTTCCCGAAGGCGTCCCACATATACTCGGAGCAGGCGCCTCCGCCGATGCAGACCCGTTTGATCAGCTTATCCGTGTCTGTATAACGTAAACCTTTCGTATCCAGTGTTTCACCCACAAATACAGCGAAATCGTCGATGCTCATTTCCTGTTTCAGATCACCGGCAACAAGATATCCGTTGGGCAGTGTCTCGGTATTTTCCAGCTCCAGAAGTTCAGACAGAGCGTCGTTGATACCGCCCCTTGCTTTGTCATAGGAGGTGTGAGCCGAGATAACGGCGATGTCACTATGGATCAGTTCATAAACGGCAGAGCCTTTCTCCACGCTCCTAAGTCCTTTAAATATGACAGGATGATGCGTCAGGAGCAGATCGGCATTTACGCTTTTTGCGTATTCGACAGCCTCTTTGGTACCGTCAAGGCTGAGTACAACGGTTTTTACCTCTTTTCTGAACGCACCGAGGAGGAAGCCGGAATTATCCCATTCTTCCTGCGTATCAAAGGGTGCAATTGAATTTATGTAATCATATATATTTTTGACTGTTGTCATAGTTTTTCCTCCACTGCCCTGATAACATCGGAATAATCCTCTCCGGATTTTGATTTATTCTTCAGATAATGAAGCAAATGAATAAAATATTCCTTATCAGAAAAGTCCCTGATATTTCCAAGGTAATAATCCGCCCTGTTTCTAACCGTCTGCGATCCGTCATATTCCGCGTCAAAGACAGAGTAATAATGCCTGCCGTCCCTGACGATAAAATCATTTTTTATTCCATATCCGTTATCAAACAGGAATTTCCTCGCAAGCTCCGGATGCGTCATAGGGTTCAGTATGATATGCTTATCCCGCAGACAGTCACAGCGTGAAAGTATCCGCGCAATGAGCTCGCCGCCCATTCCGGCAAGAATAACGGTGTTATACTCCTCAGGCTTCAATCTGTCCAGGCCATCAGACAAGCGCACCTGGATACGGTCCTGCAGCCCCTCCTGCTCAATAAGGGCTTTACATGAGGAAAGCGGACCTTCATG
This sequence comes from Eubacterium sp., assembly GCA_017886765.1. Lineage (GTDB taxonomy): Bacteria > Bacillota > Clostridia > Oscillospirales > Acutalibacteraceae > Eubacterium_R. The sequence goes on from JAGHJI010000023.1 coordinate 3,119, forward strand.
AATGTCAGATGCCACTGCCCCTTTGATCACACCTGCTTTACTGAGAAAAACAGGTATATAACCGTGATCCGTCCCAATATCCGCGATAACGGAACCCGGTCTGACCAAAGAAGCAACGGCATCAAGTCTTTTGGAAAGTCCCGCCATTACTCAGCAAGCAATTCGTTTATTTTCTTTACCAGTTCGTCCGCGTCAGTTCCGTGGACCGTACATGCCTGTTCAACCGTTTCACCGCGGGAAGCCGGGCAGCCCAGGCAGTGCATACCAATCTCCATAAAGAGCGGAGCCGCCTTAGGACAAGCGTCAAGAATATCGCCGATAATCGTATCTTTTGTAATTTCAGTCATTTTTAAAATCTCCTTTAATTTATATATTCTTACAATAATATTTATAACACAAATAATATCCGATTGCAAGACGGACAAAGATATGTTATAATTTTAATCTGAAAGCTGGTGATAAAATGGATAAAGAATTTAATCCTGCACTTCAGTTTGACGCGTTTACCGCGGGAATTGAGGACGGAGGACTGCGTTCAAGTTCCTCCATAACAATCATCGTCTGTTATATTCTTGCCAATTGTCAGCAAAAAATTACGGCTCAGAACATAATAGACGCGCTTGTTACAGGTAAAATTGCCAATTATTTCGAAGTATCAAACGCCATTTCAAAAATGATAAAAAAGGGACATATCATTGAAAATGAGGACGGTACGCTGTCCATAACGGCTGACTGCAGATTCCTGGTGGATATTGTTGAAAATGACCTGCCGCTTACAATACGTGAAAAGAGCATTGAAATGGTATGCAAGCTGGCAGAGGTTGAAATCAATAAAAAAGAAAACAAAGTCAGTATTGACAAAACGGAAAACGGATACAAAGTAACCCTCCATGTCAGCGACGTTGACAGTGATTTTATGGTGCTGACACTGAATGTTCCCACGGAGGCGCAGGCTGTAGTTATAAAAGAAAAATTCCAGCAAAAACCTACGGAAGTCTATAAAAACCTAATGAATTCAATTTTTAACTAAAAACTCACGGCTATACATAAAACGTATAGCCGTGAGTTTTTTACTATAATTAATTCTGATTTAGTGCATTAAATGCGGGCGATGGATCATCGCCCCTACGATGAAATAATAACGCACCCTGCGCGTGAGCGCAAATCTCATTTTTAACATATGTTAATCCGTTAAATGAATGGATTTTTTCGTTAGGCAAGGCTTTGGTAAAATTTCGTCGACGAGAGCATATGTGCTATATGTGACCGAGCGGAATTTTGCTAGTAACGATGACTAACGGAAAAAAGACATCATTTAGCTAAATTATAATTTAACATTTTTATGCACCCCGGTAATCGAATACTCCACCCACTCGGCGATATTCTCGGCATGATCGGCAATACGCTCCAGGTACTTTGACACCATCAGAAGATCAATGCAAAGTTCAGCGTCCGTATCATCCTTTGAAATAATGGATATAAGCTCGGACTTCACCTTACTGAAAAGCGCGTCAACTTCATTGTCCATTTCCATCACAGTGTGCGCCTCATCCAAATCGCTGTCGATAAAGGAATCAATGCTTTTTTTAACCATTCTGATCACGACCTTGCTCATCTCTTTAAGATGCAGCTTATGCTCCAGATTACAGTGACGGATATATTCCGTAAGTTCCGTAATATCCGACGCCTGGTCCCCTATCCGTTCCAGATCGGAAATCATCTTAAGCGCCGCGGATATTCTCCTCAGATCCCCTGCGACAGGCTGCTGCTGCAGAAGCAGACGCAGGCAAAGGCTTTCAATCTCCGCCTCAAGATTGTCGATTTCCTTGTCGGTATCATACACGACCTGCGCGATTTCTCTGTAGCGTTCTTCATCATTCTCGTCAACAAAGAGCGCCTCTACGGAATTTTCTATTACCTGCTCGCACAGATTGCACATACTTATCAGATTATGATTCAGTTTTTCAAGCTGATGTTCAAATTTATTTCTCATTTATCCAAACCTGCCTGTAATATAATCCTCCGTGCGCTTATCCTTAGGCACGGAAAAGAGCTTTCGAGTGTCGTCAAATTCAATAACCTCTCCCAGCAGAAAAAACGCGGTCTTATCCGATATTCTGGCCGCCTGCTGCATGGAGTGCGTAACGATGATAATCGTGTATTCTTTTTTTAATTCCGTAACCAGATCCTCAATTTTCGAAGTGGAGATTGGGTCAAGGGCGGAGGTAGGCTCGTCCATAAGTATGACCTCCGGACTGACCGCCAGCGCCCTGGCGATACAGAGCCTTTGCTGCTGTCCGCCGGAAAGGGCAAGGGCGCTTTTTTTCAGCTTGTCCTTTACCTCCTCCCACAGCGCCGCCTGTTTCAGTGATTTTTCCACTATAGCGTCCAGTTCTTTTTTTCTGCGCACGCCGTGTGTTCGCGGCCCGTAAGCGATATTGTCGTAAATGCTCATTGGAAACGGATTAGGTTTCTGAAACACCATGCCGACTCTTTTTCTCAGAACATTCACGTCCATATCCTTGTATATATCCACACCGTCAAAGAGAATTTTTCCGCTTACCTTGCATCCCTCAACAAGATCGTTCATACGGTTAAGGGTTTTCAGTACGGTGGATTTTCCGCATCCTGAAGGGCCGATAAAAGCCGTTATCTTCTTTTCCGGTATTTCCAGATCTATTCCTTTGATCGCCTTAAAATCGCTGTAATACAGCTCCAGATTTTCAATTTTAAATTTATCCATTATGTCACCTGTTATTTTGCTATTTTCTTCGCCAGCATGGTGGAGAGCCCGTTAATAATCAGCACGACCAGCAGAAGGACCACAGCCGTAGCGTATGCCTCGTCGGTATGGAGACCCTCGTTAAGCAGGCAGTAAAGATGCACCGACAGCGTGCGGGATGACGAAGTAAGCTGCGTCGCCGCGTCGGGTACAGTGCCTGCGGTATAAATCAGCGCCGCTGTTTCACCCACAATCCTGCCGATTGAGAGAATGATGCCGGAAAGGATACCGGGAACTGCCGACGGCAGAACGATTTTGAAAATGGTCCGCAGTTTACCCGCGCCCAGACCGTAGGAGCCCTCCCTAAAGGAATCGTCAACAGCCATCAGCGCCTCCTCTGTTGTTCTTATAATAACAGGCAGCACCATGATTGCCAATGTAAGAACACCGGCGATAAGAGAATACCCCCACGCCCTTGCGATAACAAAAGCCAGAAAGCCGAAAAGGCCGTACACGATGGACGGGATACCGGCTAAGGTCTCATTGGTCACACGGATAATTTTCACAAATTTACTGCCCTTTTTTGCGTATTCAACAAGATATATTGCTGAAAACACGCCCACCGGAACGGCGATCATCAGCGTAAGGAAGGTCAGATAAAGGGTATTCAGAATCGACGGCAGCATGGACAGATTGTCCGACGAATACTCCGCCGAAAACAAATCAAGGCTTAAATTCGGTATGCCGTTAATGAGAATATAAGCAATGATGAATATAACGGCGCCGATTGTAATCAGGGCGCTGAGAATGATCAGAATCAGTACAAGCAAGGAAAACGGATGCTTGAGATATTCTTTCAACTTATTCAAACATCAGCCCTCCTTTTTTCTTGTGACTATGGAGAAGCACAAATTTATGATTAATATAAAAACAAACAAAACGACCGCCGTACCGATCAGCGCGCCTCTGTGCAAGCCGGAGGCGTAACCCATCTCCAGCACGATATTGCTGGTCAGCGTCCTGACTCCGGAGGTGATCGACTCCGGCAGGATTGCCTGATTGCCGGCAATCATTACCACCGCCATGGTCTCGCCTATCGCCCGTCCGATACCGAGAATCACGCCGCTTAAGATACCGGACCTGGCGGCGGGTATAACCACTCTGAAAATGCACCTTTCCTTTGTAGCGCCAAGAGCCAGAGCGCCGTCAAAATATTGGTTGGGTACAGCTCTGAGCGACGCCTCGGCAGTATTTACAATCGTCGGCAAAATCATAATACCCAAAAGTATCGACGCCGTCAGGATACCTTTTCCGCTGGTATCCGTCAGTTTCTGTATGACCGGAACGATTACGACAAGGCAGAAAAATCCGTAAACGATGGACGGCACCGACGCCAGCAGATTGACCATTGGCTTAACGATTTTATAAAGCGGTTTCGGGCAGTAATACGCCATAAAAACCGCGGTGAAGATACCGATTGGCACACCCACAATGATCGCGCCGGCTGTTACGTATATGCTGGCTACGATCATAGGGAAAATACCGAACATTTCCTGTTTCGGTTTCCACACTCTGCCGAATATAAAGTTTTCAAATCCGATTTCTGAAATAGCGGGTATACCGTTTACAAATATAAATCTGCAGATCATCAGAACCGCTATAACAGACGCGCAAGCGCATAATAAAAATACTATGCGCATTGCCGTTTCCTTAATCTTATTTAGTTTCATATGATTATTTAACGTCTTCCCATGCTGTTATTTCACCGGTAAAGATCGATTTTATCTGCTGGGATGTCATATCGTCAAAGCTGTTATCCTTATTTACGATAACGGCGATTCCGTCAAGAGCGATAGTCATATCCGTAAGCGTGGCAAGCTCGTCCTCCTCCAGTTCCCTTGACGACATGGCGATATCCACCGCTCCCTGCACAGCAGATTCAATACCTGCGGAGGAGCCTGACTCCTGAATTTCAACTTTTACATTCGGATTCAGCTCTTTATATCTGTCCGCAAGCACATTCATAACGGGAGCAACTGACGTTGATCCCGCAAGGGTCACGGTGCCGCTGAGATTGGAAGCCGTGTAGGACTCCGTCGCGTCAACGCCGATATATCCCTCTTCGGCAATAATCGCTTCGCCTTCCTGGCTGACGATGAAGTTCAGAAAATCCTGCGCCACATCTGAAATCGAGCTTTCAATATAAGCGACCTTAAACGGTCTCTGAAGCTTATAAGTGCCGTCTTTTACCGTATCGGTGGAAGCAACAACGCCGTCAACGGAAACCGCTTTCACTTCGTCCGAAAGAGAGCCTAAAGAAACATAACCTATCGCCTTAGTATTACCGCTTACGGTGGACATCATAACCGATGTGGAATTGGTTATCTCCGCCGTTTCAACAGTGGCGTCGTTGCCGTTTTCATCCACAACGCCCATAAGCTCTGTAAAAGCGTCCCTTGTTCCGGAGCCGTCCTCACGTGAAAGCACAGTAATATTTCCGCTTATCGCTGCCGCTGTTGAATCAGCGCCTGTGTCCTCCTGAGAGCTGTTATTGCTGCAGCCCGCAAAAATCGCAGTTACAAGACATACGACCAGCGCAAGGGAAATAAAAGAAATTTTCAGATTTTTTTTAGTCATATTTTTCACCTCAAAAATAATTTGTACGCTAAGTACATTTTTGATATTAATACGCAATTATTAAGTTTTAATTTTGGCCGGGTAGTATTTTGGTAAAAGTTATGTTAAATTTTTGAATAAAAAAGCACATATTGCTATATATAATTATTATTACCTGACATAGCGGCATAAAAACAAAAAAATCCAAGCTGTATCAAACAACTTGGATTTTATTTTATAATGTATTGAATTATGTAAAACGCTTATTCAGCGTTCTCCTCTGCAGGACTTTCATCAGTAGCGGGCTCGTCTGCCTTTTCGGCTTCCTCAGCCGTCTCTTCGACAGCTTCACTGTCCGCGTTTTCCTCCGGCGCAGTTTCCTGTGCGGGAGTCTCATCCGCAGTTTCATCCTCGGCAGGCTCTTCATCCGTATCGTCAGAATCGGCAAGAATGCTGATGGTTTCCTCAGGCTTGTCAATAAGCTCTTTCATGGAAAGGGAAACTCTCTTTTTGTCAAAGTCGATATCAATAATCTTAACTTCGACCTCATCACCTACACTGAGAACATCGGCAGGCGTCTTAACTCTCTGCCATGAAATCTGGCTGATGTGGATCAGACCGTCAATACCCGGAATGATATTTGCAAAGGCACCGAAAGAAGCGATGCTTACGATCTTGGCCTTGCAGACAGTTCCCACCGGATAATCACGCTTCAGAATCTCCCACGGGTTGTCCTCTATTTTCTTAAAGCCGAGAGAAATCTTCTTATTTTCCTCATCAAGCTTTTTAATGGTTACCTCAACAACATCGCCCACATTGACGATCTCTGACGGATGCTTAATTCTGTTCCAGGAAAGCTCGCTGATATGAATCATCCCGTCCATACCGCCGATATCCACAAACGCGCCGTAGCTTGTAAGGGATTTAACGGTACCGGTAAGCTTCTGACCCTCCTCAAGGGTAGCCCACAGAGCCTCCTGCTTTGCTTTCTTTTCCTCATTTAAAACGACTTTGATGGAACCGACAGCGCGTCTGCGGCTGGGGTTAATGTCAATAACCTTGAAGCGCACGGTGGTATCCTTAAGAATATCCAGCTCCTGATTGCGAGGAACACCTGTAAGAGATGCAGGAATGAATACGCGGCTTCCCTTTGACACAACGATAACGCCACCCTTTACAACAGAAATGACGGTACCTTCCAATATTTCATCGGACTCCTTGGCAGCGACGATATCTTCCCAGCCTTTAAACTGGTCAACAAGCTTCTTGGAAAGCTTGAGCACGCCTTCGCTGTCATCAGTTTTCATGATCACAAGGTCAAGGACATCGCCGATGCTTACGGCATCCTCCGGCTTGTCAATCGGCTCTGATGACAGATCGCTGAGCGCGATAACGCCCGTCTGTTTCCTGCCTTCAACATCAACAAATACTTCCGTAGGCGTGATGTTTACAACAGTACCCTTGACTACCTTGCTGTTTTCGTCTTCTCTGAATGATTCTTCAAGCATTTCTTCGAAGGTTGCCTCACCATCAGCAGATGCTTTGACAGCAGCCTTATCGGCCTTATCAGCGGTATCTGCTGTCTCCACAACTTCTTCAGTTACGGCTGAAGTTGTTTCAACTTCCTTTTCAATATTTTCTTCGGACATGGTTTTTAGTACCTCCTTAATAATAGCCGACGGCGTTGAAGCCCCGGCGGTAACACCAATAACATGATAAGGCGAAAGATCAATGCCCTTAAGCTCCTCTGCCGTTTCAATGAGGAAAGTATCAGAGTTTGCTTTACACACGTCTCTCAGCTTACAAGTATTTGATGAATGTCTGCCGCCAATAACAATCATGGCGTCCGCCTCCTGCGAAAGTGACGCCGCCTCCTCCTGTCTATCAGCGGTAGCATTACATATTGTACTATAAATTCTGCAATTTGTATAGAGTTTTTTTAGAATTTTCTCGCATTTTTTCCATTCTTTTAATGAAAAAGTCGTCTGCGCGACACAAATCAGTGATTCTTTTTCACACAAATTGTGTTCACGCAGTATATTTTCCAGTTCTTCCTGACATTTAAACACATAGCTTTCGCCTTTGCAGTAGGAGCGTATGCCCATAACCTCAGGATGCTTTTCATCGCCGGCGATCAGCGTTACGGTGCCGTCCGGCTGCTCGGAAACAATTTTGTGAATCTTAAGCACAAACGGACAGGTAGCGTTAATAAATTTAACTTCTCTCTCCTTTGCGCTGTCAATAACTTCCTTTTCTACGCCGTGGGTCCTTATTACTACAGTATACCCGTCAGGGCAGTCTTCCATACTGTCAATAATTTTTACTCCCTTGGATTCCAGGTCCGAAACAAGCTGGCTATTATGAATAATAGGACCCAGGGTGCAGACCTTTTCTCCCTTTTCAACAAGCTCGTAAACAAGATTGACAGCCCGGTCAACCCCGAAGCAGAAACCCGCAGTTTTTGCCAATTTTATCAATTTATCTTTCAGCCTCCCAGAGAGAAACAATGTGATCCATTACCATATTCGCCGCGTTTTTAATATCATGAGGGCCTACATTTTCCTTGTCAAGTCCCATATCGGCGTTCTTGATCATCTTGCCATAGGATACCGTGACCTTTTTGCCGGCTTTGATCTTACCGTCACAGCATATGGCAACCGGCAGAACATCCGCCCCCGTGGCCTTGGCTATTACGGCAACGCCTGCCTTTGCCCTCTGGGGAACGCCGTTCTTATCCTTTACCCGCTTTCCCTCGGGGCAGATTGCCATGACGTGTCCCTCCTCAATAATCTTGATACCGTAATCAATGGCGGAGGTGTCGCCCTTTCCTCTTTTAACAGGGAAACCGTACATATGCGTAATAAACCACGCCACCACCGGATTTTTAAAAAGTTCCGCTTTCGCCATAAAATGAAGCGCCGGAACATTTTTCGGACACGCCACGAAAACCGGGTCCAGCGCGCAGGTATGATTTATCGCAACTATGTAATTGGTGCGGTCCCGGGGGATATTTTCAAGCCCCTTGAACTCTATTTTGTACACCAGTTTAACAAGGGGTCTGAAAACAGCCTTTATAAAATTATACATTTTATAGTGCTTTACCCGGGAATAATCAAACTCTTTCACTGCATACTCTCCTTAATTATATTTATTACCATTTCAACCGATTCCTCCAGTTCAAGATCGGAGGTGTCCGCCATAATCGACACATCCGTAGGCTTCAGCGGCGCTATCTCACGGTGGGAATCCTGATAATCGCGCTGGTTGACATCGGCAAGAACATCCTCATAACGGACGCTTTCACCCTTTTCAAGCAGTTCCTTATATCTTCTTTTTGCTCTGCATTCCGCAGTCGCCGTAAGGAAAATCTTGGGATTCGCGTGCGGAAGAACCACCGTGGCAATATCCCTGCCGTCCATAATGACATTATTTTCCCTGGCGATGTTCCTCTGCAGATCCAGTAGAAAGTCCCTGACCTCGGGAATCGCTGAAACCTTAGAGGCTCCCATGGAAATCTCCGGCGTACGGATAAAGGAGGAAACCTCCTCGCCGTTAAGGTAAACGCACTGGGTGCCGTCGTCGGCAAATCCGAGTTTGACCTCAATATCGCCGAGCATTTCAATGATCTTATCCGTATCGTCAAGTATCCCCTTACGCGCGGCGCTCAGGGCTACAGTACGGTATAAAGCGCCGGTATCAACATAAATATATCCCAGTTTTGCGGCAACCGCCTTTGCTATTGTCGATTTGCCGGCACCTGCCGGTCCGTCTATGGCAACGTTTATCATAAACGCAGTCTCCTTTTATTTTATAACCGTAATTTATTTACATATTTTCCGCGCACAGCACAGCGGTTGAAAATGCAATCTGCAAATTGAAACCGCCGGTATACGCGTCCACATCAATAATTTCCCCTGCAAAGTACAGATTATCAATGATCTTTGATTTCATGGTTTTCGGGTCGATTTCAGCCACGCTGATTCCGCCGGAGGTGATCACCGCTTCTTCAATCGGTCTGAAATCGGAAACATCAACGGTAAAATCCTTTATCAGTTTTACAAGAGAGCGCCTCTGCTGTTTTGTAATCTGATTGACTTTCACCGACGGCTCAATGCCGCTAAGTAAAACTATAACAGGAATTAGCTTTTTAGGCAATAATTTATTTAAGGAATTTACAAAATCTTTATTTGAAAACTGTGAAAAATCTCTTTGTATACGTTTATCCAGGGTCTCTTCATCCAACGCGGGCTTAAGGTCAATGGAAATTTTGTACTCCGCTTTTCCCATATTTCTTATGTGGCTGGAAGCGGAGAGAATCACAGGACCGGATACGCCGTAGTGTGTAAACAGCATTTCACCGAAGTCTGCATAGATTTTTTTTCCATCTTCAAACAGGGTAACGGCAATATTC
>JAGHJI010000024.1 GCA_017886765.1 Eubacterium sp.
CCGTTGAGATTGCCCTTCAGATCATGGGCAAGGTGCGCTAGCGTATAACAGTTCCGGTGGATATAAGCAAGGAGGACGCCATTGCCCTTGCAAAGGCGGATGAAAAAATCGCCGCCGCCATTGACGGAAAAACCATTAAAAAGGAAATCTATGTTCCCGGAAAACTTGTAAATATCGTTGCTGTTTGATGAATATAATCATTAAGTAAATCGTGTTGAGGATAGATATATGAGCGTTGATTTTACGAAGAACTGGACTACGGACAATAATGGATTCCCATTGTTAGACAGTGAAGTGGAGCGTTACATATCCGTAGTACCGTCGGAAAACCAGGTAAGAAATGCCAAGAAACCCTTTTACTGTTTTATTCATTTCGGTATGAATACCGCCACCGCCAGAGAATGGGGAAAGGGTACGGAAACGGTAAAGGATTTTACGATAAAAACAATAGACGCGCCCCAGTGGGTATCCGCTGTTAAAGCCAGCGGCGCCACGGGTATCATTTTGACCTGCAAGCACCATGACGGCTTTTGTCTTTGGGAGAGTGAATATACGGATTTCTGTGTGAAAAATACGGATTTTCAGGGCGATATTGTTAAAATGGTATCAGACGCCTGCAGGAAACAGGGACTGGATTTCGGCGTTTATCTTTCCCCCTGGGATATGCATGACAAGCGTTACGGCACGGATGCCTATAATGATTATTTCTGCAATCAGCTGACGGAGCTTTTAACAAATTACGGAGAGATCTTTGAGGTGTGGTTTGACGGAGCAAAGGGTTCCAACGCCGTAGAGTTTGAATATGACTGGGACAGATATTACGAGATGATCCGCAGACTGCAGCCAAAGGCAAATATCGCTATCTGCGGACCGGATATACGCTGGGTCGGTAATGAAGGCGGAAAAAGCCGTAAATCCGAATATTCCGTTGTGCCGGCCTCCCTTTGCGATACAGAAAAAACCATGAAAGAAAGCCAGCAGGACGAGAGTCAGGCCGCCTCGCTTCAGAAATATTCCTCAACGGATGAGGATTTGGGGTCGAGAACGATACTGTCAAAGAATCCAAAGCTTTGCTGGTATCCGGCGGAGGTTGACGTTTCTATCCGAAAAGGCTGGTTTTACTCAAAGAATGAAAACATAACGGTAAAATCACCGAAAAAACTCTTTAAAATCTATCTTACCTCGGTGGGAAACAACTGTACCTTACTGCTTAATATTCCCCCCACGGATAAAGGCGTAATACATAATAAGGATGTTAAAGCCCTGAAAAAGCTGGGTAAAATGATCCGCTCCGTTACAGAAAAACCGGTTGCGGAATACCGGCCGGGAGAGCTGACAAAAGACAGCGGATATCTTGAATATCAATTTAACGGTGTAAAAAGACTGAAATTTGCCGTTATTGAGGAGGATATTACACGCAGTCAGAGGGTGGAAGCCTTTGACCTCTATGTAAAGAAACCGGACGGCAGCTATAAAAATGTATATAGCGGCACCGTGATCGGATCAAAGAAAATAATTCCTATGCATGTAAAATGCACCGGTGTCTGCCTTGTGATTAGCCAGTCACGCTCCAATCCCGTTATTCAATCAATAGGATTTTACGAATAATAAAAAGCCACCTTTTTCTTTTATGAAAAGGGTGGCTTTTTCTGTCACAAAATATGCTTGGCATACGAATATAGAAGTGAAAGGAATTCCTTGCAAAAAGAAGGGAGGCGGAATATGTTTGACAGAGCATTGCTCCGACTCATAAGAGCAGACGCGCAAAAGGGTATGTCTGCCCTTATGGAACAGTATACGGGACTTGTATACACAATTGTAAAAAATAAAATTTCGACTGTCTGCTCCTTGGAGGATATTGAGGAAACGGTCAGCGATGTTTTTATCGCCTTTTATAATCAGACAGATCATATTGATTTGGAAAAGGGAAGTCTGTCCGCATATTTAATGACAATAGCCAAAAGAAAGGCGGTTGACAAATTCCGCTGTGCCTGTAAATCAAAGGAGATAAATATGGATGAGGACAGCTATATTGAAATTCCTGATCATATTGACTTGGAAAATGAGGCGGAGAAAAATTCAATGTACTCCCGTTTGATTGACGAAATCAATGCGCTGGGAGAGCCCGATTCAACGATAATATACCACAAATATTATTACGGTGAGAGCGCAAAAGTGATTGCGCAGCTTACAGGCTTAACAGATGATAATGTAAGAAAACGCCTGCAAAGAGCATTGCGAAAGCTTGAAAACAGGCTGAAAGGAGACTACTATGAAGATTAATATGTATCAGTTGTTGGATGATCTGGATTTAAATAATACAAGCCGCATATCCGATAAAATGGTCCACGCAGAATATGACGGCGATATGGCGGACAGAGTACAGGCAAATGTTCTGTCACGACTGGGCGCGCAGAGCGGTAGCACAAAAAAACTACCTTTTAAGAAAAAGGTAGTTTCCGTTAAGAGGATCCTTGCCGTCGCGGCTGCATTTGTCATTGTCTGCTCGAGTGTCAGCGTAGGCGCCGCAGTTTACTTTAAGCCGGACAGCGCACTGGCGGAGTATTTCACCTTCAATGACGAAGTAGATATGAGTACTTTGGGTCAGGATGTGAATATAACGGAAACCTCGGGCGGATATGCCATTACACTTAAACAGGTATTAAGCGACAATTCCACATTCCATTTTGTTTTTGAATGCCCCGAGGAGGACGGCAGACTGATTGTTCCTGCGATGGTGGATTTACGTATCAACGGTAAATATTATTTTGACGGTTACGGCTCAACAACTTATTTTTCAGGTGATCATACCTGCTCCATCATTATTCACAATTTAAGAAATATTAAGAATAATGACAAAATAACGGTTGAGGTAAATTCTGCCGCCTATTATGATAATAAGACAAAGGAATATTGCCCTGACGATGATGTAACAGGGGAATGGAACTTTACCTTCCATGCGCTGAGAGCGAGTGTGAAAACCAAGATTGAGCCGTTGGGCACAATCAAATGCTCCGACAGCGAATATGAAATCAAGAAATTAACGGTTTCTCCGTTGGGAATTTATATAGATTATAAGCAGATAAACGCAAACGCGTCGGACACGGTCAATGGACTTGCCGGTGACCAGACGGATATTACTGCTTCCGGCGGCGCCTTTGCAATTGTTGAGCTGAATGACGGTACAGTGTATTCTGATAAAGTTGGAAAGAATGATTTTGACACGAGTATTTCGGGTACGGCGGTTTCGGATATGCCCTATGAAGGTACTGTAGATATTACGTTTAAAAATATAATAAACGTGGAGGATATCAAATCCATCACTATTGATAACTGCGTAATTTACGAAAAGTGATTGTAAAATAAATTTGTACTTTAGCGTATTCAATGCGGGCGATGGGTCATCGCCCCTACGATGAAATAATAACGTACTCCGCGCCGCTGTGCGCAAATTACATTTTTAACATATGAAATACGCTAAAGTATAATTTATCACATTATATTTGTTTTTATTTCAATACCGTTTTCGGAAAATTCGGTGATGATTCCGTTTACATCTGCAGTGGCGATGATTTTTGATTTTGAAATGTGTTCAAGTTTGAATTTCACATCCGGATAGATCGCCTTTGCCCAGTTGCAGACGATGGCGTAAGTCGGCATCAGGGATTTGATCCAGAATGCCGAGGAAGAGCCTACATATCCGTGGTGACCGACTTTCAGTAAATCCACCTTTCCAATCTTTTTGCCGAGGCGCTTTTCATCACCGTCTTTATAATTCAGATCCCCCGCAAGCACGCTCTTATATTTACCGATTTTTACCAGCGCAACAACGGAATGGACATTTTCCCCGTATTTGAATTTTCTTTTTCTGTATGTACCGTTTAAAAACTGTATCTCAAAATCGCCCAGTTGCGTTGTTTGCCCGTCAAAACTCTCTATAAGCTCAACATGATTTTCTTTTATTGCGTTTAGCATCTGGGTATACACTTCCACATTATCCCAGGATTTTCTTTCATAAAGGCAGATGTTTTCTTCGTGATACGGTTTCAGATAAGCTGTTTTCACGTGGATATCCGGGTGATTGATCACCGTGTCAAAGCCGCCGATATGGTCAGAATGGGCGTGGGTGCCCAGTACGAACTCAATATTCACCTTTCCGTCGGCGTTGCTGAAGTTCTTTAAAAGATAACGGATGACCTCATCTTCATAGCCCTTTAGGTTGAGATGGGGCTTTTCTGGCGGAAAATCCGTATCCTCCGCCGCGTCCACCATAGCGATTTTTCCCTGACTTTCAAGTATGATGCAGTCGGAATGTCCGGTATTTAAAAAATGGATTTTACCCTGTATATTCATTCCCATAGCCTTTCCGGCTACAAACTGTGATATAAAAAATTCCTAACACCTTACTGTAGCCGGATAAGGTGATAATTGGAACGCAGACACCCCAAAACGATGTCATAGGCCAATTTTGAGGTCAACACGATTTCTATAAAATATTTTCATAGATATATTTTACAATATGCTGGTTATTTGAGCATAGCTGGGCGCAAGTATATTCTTTTACAGCATCCGCTGCGTTGCCGGCTGAAAGAGAAGTTCCCGCGAAATCAAACATTGTAAAATCATTCCGGCTGTCGCCCACGGCGATTACCTTTTCTTTTTCTATTTTAAGGTAATCGCACAGCTTTTCCAGCGCGTCGCCTTTTGATACGCCCTTTGCCATGATTTCAATATTGTTGTCCATTGAGGTTGTGAAATACACATCAAAATCCTTTTCAAGAATCTCGGCGCATTCTTCTCTTTCCTTCATTTTCTTGAAAAATATATTTAAAAGTTCAATTTTGCTGTTTTCACGAATATACTGCGCAAGATCATCCACTCCCGTACGTGTCTCATCTATGACCGGACGGTAATTTTCATCAATATTGTAATAATCATATGCCTGCGGATTCAGTTTTTTTAAATCCGTAACAGGATGTCCGTTTTCATAAAACTCGACCATCGTGTCATAACGGTTTAACAAATGCAGCAGCTTCTGCGCCGTATCCGTGTCAATATAATGGCTGAATATTATTTCATCCAGCGCTTTGTCATAGGCGGCGGAGCCGTCCGAGTAGATAATGTATCTGATATCCGGACACTGAAGAAGTTTATCGGGTATCTCGTAAAGCGTTCTGCCGGTGTTGATTACAAATTCAATATTATTGTCTTTTATTTTATGTATTGCCTGTAGATTTTCATCGCTGACGCTGGAATCATCGCATAAGAGGGTGCCGTCCAAATCACAGGCAATGAGCTTGCAGTCCATATTAAATATGCCTATCCTTTATTTATTTTCTTTATCTGTATCTGTGGTCTTCTTTTTTCTGTGTATCACAAATCTGTTGAGCGGATACGTCCATAATGTAGGAACAGTCATTACAACCAGCTTTGTCAGCATAACAATAAATACGCTGTCATATCCCTTGTTTTGTATGAGCGTACCGAGAAAGGCGCCGAACCAGGTGTTAAACGCAATGGTGCAGATGACCATAATCGCGTAGAGAATGGTTGACAGTACCGGATTGGCATCCGCCTTGAAGGTCAGCTTCCGGTTCATGATATACGCGGCGGCATATCCGATAACTGCCGAGATGAAATAGCTGTACATATATCCCTTATATTCAATACCGAGAAACGCAAGAACGGGATTGTCCGTAACCGGCACCTCGTTAAGGGACCTGAATACGCCGTACTGGAGCACGGCGAACACCGCCATTTCCAGTATGGACGTGCTGGCTCCGGTAAACGTGAATTTGATAAATTTCCAGATCTCAGCGTGCTTTTGTGTAAACGCGTTTACTTTTGTTTTAAATGTACTGTTTTCTGCCATACTTATTCTCCCTGAACAATATTTCGCCATAGTATATCATTATAATATTTAATTTTGTCAGAGCATCAAGTTAAATATTATAAAGATTAGGTTAAGTTTCGGTTAAGAATGTTAAATTCCTGTTAAATTACGTGACAAGAATTATCCCTTTTGTTATAATCCACCACGGATATAAAATGACAAAAGGATAAATCCGTGTAAAATCACACGGATGGTGATCAGAATGAAATTATTTTCAAAGGACGGCTATCTGCCGCTTAAGTCCGTAGGGCTTATGTTCATCGGCTCTTTGATTTACTCGCTGGCAATGAACATCCTTATCCTTCCCTGCGGAATGTACAGCGGCGGCGTTCTCGGAATCGCTCAGCTTATCAACGCGTTGCTGGAGTATCTGGGCGTAACTTTCAGTAATGTGAATATGGAGGGTATTATATACCTGATGATAAATATACCCTTGCTTATCCTTGCGTATAAAAGCCTTGGAAAACCGTTTTTCTTCAAGACCATTGTATGCACCGTGTTTTACACCATATTTCTGGCGGTGATTCCCGTACCGGAAAACATGGTCCTTGACGACACCGTTATATGCTGTGTGGCGGGAGGACTGCTGTCCGGTATCGGAATAGGGTTTACCCTGCTTTCCGGCGGCTGCGGCGGCGGCGAGGAGATTATCTGCGTTTACCTGACAAAGAAATACCGCAATTTCAGCGTAGGCAAGGTGACGGTTATCATCAATATTTTTGTTTACGGCTGCTGTGCCATATTCTTTAATCTGACTGTGGCTGTTTATTCCATATTATGCTCGGTGATTTCCAGTATTGCCGTTGATAAAATTCATTTTCAGAATATCACCACGGATATGTTTATCGTCACGAAAAAGCGGGACGCGGAAAAAGTCATATTCAATACGGTGAACAGAGGCGCCACCCGTGTCAACGCTACCGGTACATATACAGGGGATGACACGAATATTTATCTTGTGGTTCTGTCTAAAAACGAAGCGGCGCTTCTGAAAAAAGAGTTTCAGTCCTTTGACCCGGACGCTTTTGTGTTTATTCACGAGGACGTGGACGTTTCAGGCAATTTCCAAAAACATCTGCATTAGTTATTTACAATTTATTGATCGCGTTTAAGACCTTTTTCTTGTCCGCTGACCACAGCGGGGAGATAAGGTCTTTTTTTGCACCGTCACCTGTCAGGCGGTGGATTACAATATTGTCCGGTATGATATCCACGCAGGATTTTAATATATCCAGATACGCATCAAATTCAAGCGTTCTGAATTTCCCTGCATGGTAGTCCTTTTCCAGGTCAGTATTTTTCAGAACATGGAGCAGCTGGAGCTTGATACCGTCAATACCGCTTTGGCATACATACCGTACGGTTTCCAGCATATCTGCTTTCGTTTCACCCGGCAGTCCCAGTATGATGTGAACCACCGTGTTTATGCCGGCTTGTTTCAGCTTTTTGACCGCCTCGTCATAAACATCGAGGGTATAGCCCCGTCTGATATATTCCGCAGTCTTTTGATGAATCGTCTGTAATCCCAGTTCAACAAACACCGGTTTTATATTGTTTATTTCCTCAAGCAGCTTGAGCACATCGTCACCCAGGCAGTCGGGTCTTGTGGCAACGGACAGCGCCACAATATCCTTATGATTTATTGCCTCATAATACTTTTCACGCAGTGTTTCTACAGGGGCGTACGTGTTTGTATAAGCCTGAAAGTAGGCGATATATTTTTCGCTTTTGATTTTCCCTGCGACTGTTTCTTTGCCCTTTTCGATTTGTTCGGTAATGGAAAGGTCAGGACTTTCTGCAAAATCGCCGCTGCCGCCCTGAGAACAGAAAATACAGCCGCGTGTGCCGATTTTTCCATCACGGTTCGGGCAAGTGAATCCGGCGTTAAGACTGATTTTGTAAACTTTGTCGCCGAAGGTGTCACGCAGGTATTTATTCAGACTGTAATATTTCATAAAAATCTCTCAGACTGTTGTCGTTCCCGCAGACAAAGGATGCGATCCTGTCGGCGTCCAAAGGTTCCTTATCAAAGGTGTATGCCTTTCCGCCCGCCTCTCTCAGTATTAATGACGCGCCGGCCCAGTCCCAGGGGCGTAGGATCATCTCATAATATAGGTCAGCCTTGCCACTTGCGACATAACAGATGTCAAGGGCGGCGGAACCTCCGCGCCTTACCTCTACGGCTTTATAAAAAATCTTTTCCGTCAGCGCGAAGGTCTTGTGCGCCAGCTCATGCTCATAGGGACAAGTGCCGAATAATACGAGACTGTTTTCCATACCGCAGTCTGAAACATGAATAGGCTTTCCGTTCAAGAAAGCCCCTTTGCCCTTTTCCGCGTAAAACAGATTATTTAAATCGGGGTCAAGCACAACGCCGATGATGATTTCACGGTCTTTCGCAAGCGCCACGCTGATGGCGCTGTGCTGATAACCCTTTATAAAATTTGTTGTGCCGTCAATGGGGTCGATAATAAAGCAGTAACCG
>JAGHJI010000025.1 GCA_017886765.1 Eubacterium sp.
CGGCAGTGCCGCCTTGCACGCGGACACCGAAACAGTCCACCGGACTGTTTCTTACCTGCGGTATGTGTCCTGTTCGAGTCTCTCTGCATATAAAAAAACGGTACCGTTTCGGTACCGTTTTTTTTGGCGCAGAAGGAGAGACTCGAACTCTCGCGCCGGTTGCCCGACCTACGCCCTTAGCAGGGGCGCCTCGTCACCAACTTGAGTACTTCTGCAAGCTGACGGGTTTAACCTGTCAAGTATTTAAAACCGCACATATTGTGCGACTAATACTTTAACATAAGATTTTCTAAATGTCAATAGAAATATTTTGTATATATTTAAATAAACACAATTATTGACAGTTTTTATGTAATAATATATAATTTTGATTATAAAATACTAATGTTAGAATGTGAGATGCAAACGATGATAATAAAAAAAGCAGATATTGAAAGGGCTAAGCAGACGAGCTCTTTTACCACATATGATTCGATGCTTGTAAAAGGCGTTGCCATTGTGCTATTAATGTTCCATCACTGTATATCGATGAATCAGGTCGAAAAGCATACAATGAATTTCTTTCCCTTCGAGTCCTATCACTGGCCTGTTATGGTCTGCGATTCTTTTAAGCTCTGCGTGGGAATGTTTGTGTTTATCACCGGATACGGATTATATAAATCCTTCAGTAAAATTGATTTAAAAAACAGAGCCGTTTTCAACTGGACCGGTACAAGACTGTTTAAGACACTAAGCGGTTTCTGGATTGTCTATATTCTTGTATTTGTTGTAACTTATTTAGTTGATAAGCGCCCGCTTACTATTTATGTTACCGGACCTACAAAGATGGAAGGCAGCTGGATTTATGCCATTATTGACTTTTTAGGTCTTGCTAAAATTGCAGACACGCCATCGCTTATCGGTACCTGGTGGTATATGAGCGCTGTTGTTATAATGATTATATTTTTTCCCTTGCTCTACGCAATGGGGGAGAAATTCAGTTATTTTATTACGGCGTTTGCCATGATACTATTGCCGAGAATTATCGGGCAGGGCTTTCCGGGCAGTAAAAATGTTTTCTCCTTTGTGCTTGTGTTTATTTTCGGCATGGTGTTTGCAAAGCATGATTTGTTCGCCAAGCTTGACAAATTTACCCTGTTCAAAAAAAGCAAGCTGTTGTCGGATATCGTCTTGTTCTTCGTATATATGCTGGCATTCTTTATGATCGTGTATCTGACGGATAAGATCGGCAGAAAATATCTCTGGGAATTTAATTACAGCATTGCGCCGCTGATTGTTATTCTGTTCTGCAACAGATATCTGAAACGTATCCCAGTTTTAAACAGGGGACTTATGTATATAGGCAATCATTCCTTGAATATTTTTCTTATTCATACTTTTATAAGATACGAGTACCTTAATGATTTTACCTATTCGTTTAAGTATGCGCTGCTTATTCCGTTTGTTCTTTTGGCGATTTCATTCGCGCTTTCCGTAGTTGTGGAGTTGTTTAAGAAGCTGATTAGATATGACAAACTGGTGTCAAAAGTAATCGGGAAACTCTTTTCCGATAAGAATAAAAAACCTGAACAAAGTTAAAATGGATATGAAAAGAGCTGTGAAAGAATCACAGCTCTTTTTTTGTACAAGATGGATTAAACCATTGTCCGTTTCTAAAATAAAAAAACACCCGCTGATACGGATGTTTTTCTGGCGCAGAGGGTGGGATTCGAACCCACGCGCCCTTTCGGACAAACGGTTTTCAAGACCGCCTCGTTATGACCACTTCGATACCTCTGCGTTTATTGCTCAATAATATTACCATAGCAAAATAAATATGTCAAGAATTTTTTGAAAAAAGAAAGGCTCCTTTGCCTGGACAAAGGAGTCTTTAACCTATTCATTACTCACTTTCAGCTTTGATTTTCGCAAAACATTCACTGCAGTATACCGGGCGCTCGCCGTTAGGCACAAAAGGAACTTTACATTCAGCTCCGCAGGAAGCGCATACGGCGTCATGATACTCTCTTGACGCTTTAATAGCGGCTTTCTTTTTGTCGCGGCATTCCTTACATCTCTGGGGCTCATTAACAAATCCCTTTGACGCGTAGAACTCCTGTTCGCCGGCGGTAAAAACAAATTCCTTCTGGCAGTCCTTACAGGTTAAAGTCTTGTCTTCAAACATATTTACACCTCTCAAAATTATTACTGTCGGATTTTGTGCTGCAAAGAAATACCTGTTAATTTCTTTCTGACACGTTGTAAAGCATTGTCAATTGCTTTAGGTGTTTTGCATAATCTTCCTGCAATTTCATTGTAACTGCAACCGACAATGTGCAGCCTTAAGACCTCGTTTTCAAAATCTGAGAGATTTTCCCGAAGGACTTGAGTCAACATTGAAACGCTTTCTTGGGCAATAACAATATCCTCCGCGCTGGCGTGTCCGCTTTCGGCAGGCAGCTCCTCCTCCTGATATTCGATAACGTTCTGAGGGGGGATATCCTTTTGCCTGCTGAATTTTCTCAGCGCTGTCTGAATGGAATTGTCGATACAGATTTTTGCGTAAGTCATAAAGCTGGCGCCCTTGTCCTGCCTGTATGACTTTATCGCTGCCAGCAGCCCGATCATACCCTCCTGTATAAGATCCTCCCGTTCCATAGGCGAGTCCTTATACTTTGAGGCGATGACCTCTACGGTCTGCCTGTATTTTTCAATTACCTTTTCAGCATATTTATTGCTGCCGGATTGCGCATATGAAAGAATTTCGTCATCTGTTTTATTAAACTCAGACATAATCCTCTCCCACCTTATCATTATAATATCAGTAATTTTTATAAAAGTCAACAAAAATATTTATACAGAACAACGGGTTTTCAGCACATTGACTAAAATTAATAAAACCCGATGCCGTAATACGCAATCGGATTTTACAAAAAACTATACGTTGAAACGGAAAAGAACGATATCTCCGTCCTTCATAACGTACTCCTTGCCCTCGGAGCGGACAAGCCCCTTTTCCTTTGCCGCGGCCATGCTGCCGCATTCCATAAGGTCGTCAAAGGAGACCACCTCGGCTCTTATAAAGCCTCTTTCAAAATCCGTATGAATCTTGCCGGCCGCTTGGGGCGCTTTTGTTCCTTTCTTGATCGTCCAGGCTCTTACCTCCGGCTTGCCTGCAGTAAGATATGAAATCAGTCCCAGCAGGGAATAACTCTTTTTTATCAGCCTGTCCAGACCGCTTTTTTCAAGTCCCATATCGGCGAGAAACAGTGCCTTTTCCTCCTCGTCAAGCTGGGCGATCTCCGCCTCCATCTCCGCGCAGATAGGCAGCGTTTCCGCGCCCTCTGCCTCGGCGATTTTTTCGACTGTTTTATAGTATTTATTATTTTCTATACCGCTTGTAAAATCGTTTTCTCCCATATTGCAGGCGTATATGACCGGTTTTATCGTCAGTAGTGAGACCTCTTTGAGAAATTCTCTTTCGTCGTCGGAAATATCAATGCTTCTGGCTGTTTTGCCCTGCTCCATCTCACTCTGCAGTCTTTCGAGGAACACAACCTCAGCCGCCAGCGTTTTGTCGCCTTTCATCGCTTTTTTGCGTGAGTCGATTCTTCTGGAAAGTATATCAAGGTCGGATAAGATCAGCTCAAGATTGATCGTTTCAATATCCCTTGCCGGGTCGATGCTGCCGTCTACATGGGTGATATCGTCATTTTCAAAACAGCGGACAACGTGGATGATCGCGTCTACCTCACGTATGTGCGAAAGAAATTTGTTCCCGAGTCCTTCTCCCTGTGAAGCGCCTTTGACCAGTCCCGCTATATCCACAAACTCAATTGTCGCCGGAGTGAATTTATCAGGATGGTACATTTCAGCAAGCTTGTCCAGACGTTCGTCAGGTACGCTTACCATACCGATGTTCGGTTCAATGGTGCAGAACGGATAATTGGCGCTTTGCGCGCCCGCGTTTGTAATTGCGTTGAACAACGTGCTTTTTCCCACATTGGGCAAACCCACAATACCCAGTTTCATGTTCTTGTCTCCTTAGTAATTCTGTTAAATGATTCAGCTTATTATATAACAAAAATTGACTGTTTACAAGCTAAATTTATGTATATCTTAACACTTGACTTTATGAAGTAAATAATATATTATATTTCTTAACATTTTCTGACGCAGTGAAAGGAGAGTATATATGAAACTTAACGGTTCTCAGATCGTTCTTGAGGTTCTCAAGGAACAGGGCGTTGACACGATATTCGGCTATCCCGGCGGAACGATACTTAATATATTTGATGAGCTGTATAAGTACGGCGACACCTTTAATCATATTCTTACCGCCCATGAACAGGGCGCTTCCCATGCCGCAGACGGTTACAGCAGAGCGACAGGTAAGGTAGGCGTGTGCTTTGCCACATCAGGTCCCGGCTCAACGAATCTTGTTACCGGAATCGCGACGGCGTATATGGATTCCGTTCCTGTTGTTGCTATTACCTGTAATTATCAGACCTCGGGTCTGGGCAGGGATTCTTTCCAGGAAGTTGACATCTGCGGTATCACCATGCCGATAACCAAGCATAATTTTCAGGTCAAATCCATGGAGGAGCTTGCTCCTACGCTGAGAAGGGCTTTTAAAATAGCCATCAGCGGACGCAAGGGACCGGTTCTTGTAGATATACCGAAGGACTTTACCTCCGGTGAGTGTGAATACACACCTGAGCCGGCGCAGCAGCCGGATGAGCCCGTTCATCCGAAGCAGAAATGCTTTGACAGAGCAGTTGAGCTTATCAACAGCGCAAAAAAGCCTATTATTTATGTCGGCGGCGGCGCGGTTTTATCCGGAGTAGGTGAGGACCTGATTACCTTTGCGGAAAAGATTGACGCGCCCGTAGTATCTTCCCTTATGGGCCTCGGCGCGTTTCCCAACGGCCATCCGCTTCATGTAGGTCTTATCGGCATGCACGGCCATTTTGAGGCAAATAAAGCGGCGCATGACTGCGATGTGCTGATTGTCGCCGGCGCGAGGTTTTCCGACCGAGTTGCAGGAAACAGGAAAAAATTTGCTCCCAATGCGGAAATCTTACATATTGATATCGACGCTGCGGAAATGGATAAGAATATTGTGTCAAATTACCATCTGAGAGGAGACCTTTCAGAGCTTATTCCGCAGCTTACAAGAGCAGTGGAACAGCTTGACCATACAGAATGGAAAAAGGAGATCGACTCCTATAAGCATCCTTTTGTACAGCTTCAGCTTGCGGACTATGTAAATCCCCAGAAACTGATCGAAGCGATAGACAGAGCAACACCTGACGACACCATCGTTGTTACGGATGTAGGTCAGCATCAGTTATGGGCGGCGCAGTTTTATAAATTTACCAAGCCAAGGACGTTGTTGACTTCCGGCGGTCTTGGTACAATGGGCTATTCCATGGGCGCCGCGATTGGCGGTCAGTTAGGCTGCCCGGATAAGCAGGTCATTATGTTTGCCGGTGACGGCGGTTTCCATATGAATCTGTCTGAGCTTGCCACCATGGCCTCCTATCATGTTCCTGTAAAAATGTTCATCATGAACAACAAGGTTCTGGGCATGGTGCGCCAGTGGCAGAAGCTGTTTTATGAAAACCGTTTTTCAGATACCGACCCGCATCGCCGTACCGATTTTGTAAAGGTTGCGGAGGCGTTCGGCGTAAAAGGTATGAGGATAAATACCAATGATGAGATCGAAGCGGTTGTCAGCGAGGCGCTGGCATATGACGGTCCTGTGCTCGTTGACTGCAGAATCTCACCGGATTCCAATGTTCTTCCCATGATTCCTCCGGGAGGAGCGCATACGGATATCATTGAAAAATTTAATTAAGGAGGCCGGCGATATGAAAGAAAAGTTAGTACTGTCAGTACTTGTTGATAATGAGAGCGGTGTACTCCAGAGAGTTGCCAGTCTGTTTTCAAGACGCGGTTACAATATCAGCTCGCTTACGGTAAGTGAAACAGAGGACCCTGCTTTTTCACGCATGACGATTGAAACATATACCGAGCCTGAAAATGTAAGGCAGATTAAGCAGCAGCTTTTGAAGCTGGAGATTGTAAAAAAGGTTGCGGAGCTGGATGAAGCCAATTCCGTTTCCTCAGAGCTTTTGATGGTAAAGGTCAAAGCGGCGGGCGTTGAGCAGAAAAATGCTTTGCTTACTTTTAATGTTCGTTACGCCGCCCGTGTCCTTGATGTTTCCATGACGACTATCACGCTGTTGTTTACCGGAACCGGCGACGCTATCGATATGTTTATTAATGATCTTGTCAAGGATTTCGGTATCGTAGAGCTTGCCCGTACGGGTGTGACCTCCCTTGAAAGAGGGGAAGGCTCCTTTACGGACGACGTTTAAGAGTGGATAATTTTATTTATTGAATGAAATCAGGTGAATCAATATGGGTATGACAATGACTCAGAAAATATTGGCTGACCATGCCGGACTGGATAAGGTCACGGCAGGACAGCTGATTGAAGCCAGGCTGGATATGGTGCTCGGAAACGATGTTACTTCTCCCGTGGCGATAAATGAAATGAACAGATTCGGCAAAACTTCCGTGTTTGACAAATCGAGAATTGCCCTTGTTATGGACCATTTCACGCCAAACAAGGATATTCAGTCAGCGGAAAACTGCAAGCAGGTCAGAGAATTTGCCAAAAAGAATGACATTCTCCATTATTATGATGTGGGCAATATGGGTATAGAACACGCGCTGCTGCCGGAACAGGGAATCGTTACCTGCGGCGACTGTGTTATCGGCGCGGATTCCCACACCTGTACATACGGCGCTCTCGGCGCGTTTTCCACCGGTGTCGGTTCGACGGATATGGCGGCAGGTATGGTGACCGGCAAGGCATGGTTCAAGGTGCCTTCTGCCATCAAAGTGGTTATAACCGGAAAGAAAGCGCCTTATATCAGCGGAAAGGATATTGTGCTCCATCTTATCGGCAGGATCGGCGTTGACGGCGCTCTTTATAAATCCCTTGAATTTACCGGTGACGGAATCAAAGAACTTTCCATGGATGACCGTCTTTGTATTGCGAACATGGCAATCGAA
>JAGHJI010000026.1 GCA_017886765.1 Eubacterium sp.
CCTTTACTGTTTATAATGACACGCAGTCCTTTTACTGCTTCGGGTGCGGCGCAGGCGGAGACGCTGTTACATTTATCAAAAAGATAGAAAATCTTGATTACATAGACGCAGTTAAGCTTCTTGCCCAGCGCGCCGGCATACAGATGCCGGAGGACGCTTCCTATGACGACAGTCTTTCCAAAAAGAGGCGGCGTATTCTTGAAATCAACAGGGAGGCCGCTAAATTCTATTACGCTTATCTTTTGAGCGAACAGGGAAAAGCTGGGCTTGATTATTATCTGAACCGCGGTCTTTCCATGCATACCATTAAAAGATTCGGGCTGGGTTACGCTCCCGATGCCTGGGACAGTTTGTTAAGGCATCTTAAATCCAAGGGTTTTCGACCCGGTGAGATGGTGGACGCAGGCGTTGTCAAGGTCGGTAAAAACAACAGATATTATGACATTTTCCGCAACCGTGTTATGACCCCGATCATCGACGTTAGGGGGAATGTCATCGCCTTCGGCGGACGTGTTCTTGACGACAGTAAACCGAAATATATCAATACTGCCGATACTTTGGTCTATAAAAAAACAAACGAGCTGTTTGCTCTGAATCTTGCTAAGGATCACTGCAGTGAAAGCCTGATACTCTGTGAGGGGTATATGGACGTTATCGCAATGCACCAGGCGGGGTTTAAAAACGCGGTTGCCGGCTGCGGCACGGCGCTTACAAACGAGCAGGTGCGCCTGATCAGCAGGTACACAAAGGAGGTCATCCTTGCTTACGACGCTGACGAGGCAGGCCAGAAGGCGCTCGCAAAGGCTACGGAGCTGTTTAAGCAGACCGATGTAAAAGTAAAAATACCGTCGCTTACCGGCGGAAAGGATCCGGATGAAATTATTAAAAAATATGGCAGGGACAAGTTCAAAGGCATGCTGTATGGCGCCTCAAACGAAATTGAATTTGCTCTGCTTAAACTGAGAAACGCAAATAATCTGAATACGACACAGGGAAAAATAGATTTTCTCAATGCGGCTGTAAAAATCCTCTCGGACGTCAGCCCTATTGAGCAGGATCTGTATCTGTCCAGACTGTCAAACGAGCTGGGTGTTGAAAAGGCAAGCATTAAAATCCAGCTTGAGGATTACACTAAAAAGGCGAAAAGGCGGAAACAGCGCAATATAAACAAATCTATTGTCAATAATAGTATCAGGGAAAACAACAGGGTAACCTATGAAAACAATGCTTCAATAAAGCAGATAAAAGCAGAGGAAAGGATCATAGGCTTGCTGCTTATGTATCCGGACTGTCGCCAGCTTTGTTCTGATTTTGATGTCGAAAGATTTTCATCATTGTTTATAAAACGTGTATTTAGGGAAATAATATCAAGGCTTGATGCAGGGCTTGACATCGACCTGATGGATTTCAGTCAGGTTCTTACCGGTGAAGAGCTGGGCAGGCTGTCCGGTATCATTGCCAGAGCCTGTCAGAGCAGTAATGCGAAAACGGAATTTTCCGACTGCCTCAAAACAGTGAATGAGGAATATGAAAAGACACATAGCAAATCGTCCGCAGATATGAGCGACGATGATTTCAGAAAACTTTTTAATAATGTTTAATACATACAGAGGAGATTTACTATGAAGGAAATTAATCTGACACCGAATCAGCCCGTAAGCGAGGAAAAGAAACAGCAGGCCTTTAAAAAGCTTGTGGATAAGGGCAAGCAGGTGGGTCATCTTACAACGCAGGAAATCGACAATCTTATTGTTGAGCTTGATCTGGATGTTGACGAGCTGGAAAAACTCAATGAGCAGATCGACAACGCCAACATTAATATTATTGACGATTTTTCAGCCGAAGCGCTGGACAGCATCAATCTTGAGGTGGATCTCCCCAAAGAGACCGACGCCGCGGATACTGTCGCCGTGAATGACAACGCGGCAATGGATGATCCGGTAAAAGTTTATCTTAAGGAGATCGGCCGTGTTCCGCTTCTGACTCCGGAGGAGGAAATCGAGCTTGCTATCCGCATTTCCAACAATGACGCCAATGCAAAAAAACGCCTCGCCGAAGCAAATCTCAGACTTGTAGTTAGTATTGCCAAAAGATATGTGGGCAGGGGCATGCAGTTCCTTGATCTGATTCAGGAAGGCAATCTCGGTCTTATTAAAGCGGTGGATAAATTTGATTACACAAAGGGCTTTAAATTTTCAACCTATGCAACCTGGTGGATAAGACAGGCGATTACGCGCGCCATTGCCGACCAGGCGAGAACGATCCGTATACCTGTTCATATGGTGGAGACCATCAATAAAGTAAAAAAAGCCAACAGCCAGCTCCTGCACACAAACGGCAGGGAACCTACGCCCGATGAAATTGCCGAATATCTGAATATGCCGGTGGATAAGGTCAGAGAGATACTCAGAGTTGCCCAGGAACCCGTTTCACTGGAGACGCCCATCGGCGAGGAGGAGGATTCCCATCTTGGTGATTTTATACCGGACGATGACGCACTCGCTCCTGCTGATGCCGCGTCAATGAGTCTGCTGAAGGAGCAGCTTGCGGATGTGCTGAAAACGCTTACTCCGAGGGAGGAAAAGGTCCTTTCGCTCCGTTTCGGCCTTGACGACGGTAATCCGAAAACGCTGGAAGAGGTGGGTAAGGAATTTAACGTTACACGTGAGCGTATACGTCAGATTGAGGCAAAAGCGCTCAGAAAACTGCGCCACCCCAGCAGAAGTAAAAAATTAAGGGATTTCTTAGACTAATGAATCAGGAAAAAATTAACCGTATTAACGAGCTTGCCCGTAAGTCCAAAGCCGAAGGTCTGACTGAGGCGGAAAAGGAAGAGCAGGCTTTACTCAGAAGAGAATATATTGATTCCGTCAAAGCCAGCCTTATAGGTCAGCTTGAAAACACCTATATCGTTGACGTAAAGGGAAATAAGAAAAAGGTAGAAAGAAAAAGAAATGGCAAAGCTGATAATCATTGAAGGGCTTGACGGCAGCGGAAAGTCCACGCAGACCGCAATGCTGGAGGCGTATTTTAAGGCGAATTCCGTTAATTACAGAAAAATTAAACTGCCGGATTACGACAGTCCTTCGAGCACCCTTGTAAAAATGTATTTGGGCGGTGCATTCGGAAAAAACGCCGATTCTGTAAACGCCTATGCCGCCGGCGCTTTCTATGCTGTGGACCGTTTCGCTTCGTTTAAGCTGGACTGGGAAAAGGATTACAGGGAAAGGGCCGTGATTCTTGCGGACAGATACGCCACCTCCAATTCCATTTATCAGATGGAAAAACTTGACGAAAGCCGGTGGGACGAATATCTGGAGTGGTCGGCTGATTTTGAATATAATAAAATCGGTATTCCAAAGCCGGATTTGGTCATCTATCTGGATATGCCTGTTGATGTTTCACAAAGGCTGATGACCGCACGTTATAACGGGGACGAGGGTAAAAAGGACGTTCACGAGGCGGACACTGCCTTTTTAAACCGATGCAGAAAATCGGCCCTATATACTGCAAAAAAACAGGGCTGGGCCGTTATACCGTGTTCAGACGGAATCAATCCTCTCCCGGTAGAGGAAATACATAACGAGATAATCAAATACGTGAAAGAGGAAATTTCATAAATGCTTGATTTTAAAAAGCCGGTTATTGATGACAAACAGTGGGTGGATGAATGTCTGAAATCTGTTAAGAGCTTTAACTGCGAATATACTTTTGGTAATCTTTTTGTATGGAGTACGTCATATTACACCACGATCTGTAAGTATAAGAATTTTCTTATGTGCCGATGGGGCAAGGAAGGGGATTACAAATATTCCGTTCCTATCGGCAGCGGTGATTTTAAAGACGCGGTTGCGCAAATTCTTGACGATGCCGCATCCTGCGGCATAAAGCCGCGCATTTTCGGCGTGACGGAAAATTATAAAAAGTTGATTGACGAATCTTTTCCCGACCAATTCAGCTATGAATATGACGACGGATATAACGATTATATTTATTCCGTGGAAAAGATGGCGGAGCTGAAAGGAAAAAAATACCACGCCAAGCGCAATCATATCAATAATTTTAAAAAGAACAATCCGGACTGGAAATTTGAAGTTCTCAGTAAAGAAAATATCGGCGAATGTATCGAACTGCATACGCAGTGGATTAAAAATCATGAGGATGAGGCAGACTATTCATATGAATTTGAAGCAGTGCTGACTGCTTTTGAAAATTACGAACAGCTTGGCTTTGTGGGCGGTCTTATAAGAACCGGCGGAAAAGTGATTGCTTATACCATGGGTGAAAGGCATTCGGACGAATTGTTCGTGACCCATTTTGAAAAAGCTCCCGCTGAAATGCAGGGCGCTTATCCGATAATGAATCAGGAGTTTACACGCAACTGCCTTATGGACTACGAATATGTTAACAGGGAAGAGGATCTGGGACTTGAAGGGCTCAGAAAAGCAAAACAGTCCTATTACCCGGAAATATTCCTTGAAAAATGCGTGGCAACATACAATGGATAAAATTATTGAAACAAAACAGTACAGTGATGAAATGATTTCACTCTGGCAGGAGGCCTTCGGTGACAGCAGGGAGGACATTCTGTTTTTTCTTGAAAATGCCGTAAACAAAAGCTGCATTTGTTATTACACGGATGATAAACTCGTCTCTATGTTTTTTTTAGTAGACTGCCGGGTAAATGATATTCGTTATAAATATATTTATGCTGCCTGCACTGCGGCGGCGTACCAAGGCCGGGGATATATGTCCGAGCTTCTTGCGTATTGTCAGGAGCGTTATGATTATATTCTTCTGATACCCGCTGACACGGACTTGGTAAATTATTACAGAAAAAGAAAATTTAATCATAAAATGAATATTGAAAACATTTTATTTAATGAGCGCAAGGAAATCAGAGAATGTCTTTTTGAGGGGTGTTCACTTGAAAAGCCCTTTGCGCTTGCTTACAAAGGAGAATAAAAATGGTTTATTTATTTTTGGCTGACGGTTTTGAGATTATAGAAGCGCTTGCCCCTGTGGATATGCTCAGACGGGCGAAAATCAATGTTCAGACCGTAGGGGTTACCGGAAAAACGGTTTGCTCCTCCTGCGGTGTTGAGGTCAATGCCGATATCACGATGGACGAATTTGAATATCATGATGTTGACGCTGTTGTGCTGCCCGGAGGAATGCCCGGAACGATCAATCTTGAAAACAGCGCTGCCGTACAGTCTGCAATAGATAAAGCTGTAGAGGATCAGGCTTTTGTCTGCGCCATCTGCGCCGCTCCTTCTGTTTTGGGACATAAGGGCTTGCTGAAAGGCAAGGAAGCCATTGCTTTCCCCGGATTTGAAGACGCGCTGGACGGCGCTGTCCTTTCCGACAAATATGTTGTCACCGACGGAAAGTTTATTACCGCAAAAGGCGCCGGTGTCGCTACCCAATTCGGTCTTGAGATCGTAAGGGCCCTTACGGATGATGTAACTGCGGAAAATGTAAGGAAAACGATTCAATGCCCTTAAAAAGTGAACTGAGGAAAAGCCTTAGAGATATTAGGAAAAATATTGCTGATAAATCCGAGCTGGATAAAATAATATGCAAAAATTTAATCGCAAGCGATATTTTCGCGGATGCAGAACTTATCTTGTTCTATGCTGCTCTTAAAGACGAAGTAAATATTGATTTTTGCATATATCATGCTCTGTCATGCGGTAAAAAAGTTGCGCTGCCTGTATGTACGGATAAAAACGGTAATATGAAATATTATTACATAAATTCTCTGAACGATGTAAAAACAGGCAGCTTCGGTATCATGGAGCCTGATACCGAGCTATGCAGGGAAGTAACCGATTTTGCCGGCTCGTTATGTATCGTTCCTGCCATTTCTTTTGACCGGCGGGGCTACAGACTGGGCTATGGAAAGGGCTATTACGACAGATTTTTAAAAAAATATGCTTACAAATCAGTTGGCATATGCTATAATGAATTGATTGTGAATGAATTACCCGCTGATGAATACGATATTCCGGTTCATTATATTATTACTCAGGACGGCGTGTTGTAAGGAGGATATTATGGATAACAATGATTTTAAGCTGGAGGAAACCGGCATCAATCCCGTGGATACCGCGGGAAACGATAAAGACGTTTATTTTTCAAACGTTGAGGCCGATCACAGTACAAGCGGCAGCACTTCCGCGGTTGTTAAAAAGACGGCCCCAAAAGCGAAAAAGGGCCGCGGCGTTGCCGGAACATATATATTCTTCATTGTTGTAATCGTTATTTCAATGATTTTATCCGTATATGCTGTTATGTGTATGAATGATGTTCTGGCCATTACAAAGACAAGTTCAACGGTTACAGTCAGCTATACCGACCAAATACAGACAATAGACGAGGCTGTTGACCTGCTTGCAGACAACGGACTGATTAACTGCAAAAATTTCTGTAAATTGTTTGCCAAATACAGAGAGACTTATGTGGGCGGCCCTTATGAGCCGGGCGTATATTATCTGTCAGGCAAAATGGGACTTGAGGGTATGCTGCAAACCATGCAGGGCAATTCCACTACTGCGGAAACGGTAACGTTGATCTTCCCTGAGGGTTATACTGTTCCTGAAATTGTGGACAGGCTTGTTGAAAACGAAGTATGTGACAGAGCGTCACTGCTCTCTGTAATAGAAACTGTCGATTTCACATATTCTCTTGTAAGTTCTCTGGAAGCAGATGAAAATGTCCCATACCGTCTTGAGGGTTATTTGTTCCCCGATACGTATGATTTCTACGTTGGTGAGAGCGCCACATCGGTAGTTAAAAAATTCCTGGCAAACGGAGATACGAAAATAACGGAGGAACACAGGAAGAAGGCCGAAGAACTGGGCTATTCCATGCATGAGATCATCATAATCGCTTCCATCATTCAGATGGAGGCCGGTGACGTGGATCAGATGAATACCATTTCCGCGGTTATCCATAACAGACTCGCCGACCGGACAAACTATCCCTCCCTGGGATGCGATTCCACAAGCGCTTATATTAATAATAAAGTAGGTCCGTCTCTTTCCTCCACATCTGCGCATACGGCGGATTACTATATGGCTTATTATGATACAAGCAATTCTTCAACAGTTGAAGGCTTGCCTACAGGACCGATTTGCAATCCGGGTATTGACGCTATTGAGGCCGCCCTTAATCCGGATGACAGCGACGCGTATTTCTTCTTCCATGATGCTGAGGGCAATCTCTATACCGCAAAAACCAATTCTGAATTCAGGGATAAGGTTGCTGCTTACGCGCCTTATTTGAACTATTGATGATGAGAAATATTGAATTACTTTCACCGGCGGGTGATTTTGAAAGGCTTAAGCTTGCGTTGAAATTCGGAGCAGACGCCGTTTATCTCGGCGGAGAGCAGTTTGGTATGCGTACCAACCCGTCGAATTTTAACGCCGACCAGCTTAAGAGTGCGGTGGAGCTGGCGCATTCCCTCGGTAAAAAAATATATCTGACCTGCAATACGCTGCCCCGGAATCAAGAAATGGAATATCTGCCTGAGTTTTTGAAATACGCGGCGTATATCCGTGTGGATGCATTTATCATCGCGGATATCGGCGTTATGGCTCTGGCAAAAAAATATGCTCCGGATGTTGAAATTCATATGTCTACTCAGGTGGGTATCGTGAATTATCAGACAGCAAACACGTTGTATGATATGGGCGCAAAGCGTGTGGTGACAGCCCGTGAACTCTCTCTTGCGGAAATCAAGGTCATCAGAGAGAAAACCCCTTCGGATTTAGAGATAGAGGTGTTTGTTCACGGAGCGATGTGCATGAGTTTTTCCGGCAGGTGTATACTCTCTGACTATATGGTGGGGAGAGACGCCAACAGGGGCGACTGCGCCCAGCCGTGC
This sequence comes from Eubacterium sp., assembly GCA_017886765.1. Taxonomy (GTDB): domain Bacteria; phylum Bacillota; class Clostridia; order Oscillospirales; family Acutalibacteraceae; genus Eubacterium_R. Next base: position 7,895 of record JAGHJI010000026.1, read on the forward strand.
AGATGGAAGTACAGCCTTGTGGAGGAAACGCGCCCGGGCCAGTACTTTCCTGTAAATCAGGATGAAAGCGGAACGTATATTTTTAATTCCCGTGATTTGTGCATGATAGAGCATATTCCTGAGCTTGTTGATGCCGGAGTCGACTCCTTTAAGATTGAAGGCAGAGCAAAAAGCGAATATTATACTGCAATCGTAACCTACGCTTACAGAAACGCAATAGACGAATATCTGAAAAATCCGTCACCGGATTTTAAAGTACCGCAATGGATACTTGATGAAATGGAGAAGATGAGCCACCGTGAATATACGACCGGATTTAATTTCGGTCCCATGAAAAACGGTCAGGTTCTGGACAACGGCGGTTATATACGCAAATGGGACGTGTGCGCTCTTTATAAGGATTACAGGGACGGCCGCCTTGTCGTTGACCAGCGTAACCGCTTTTATCAGGGCGATATTCTTGAGGTTGTGGAACCTGGTAAGAAGCCGTACCAAATCGATGTCAGGGAGCTTTATAATGAAACCACCGGCGAAAAAGCTGATGTAGCAAATAAGGCGACGAATACGTATTCGTTTAAATGTGAAGTACCTGTTTCGCCGGACGCGATTTTCCGCAGGCAGAGAACTGAATAAAAATTTTACCCCTTGTGAAAACTACACAAGGGGTATTTTTTATGAAAAAAAGATTCATTTCTCTGCTATGCCTATTTGTTTTCGTTTTCACTTCGCTTGTGGGGAGGTGCGCCTATATAGCGCTTGGCACGGCGTATCAGATATCTGACGGTTATAACAGCTACACGCTTGATATCGGAACGCTTTATACCAATATATTTGACCGTACCGGTAAAAAAATCAATAATAATTCAAAATCCTATGTTGCCGTTATTCGACCTAATGAGAAATGTCTCAGCGAGCTTGACATGCTTTTTAACGAACAGGAAATTGCCGAAATAACCTCCGAACTCTCACAGGGATATCCTGTAATTCGTACCGTTGTTAAAAAGACCGATACAAAATATATAAAAATATTTGAAAAGATCGATGACGGCGACCTGCCTGCCGACCATTTGTTGAAAAAAGAATACGGTGGTCTGGAGCAGTATGTCAGCCAGGAAATAGGCTCGCTGTCCGTTAATTTTTCCGTGGACGCTTTGGGCAGACTGCTCAGTGGAGATGAAGGGACGGTAGTGAATGATAACTATGACAGCAATGAGGGAATTATTATCTCTCTCGACAGTAATATACAAAAAATTGCCGAGGAGGCCGCTTCCAATCTGCCTAAAGGGGCAGTTGTTATTATGGAACCTGAATCCTCACGCATATTAGCGTCTGTCAGCAAGGGGGATGACTATATCAACCGCGCGCTTTCGCCCTATGCAGTAGGCTCCGTATTTAAACTGATTGTCAGTGCCTGCGCAATCGAAAACGATGTGGATTTACTGTATAACTGTTCAAGTAAAATCAGGGTATCGGATACAGAATTTCACTGCCAGGACGAGCATTCCCACGGAATACAGAATATGAAGCAGGCGCTGGCAAACTCCTGTAACTGTTATTTCGTGAATCTTGCTTTAAATCTGGGAGCAGACAAAATGATTGCAACAGCAGAAAAATTTGGATTCGGTAAAGTGTTTGAACTTTACGATGAGTGGACTGTAAAGTCCGGAACCTTTCCACAAAAAAGTGAATTAAATTCACTTGGACAGCTTGCACTGATTGGTTTTGGACAGGGACTGCTTACGGACAGCCCGATTCATTTCGCTTCAGCGGTATCCTGCATAGCCAATGGCGGCAATTATTCCTATCCGACGCTTAAAATCAGCGACGTGACTGAAAATCAGATCATTTCTGAAAACACAGCAAAAAAACTGCGCCAGTACATGCGCTATGTTGTGTCTGACGGCACCGGTGCGAATGCCGATTATAAAGGTGATTCCGCCGGAAAAACTGCAACGGCGCAGAGCGGTATATATGACAACGGTGTTGAGGTGCTGAATACCTGGTTTGCCGGTTTTTATCCTTATGATAACCCAAAGTATACGATCATTGTTATGAGGGAAGACGGTATAAGCGGCTCCGGAGACTGCTGTCCTATATTTCGTACCATTGTTGAAAAACTTGACAAAATATAGTATAATTTTACAGAGGTGTAAAATTATGCCAAATGAATATAAAATATTAAGACCGTTATTGGTATACCGTTATCTTATGCAGCACAGTGACGAGGAGCATCCTGTAACGACAACCGCAATCATTGATATGCTTGAAAAGCAAGGCATATCCTGTAACCGTAAAACCGTATATTCCTATATCGACGCCCTTAATGAGGTGGGATGCGATATTATGCTTTCCAAGGACGGAAAGTGCAGGGGATATTTCATTGCCTCAAGGGAGTTTGAACTGCCGGAGGTGATGCTGCTGGTTGACGCGGTCAGCAGTGCCGGATTTATTACGCCCAAAAAAACGCTTTCTCTCATTGAAAAATTAAAATCACTTGTTTCTGAAGAACAGGCCAATTCTATGGTCAGTCAGGTGTATGTTGATTCACGGTCTACCAAGTGCAGTAATGAGGAGATTTATATTATTATTGACCATCTTCACGATGCTATCATGCGCAGGAAGAAGGTCAGATTTACATACAGGCGCCGGAGCATTGATGTTTATAACAAAAAGAAACATACGGAAAAGAGTTTTACCGTTTCGCCCTACGCGCTGATATGGAAGGACGATCATTATTATCTGGTATGTAATAACGATAAGTATGACAATCTCATGAACCTGCGTATTGACAGGATGAAAGGCCTTGTTATTCTGAAAGAAGATTACCGCCATTTCAGCGAGGTAAGTCCGTACAAGAATAAATTTGACACAAGAGATTACAGCTCTAAAATGTTCAATATGTTTTCCGGTGAGGTCTGCGATGTCAGACTGAAGTGCAGCCTGAATCTTCAGGAGGAAATGCTGGATCGCTTCGGCGCATCCATTCCTCTGACAGCTTCGGATCCCACTCATTTCGAGACAGTTGTCAGAGCGGCTGTCAGCGACGGCCTTGTTTCCTGGATCATGCAGTACGGTGACGATATAGAGGTTATGTCACCTCCGGAATTGATAGAAATGATAAAAAATAAAGCCGATTCTATTATAAATGTATATAATTAATAATTGTCAAAGTTTTGTCAGTACTATTAAAAATAACTAAAAGTTTTTAATTTCAAAAAAAATTTACAAATGTTATTGACAATAATTTTGTAAAATTATATAATTACAGTGTATTATTGGAAATAGTATAGTTGCGCCTGTTAGCAGGGTCAGATGTGATGCTGGGTAATTTTACTATTTGCTCTTTATTACTTTCAAGGGAGGATAAAAAATTATGCACAAAAAACTTTCTAAAAAGATTTTGGCATTGGCATTGGTTGTACTTATGTTATTTACGTCGCTGCCAATGACTGTTTTTGCCGAAACTTCCGTATGGAATGTGACCGCATCTTCCGATTTTACGAATAATACATGGTCGCCGGGTTCCGGTGCCGGTAACAGTACTGTTGAAACCAGCCCCTACCAGTTTCCCACGACCCCTGAGGGCGGCAGCGCGATCACTTGGACTGCAGGGTACTGGAAAGAGAATGGTGACCCGACTGCATCCGCAAACGGAACGTACATTTCTGACGGTTATATGTATCTGTCTGACTATGCCGGAGCAGGCACAACTCCCGTTACTGGCGCTACCAATTTTATGATTGATATCGCTTTCAGATTTGAAGGGACAAACTCTAATGCAGTAACGGCTACGGACTCTTACTGTTTCATTAAACTCGGTACTGCGCCCACCCGCGGTAAGTCAACCTCGGTTATGTGGCAGAATAACGTTTTGGCGCAGGATGCGTTCGGCAGACTCCATGTCGGCGGTGACGGCTATAATGTTCCGAGCAATACAAACAATGCTATCGCCACGAGCAACCCGAATCTGTCAGTTAATACCGATTATCATTACATTATGAAATATGATAACGGCACCGTTACAACTTGTATTACGGACAACGCCGGAGAAACGATTGTTACGCTGAATGCTGTAAGAGCAAATGTCAATACAGACGCTATAGCCAGCATTACAATCGGTGACGATGACGATGAATATTATATGCGTGATGTCAACTATCGTTCTGTCACTTTCTACACAAGCGATGATCCTTCAACGTCACAGAAATATGTTGATGCTGATAAGGATAAGTATGTAATGCTCTATTTCACCGGCAACGATGATAATGGTGAAAGGCTGCGTATGGCGGTTTCAGACGATGGTCTTAATTTTGAAGCGCTCAACGGCAATCAGGCTATTTGGGATTATACCAAGCTCACCGGTACAGAGGAGGTATATCCTCTTGGCGCGCAGGAAGGTTTTGCTGAAACCGGTCATGTGCGTGACCCGTATGTGCTCAGAGCGCAGGATGGTTCATTTTATGTTCTTGCTACGGATTTAAGGTCAGCGGACGGATGGTCTAATAATTCCAAGCTGATGGTATGGCATTTGGACAGCCTTGCTGATCTTGATTCTACTAATCCATGGTTTATTGATACCCAATCCATTATGGGCGCTGCCTGCGGAGGTTCTGTTTCGCGTGCATGGGCTCCTCAGGCGATTTGGGATCCTGAGGTTGGGCATTACATGCTCTATTGGTCAGTCGGATACATTACAGATGTGGGCACGGTTATGTATTATGCATATACCGATGATTTCAAGACCCTATTGACTGAGCCGCAACCGCTTATTGATACGGAATCAGATAATATTGACGGCGATATTACATACGATGGCTCTCTTTATTATCTGTGGTTCAAAAATGAATCCACCAAGATGATAGCTTACGCGGTATCGGAACATGCTAGCGGTCCTTATTCCAGCTATACGACATTTATTGATGACAGTTATGGCAGTGTTTTTGAAGGCCCGCAGGTTTATCAGCTGCATTCAACGGGCGAGTACGTTCTCATGGCTGACCACTATGCCAGTATGTCCTATTTTGCAACATACACCAGCAATAATCCAACTAATTTTCAGGATAATAATATTGCAACAAATATCAACTATCTCCAGCCGCGTCACGGCTCTGTTTTGAATATTACAACGGCGGAGTATAATGAACTCGTTGAAAAATATGGCAAAACGGTTTATGATTCATCCGGCGTTGGCGAGAATGCGTCTGCCAATGATTATCTGGTCGCCAGATACTTTACAAATGATGATGCTTCATATGACGCAACCGGCAACGGCAATACGCTTACGACGGTAACCAATGTGTCTATGACAAGCAACTACAACGGCAGGGCGGCTGCGCAGTTCAATTCAAATTCAGCGTCCTCAGCTAACTTTAATTCGGGCAGTTACGCCATGATTAATACTACGGACATGTTCTCGGATTACGACCTGAACGCTAAGGACGGTGTAACATTCAGCTGGTATGGATACGCAACGGCGGAAAATATCGGCAGATATTTTGACTGGTCTGCCAACGGGCCCGGTGAGGCCGTATGGGATGGCTCCGGCTATAATCAGAATAATTCCACTTATGTGTACGCAACTGCGGACAGTGAATTCGGTGCAACCGATAATGCTTATGTTGAAGGCTGTCTGGGTGTAAAGGGAAGTACGTATGTCGGGTCATGGCATCTGTTTACCCTGACTGTTGTTGACCATTACCTCATATATTCAGTAGACGGTAATGTTATTTTCTCCGAGTACGCCTCAAACGGTGAATCCGTTACCCGCAGCGCTTCACCCTATTATAACTATTGTGTAACCGACAGTCTCTTTGATACTCTGCAAAACGGTAATCTCAAATTCGGTGTATCCTCATGGGGCTCAGACTCAATGTTTGACGGCTATATCTCTGACTTCCGTGTATACGCAAAAGCGCTTTCAAATGCGGACATCCAGAATTCACTTAATGATCTGGAAAATGATATTCCGACAACAGAGGTCGACTCAACCCAGAAATTCTACTATGACCCGATGGAAACGACTACCGTTGACAGTGTGGATTACCAGGATTACGGATCATATACCGTGGAGGATGAAATTTACGGTAATGTTCTGGATGTAACCTATAATAATGTTTCGCATTATACTTATAACGGATCCTCCACAGACTCTTCTGCGGGCTATACGATTTCCATGTTTTACAATCCGGGCGACGGCGTTGCCGCGGATAACAATGACTGCATTTTCTATATCGGTCATCCGAACGCTGATGATTGGAACAATAAAGGCTATTTGCAGCTGACTGAAAACGGCATACTGTTCTTCAACTATCAGGTCAACGGTACGGAATCCTATATTGACTTAAGAGCATTTGACGCTGACGCTCTTAAGCCAAATACGTGGACCCATATCACGATTCAGATCGTTCCCAACGGAAATCATGATATCGTATATGTTTATTTTGACGGTAATCTGGTCAATAAGGTGGATACCTATACCTCAACTGATAATAAAAATCTTATTGCCGGCCAGTCCATTCACGAATATCTTGCCTTGGATCATTCCGTATACTACGGTCAGACATCCGGCTATTGGGCAAGTGCGCAGGACGGCTATCTTGACGGCGTTTCCGTCTATAACGGCGCTTACGATGCCTCCGATGTTTTTGGTCAGGACTGTGCAGCTATAGCGGATTCACTTTATCTTCTCGGTGTAAGGGAATATGAGGAGGCAATGGCTGCACTTGACGGCGCGGATTATGTTTATACCAATATGTATGACGCATATCTTGCATATGACAGAATGTGCCGCTATGTGGATTCATACACCTACGGCACTGTTGAAGCGGATCCGTCAAAAGTCGCGCAGCTTTACAGTGAGCTGATTCAGGCAATTAACAACATGAAAGTGTACAGGACGCCTGCTACGGTTGAAGGTTATTCTGCTGCCAATAAGAACGCGATCCCGGCTGAATTCACAAACAATATGCTGACGGAGCCCACTGGCGTGTTCACCGTTACGGAGCAGGACGGAGGAACAAATGACAATACAAACTCACGTATCAGCTCCTCCAATTTTGTATGGTTATATACCGGTATGGACGGCGATACACCGATTGCGCCGTATTCCTCTGGTTTCTTTAAAGCATCTGCATCAGCTACGAACCAGTATGGTGCCGCAATGTTTATAAGTAATGATGTGCCTATGGCGTTCGGCGGTGCAGGACTTGGAAATGATGATGCCTATTGGCATCAGAATACGTCTTATACGGATGCCGGAGGAACATCTACTAACGTAAACTGGTATTATGATGATTACAGCAATATGTACCGGATGACGGATGCCCGAGATACCTATGGGCAGGATATGAGTGCAAATACTTGGTATAACGCATCAGGCTATGCACGTTTTACAGGTGATTCAAGCACCTTTGTTGCTTCTTCTGAGAGTGATACGACCTATACGGCAGAGGATGGCACGATCTATAATTACACCATTTCCTTTACCCCGACTTTCAGATCATATAAACGTTGGCAATCAATTTTTAGCAGTGATTATACTGATTGCGGAACTTTTTCCGGCGGTACAGGTACCGTTCAGGTTATCAACTATGAGCTGGTTTACAACGCGCTGACCGATCCGGATAGATTGGCTGTCATCAGCCAGGCAACCTCTTACAGCCCGCAGTCGATGATGGAGATTTTTGACGCGTATGACACGATTACGAGCCAGAGCTATCTCCTCAATTCGACAAATCAGGCAACAGAACTTGCCCAAACAATCAAACAGCAGGTAGACACGCTGGAAAATGTTGATATAACCGCTCCCGTTCCGAAGGCGGATTATACGGACGCTATTGCCACCGCGGATACGGAGATTACAAATCTTAATGAGATGATAGAGTCCGGTGAGTCAGATCAGTATACCACTTCATCCTGGACTGCGTACGAGAACGCGTGCTATGCGATTCAGGAGCACTTCACCTCTCTTGATCCTACAGATGAGACAAGGGATCAGCAGTATGCTACCAATCAGGCAATCGTTGACAGATTGGAGGATAATGTAACCGCGTCAAGCAAAGTACTTGCGCTGAAGGCGGATTATACTGATGTTGATGTTGTAATGTCTGCGGACGGTGCTGTTGAACTGAACCATAAGACAAATAATTTGGGTTCTGAGGGACAGCAGCTTTATACCTATTCATCATGGACCGCATTTGAGAATGCATATGCAGATGCCGCTTATTTCTCAACGGCAAGCCAGGCTTACAGAAACGATACCGAGAAATTCCATATCGAGTATAAGCCAAACGAATATGGACCGTATATCGGTTATAATAAGGATGGTTCAATCGTAACCGATTTGTCAAAAGATCCGTACTACTATGTATATATCGGCGAATTTTACGATAGTCCGCAGGATACGGAGCCGTCTCAGTTTGAATCCGGTGATTATGTACGCATCGATGGTCAGTTTATCAAGCTTAACGGCTGCAGATATTACGCTGAATCCGTTAGTGCGACAGAATTGTCTCAGAGACAGAATGACATAACGTCCACCGCAGCCGGCGTTACCGCAGCAAATGAGAATCTTTATGACCCCGCTGTCGGAGTTATCGGTGATTATTCGGCTTATGACGCGTCGCAGGCTGAAGCTGCGCTGGTGGATATGATCGCTTATGCTGATGACGGAGCGGCAATTCAGGGTAATATTGATAAGTATGGTACATCTGAAAATCCTGCCGCTTATTCGGGAACTGCCGGATCTCCTTATATTACAGTTGACGGTGTCACATATAAGGACGCAACGCAGGAGCAGACTGACAACGCAACGAGAGATGTTTTAAATACGCTCAACACAAGCGTGAAAAAGGCCTATGATGTTGTATTCAATGTATATGTTGACGGCGATTTAGCCGGCACGCAGGAATTTACAACCGCTAACGGAAATCCGAAGACATACGGTGACGTGATTCAGCTTAACGCTGCGGATGTAAACGCCGCTTATGCAGGATATGATATTTCAAGATGTGAGATTACGACTGCGGATAACACCGGTGACAAGAAAACGAGTGTTATCAATACGTCTTCAATAGTTATTAACAGAAGAATTCAGGAAAATACGGTTGTTGATCTTTATCTTGCCGAGCCTGTTGAAGGCGCCGCAATGGTCAAAGTTCAGGATTATTTCGGCACTTCAGTTAATGTTGGATACGCTGAGATTGGAACTGAGATTACAGTAAACGGTAATACCATCAGTTATACTGATTCTAACGGCGAGCTTCGCACGATTACGGCTCTTAATTCGCCTTACTATACATTTGATCACTTTGATTTGGGCACATCTCCGGCAGAATCCTCAGTTACCGTATCTTCCGCCGGAAGATACTTATTCACACAGAGAGGAACGAAATCCGGAAATATGACCTATACCGCCAACGGTGGAACAATCAACGGCGAGACTTCTATTGACAACGTACCGTATAACACCCTTCTTGAGATTGCTGCTGATGACACGACTGATTTCCTTGTATGGGTTAAGTCGGATGTCGCAAACGCGTCTGTCGGTGATTGGCACATTGCTTCCTATGAGCCGAACTTCTCCACATTTACAGCTGACTCTGGTTTTGTGTATCAGGTTGTTACAAACAGTAACTATTCCAATTACTTAACAGATGCTCAGTATGAAAAGGTCATGGAAAAACTGCCGTTCTCCTTCGGTTCTGCAGCACAGCTTGTTACGGAAAACGGTGTTGAGAAATTTAGATTATATTGTGATTTCTCTTACGATTCAGCGGCTAATATTGAGATTGTTGAAGCAGGCGCTGTTTATTCCACAACGGCTTCCGATGAGTCTTCACTGATAAAGGGCGGTACGGACTGCCGTACAGTTGTTGCTAATTCAATCAACTTTACAACGAACACTTATACCGTGACTAAGACCAACGCCGGTTCCGGAAATCATTATATGAGATCTTATGTAAGTTTCCTTTACTCTTATACGGACAGCGAAGGAAATGTTTATGAGGATGTTCCAAGAATTGTTTACGGTCCGGTTGTTAGCTGTGAAGACGGTCAGATTCATTAATTATCAGGAGGTTAATTTATGAAAAAAGCATATTTATCTCCTGAAATGGAGATTGAAAAATTTAGTGTGACAACATCGATCCTTACTGACAGTGTCATTATTGATGATAATAATCCGGATACAGAGTTTTAACCTATTATAGCTCGTGGATTGTTATGAAACCAAAAGCAGGGGGAAACCCACTGCTTTTGGACTGTGGAAAAAGCCCGGTTAAAGCCGGGCTTTTTTTATATCAACCTACAAATGTAAATATAATGTTAATATTGTAAATAAATTATTAACAAACCCTTGACCGGTAATTTATAAGCTATATAATATTTAATTATATAAGCAGGGAAGAGGAAATGTTATGGTTAAATCAATGACCGGTTTCGGCAGAGCCGTTAGGGAAATTGACGGATACGTTATTACGGTAGAGTTAAAATCCGTCAACCACAGATATTTTGAGTTCAGCTGCCGTTGTCCCAGACAGTACGGATTTATTGACGATAAAATAAAATCATATGTTAATTCACATATCGCAAGGGGCAAGGTTGAGTGCTTTATCGGTATCGAAGCGCTCAACAGTGAGTCCGCGGATGTTATTGTGAATAACACGCTGGCTTCAGCATATGTGAAGGCGCTTGACGAGATTGCCCGTACTTATGCTCTGCATAAGGATTTCGGTGCGGCAACTGTCAGCCGCTTTCCTGATGTGCTTGTTGTTAAAAAAGCTGAGGAAGACGAGGAGCGCATTTGGCAGATGGTTAAGTCAGTTACAGATGAAGCGCTTGAAAAGTTTGTGCAGATGCGTGCCGTTGAGGGCAAAAAGCTGTATGACGACGTTTATTCAAGGACCCAATTGATTCTTGAGAGTGTTTCGTATATTGAAAAACGCTCGCCGGAAACGGTACGTGAGTATAATGACAAGCTGGTACAGCGTGTTCATGAGTTGATCGGCGATGTTTTCCTGGATGAAAACAGAATCATTCAGGAAGTTGCCATCTATGCAGATAAGGTTGCTGTTGCAGAGGAGACCGTAAGGCTCCGTTCCCACATTGACCAGTTAAGAGCGTTTCTTAACAGTGATGAAGCGATAGGCAGGAAAATGGATTTTCTTGTACAGGAAATCAACCGTGAAACAAATACGATCGGCTCAAAGTGCAATGATGTGGATATTGCCCGAAAGGTCGTTGATATGAAAGCGGAAATTGAAAAAATAAGAGAGCAGATACAGAATATTGAATAAGGTGATTGCCTATGAATTTAGTTAATATCGGTTTTGGTAACATGATGAATGCAGACAGGGTAGTTGCCGTAGTATCTCCCGAGTCCGCTCCTATTAAAAAAATTGTCCGTGAAAGCAAGGCAAACGGTACGCTTATTGATGCCACACACGGCAGAAAAACAATGAGCGTTATCATCACTGACAGTGACAATGTTGTGCTTTCCTATATGGATTTAAAACAGATTGCCGCCAAATTTAATACGGAGGTGGAGACAGATGAATAACGGGATGCTTGTTGTTTTTTCCGCGCCCAGCGGATGCGGTAAAGACACGGTTTTTAAAGAACTGTGCAAGAGATATGATAATATTGTTGAATCCGTTTCCGCCACCACAAGAAAGGCCAGAAAAGGCGAAGTCAACGGTGTGGATTACTTTTTTGTTTCGGAAGAGGATTTCCGCCATATGATTGAGAATAACGGCTTGCTTGAATACGCAAAATATAACGGCTGTTACTACGGTACCCCGGTGCGCGCGGTAAAGGACGCAATAAGTAAGGGTAAAATTTGTTTTCTGATCATAGAGGTGCAGGGCGCGCAGAAGGTAATGAAACTGTTTCCCGACTGCGTTTCCATTTTTCTGTTGCCACCCAGTGAGGAAGTACTGAGAAAAAGGCTTTACGGCAGGCATACGGACAGTGTTGAAATGATTGAAAACCGCCTGGATATAGCCAAGGTGGAAATGGCTTTTAAGGACAAATATACATATAATGTTGTCAATGACGATCTGGAATCCTGCGTTGACACGATTGATAAAATTCTTTGCGATGAATTTAAAAAGCGCAATACTTAATAAAAATAAGGAGAGGTTTTTTATGTTTAATCCCGATTTGAAAAAATTATTAAAAGGCTGTAACAGCCGCTATAGTCTTGTGGTGGGAACCGCTAAAAGAGCGAGAGAAATCCGTGATGAAGCTATTAAGAATGAAGAGCATATTGATGTTAAAACCGTTTCCACCGCGATAGAAGAGATACTTGACGGCAAGTATGTTATTGAAGAGCCAGACGAGCTTAAATCCAAGGATGAAAATTGAAAACTTTAACAAACAGGACGATTGCGACAGTTGCAGTTGAAAAAACCTTTTTCAGTCCGGATTCAGACTATGATTATTATGTGCCGGATGACCTGGAGCAAAAGGTAAAGATAGGCTCAATGGTTAAAGTGCCTTTTGGCAGGAGCAATAAACTGCGGGATGGAATCGTTGTGAAAATTTACGCGGCAATTCATTCCGGTCTAAAAGATATTGATTCCGTCTGCGGAGAAAAGCCTGTTTTGAGTGAGGAACTGGTATCTCTTGCGTTATGGCTGAAAGAACGCTGTTTTTGCGCGACGTTTGACTGCTTAAAGCAGATGATGCCAAAAGGTTACGGAAAGATGAAATCAGCAGGAACAAAAATGGTCGAGCTTTCTGTCGGGTCTGAGGACAAACTCCCAAAGCTGACCTCCAAGCAGAAAAGCGTTGTGGATTTGCTTTTTGACGTGGGAACGGCCGCTGTTGATGAGGTATGCGCGTTTTGTTCCGTGGGTGTCAGTGTCCTTAAAAATCTTGAAAAATACGGAGTTGTTTCACTTTATAACAAGGAAAAGTACCGTAATCCATATCAAGATATTCATGCTGATTCAGAAATTCGTGAAATTGAACTGACGCCCCAGCAGAAAAAAGCGTATGATACGTTTTTACCTCTGCTTGAAACAGGCGGCACGGGTCTGCTGTTCGGTATAACGGGAAGCGGTAAGACACAGGTTTATCTTAAACTGATTGACAAAGCCGTTAAAAACGGTAAGGACGTTATCATTATGGTCCCTGAAATCAGTCTTACTTCCCAGGTGATTTCCATTTTCCGCAGGCGATACGGGGATACTGTTGCTGTTTTCCACAGTGGTCTTTCCTTGGGCGAACGTAATGATGAATATAAGCGAGCTGAAAAAGGGCTGGCAAAGATCGTTGTCGGAACACGCAGCGCGGTATTCGCTCCGCTTCATAACCTGGGATTAATAATAATGGACGAGGAACAGGAGCATACTTATAAAAGCGAACGCACACCAAGGTATCATGCCCGTGATGTGTCGCATTTCAGATGCAGATATAATCATGCGTTGTTTTTAATGACATCCGCTACGCCAAGTCTGGAAAGCTATTCCAACGCGCTTTCCGGAAAATACACGCTGTGTGAAATGACGGAACGATACGGCGAGGCAAAATTGCCGGAGGTTATTACCGTTGATATGAAAGCGGAGATTAAAAACGGCAATCATACACCCGTTTCCGCAAAGCTGAGAGAGCTGTTACAGGAAACGCTGGACGAAAATAAGCAGGCCATTCTTCTTATCAACAGAAGGGGATATAATACCTTTATTGCGTGCAATGACTGCGGTCACGTGATCACATGCCCGAACTGTTCTATATCACTGACATATCACAGCTATAATAACAGGCTTACCTGCCATTACTGCGGATATACTAAAACGCTTGACACAAAGTGTCCGGAATGCCACAGTGATAACGTAAGATACAGCGGATACGGTACCCAGAGAATAGAGGATGAGCTTTCAGCGCTGTTTCCGTCAGCTAAAATCCTGCGTATGGACGCGGATACTACGACGGCTAAATTCAGTCACGACAGAATGTTTTCTGAATTTGCCGACCACAAATATGACATTCTCATCGGTACACAGATGGTTGCCAAGGGACTGGATTTTCCGGACGTGACTCTTGTTGGCGTTGTTAACGCCGATAACTCACTTTATGACGAGAATTATAACAGCGCCGAGCGTTCCTTTGACCTGATTACACAGGTCATCGGCAGGAGCGGAAGGCGTGACAGTCGAGGCAGAGCGGTCATTCAGACTATTAATCCGTACAATGAATGTATTGAATTTGCCGCAAGGCAGGATTACAAAGCTTTTTATAAAAATGAGATTATGCTCAGAAAGGCGCTGATTTATCCGCCCTTCTGCGATATTATATCCGTTTCCTTTATCGGAGAAAATGAGAATACCGCCGCGCTTTGCGCCAAAGCTTTTCTGGATATACTAAAAGAGCTTAACAATGACGGCGCGCAAAAGCTTATCGTTCTGGGCCCCAGTCCGGCAAAAATACATAAGCTGAATAATCAATACCGTTACCGTTTGTGCGTAAAATGCAGGAATTCAAAAAATGTTCGCAGGTTGTTTAATGAAATTTTAAAAAGAATAAGTAAAATTAAGGAGTATAAGGATATCTCTGTCAATATTGACCTGAATCCTTATGATTTAAATTAGGAGAATAAAATGGCGCTTAGAAATATTGTAAAATTAGGTGACCCTATACTTTATAAAAAAAGCAGAGTGGTTGAAAAATTTGACGACAGACTTGCAATGCTTATTGATGATATGAAAGAGACCATGTATGACGGAAACGGCGTAGGTCTTGCCGCCGTACAGGTCGGTGTACTGAAAAGGGTTGTGGTAATCGATGTGGGCGACGGTCCTATGGAGCTGGTTAATCCGGAGATCATTTTTGCCGAGGGTGAGCAGATTTCTCAGGAGGGCTGCCTGTCACTGCCAAATAAATGGGCAAATACCAAGAGACCCCAAAAGGTCCAGGTCAAGGCGCAGGACAGAAACGGCAAATGGCAGGTGTTTACCGGTGAGGATTTAAAAGCAAAAGCCTTCTGCCATGAGATTGACCACCTTGACGGCATTTTGTTCACCTCACATATCGTCGAGGGGGAGACTCTGCAGGGTTAAATCAGATCAAGAGGTGATTTGGTGAATGTAATATTTATGGGTACGCCGGATTTCTCCGTACCCTGTCTCACAAAACTGATTGAACGCGGACACAAGGTTTCAGCTGTTTTTACACAGCCTGACAAACCGGTAGGCAGAAAGCATATTTTAACCGCTCCGCCTGTAAAGACGGCGGCTTTGGAAAATAATATTCCCGTATATCAGCCCGATTCGCTGAAAAACGGCGGGGCTTACAATATAATTAAGGACTATAAACCAGACGTTATAATCGTGGTAGCGTACGGCAAAATTCTCCCACCGGAGATCTTAAAAGCGGCAAAATACGGCTGTATCAATGTTCACGCCTCGCTATTACCAAAATACCGCGGAGCCTCGCCTATTCAGCAGGCAGTGCTCAACGGCGACAGCGAAACCGGTGTAACTGTTATGCAGATGGATGAGGGAATCGATACCGGCGATATGCTTCTTGTCAAAAAGACGGAAATCGGTATCAATGAAACCTCCGATGAACTTTTTGACAGACTTTCCGTTATCGGCGCCCAGGCGCTTGCTGAATGTCTTGACTTGTTGTCTGACGGCAGTATAAAACCGGTTAAACAGAGCGGTGACGGCGTATCCTATACGCAGAAGATAACGAAGGCACTTTCTCCGATTGACTGGAGCAAAACAGCTTTTGAAGTGCATAATCAGGTCAGAGGGCTTCAGAACTGGCCCTGCGCTGAAACAAAAATTAACGGAAAGACCGTTAAAATTCATAAGACCGTTTTATCAGCTGAAACCGGTAATAAACCGGGTGTTGTTGTTGATAATAAAAATACGCTTACCGTTTGCTGCGGCGACGGAAAATGCGTGGAAATTCTTGCGCTCCAGCCTGAGGGCAAAAAGCGCATGGATATAAAATCTTTTTTAGCAGGCAATAAAATTGAAATCTTAACGGAATTGGGAATGTAATTAAGGAGATATTTATGGGTACTTATTTTGCTTATTATCTTACGGGCTTTATTATGATTCCCGTATTTTTATTCGCGCTTTTCTGTCAGTTTAAAGTGAAAAGCGCTTTTAACAAATATTCAAAAATAGCCAACAGACGCGGTATGACCGGCGCCGACGCGGCTTATCAGCTGCTGAGATTAAACGGTATTACCGATGTCAGAATTAAAAAGATAGGCGGCTCGCTGACGGATTATTATGACCCCAGGGCAAAGGAAATCTGTCTGTCACAGGATGTTTTCGATTCCCGCAGCGTTGCCGCAATCGGCGTTGCCTGTCACGAGGCGGGTCACGCGTGTCAGCATGCTCAGGGCTATGCCCCTTTAAAAATCAGAAACGCCGTCATTCCGGTTACCAGGATCGGTTCTTTTCTCGGTATTCCTCTGGCGCTGATCGGTATGTTTTTATATAGCGATCCTCTCATTTACGCCGGATTGATCCTTTACAGCGCAGTAGCTTTTTTCCAGCTTGTTACGCTGCCGGTTGAATTTAACGCTTCCAAAAGAGCGCTTCAAACGATTGAAACAAACGGTTTTCTTGAGGGAGAGGAGTACAGCGGAGCCAAAAAAGTGCTGACAGCGGCAGCGCTTACGTATGTTGCCGCATTGGCATCGGCTCTCGCTACACTTTTAAGACTGTTTCTGATTATGAACAGAGGGAACAGAAACTGATGAAAAGTCCCCGACTTGTTGCTTTTGAGACTCTGTACAAGATTTTTTATGACAAAGCATATTCTAATGTAGCGCTAGAAAAAGCCGTCAGGGATTTTGATAATGACAAGGCATTTATATCCGCGCTGGTTTACGGCGTTGTTGAACGGCGGCTTACGCTGGATTATTTTATAGATAAATATGTTTCGTCAAATCCAAAGCCGAAAATACGCACTATTCTGCGCATGGGCGCTTACCAGCTTCTTTTCATGGATAAGGTGCCTTCCAGCGCTGCAATCAACGAATCTGTCCGGCTGACAAAAGAGATCAAGCAGGATTACTATTCTTCTTTTGTCAACGCTGTTTTACATAAAATCGACGGCGACAGGAATTTGCCCGACGATAATTTGCCGATAAAATATTCTGTCCCGGAGCATCTCATTCATATGTGGATAAAGCAGTACGGCAGGGAAGCGGTCGAGCGTTTTTTGCCCTGCGTGAATGAAAAACCGCCGGTATTTGCCGTACCGAATATACTTGTAACTGACGCGCACACTCTTTTGCAGACTTTGAATGATGAAGGCATATCCGGAAAAATTACCGACAATGTTATTGAAATCACGTCTTCATTTGATCTGAGCAAGTCTGAGGCATTTAAAAACGGACTTTTTCACATAGAGGATCTGTCCAGCTATGAATGCGCTCTGGCGCTCGGCGCAAGGGAAGGGGATACGGTTCTGGATATGTGCTCCGCTCCCGGAGGGAAAGCTTTTACCATTGCAGAGCAAATGAATAATAAAGGCAGGATTTACGCCTTTGATATTTATAAGCACAGAGTGAAGCAGATTACAGACGGCGCCGAAAGACTGGGTATTTCCATCATAAGCGCCGGTATAAATGACGCTTCTGTTTATAATGCGCATATTCCTTTGGCAGATAAAATACTTTGTGACGTGGTATGTTCAGGTTTCGGCATAATCCGACGCAAGCCTGAGATAAGATATAAAGAGCTTGACAGTGTGGCTGATTTGCCTCGAACGCAGCTTAAAATCCTTGAAACTTCGTCAAGATATCTGAAAAAGGGCGGAACCATCGTTTACTCCACCTGTACGCTGAATAAAAAAGAGAATGAGAAGGTCGTCAGCAGCTTTTTGAATAACAAGAACGAATTTATATTAATAAAAGAAAAAAACGTTTTTCCGAGCAAATGCGGCGGCGACGGATTTTACTACGCTGTTATTAAAAGAAATGAAGACTGATATTAAAGCTTTCACGTTTGAACAACTGAATACTGCCGTCAGGGAATTGTCACAGCCGGCTTTCAGGGCAAAGCAGATTTTTAAATGGCTGCATAAAGAGGGCTGCGGCACCTTTGACGAAATGACGGATTTGAGCAAAGCGTTAAGAAAGCGTCTTGAAGAGGATTATTTTATTTCATGCTGTAAGATTGAGGAAAAGTATGTTTCCCGTATCGACGGGACGGTAAAGTATTTGTTCAGACTTTATGACGGAGAATTTATTGAATCCGTTATCATGAAATATAAATATGGCTACACCATCTGCGTTTCTTCCCAGGTGGGCTGTAAAATGGGATGTACTTTCTGCGCATCAACGCTTGCGGGTTTCAGGCGCAATCTCACGGCAGGTGAGATTGAATCACAGATCCACGCCGCTCAGAAGGATCTGGGTATCAGAATCTCTCATATTGTCATGATGGGAATAGGGGAGCCCCTGGACAATTATGAAAATGTTTTACATTTTCTCAGTAATGTCAATCATGAAAACGGTCTTAACATCAGCATGAGGAATATCACCCTTTCTACCTGCGGAATTGTTGATAAAATCTATGATCTGATGAACAGAGATTTACAGTTTACGCTGACGGTCTCCCTTCACGCACCTAATGATGAAATACGGTCGCGTACAATGCCGGTCAATAGGCGTTATCCTGTTGATACGCTGCTAAACGCGTGCAGGGAATACGGTGAAAAGACAGGCAGACGTGTCAGCTTTGAATATACGCTCATTAAAGGCGTTAATGACAGCGAGGAAAACGCTCTGGAGCTTTCTGAAAAATTAAGAGGCTCCCTGTGTCATGTTAATTTAATTCCCGTGAATGATGTTGCGGAACGTGCAAATGTACGCTCAACAAAGGAATCTGTTTTAAAATTTTGTAATCTGTTGAAAAGATACGGAATTAATGCTACAATAAGAAGAACGCTCGGCGCTGATATAAACGCATCCTGCGGTCAGCTCAGAGCGGTAAGGCTTGAAAAAGCCGAATAAATTCAGCAAACATGGATAAAACGAGGTGAAGCTGATGAGAATAGTTGCCAAAACGGACAAAGGCATCGTAAGGGATTCCAACCAGGACGCTTACGCTGTCGGCGAATTTTCCGACGAGGTTGTGTGGTCGGTGGTGTGCGACGGTATGGGCGGCGCTGCCGGCGGTAATATTGCCTCTGCCCTTGCGGTAAAGGTTATAAGTGATAAAATCAACGCTTCTTACAGAGAAAAGATGCGTGATTCTTCCATTCACAACATGCTGGACTCCGCACTGACGGCGGCTAATATTGAGGTGTACGATTTTGCCGAGGCACAGCCTGACCTTAAGGGAATGGGAACGACTGTTGTGTGCGCGATCGTCAGAGATAATCAGGCGTATATTGCCCATGTGGGCGACAGCCGCGCTTATATTATCAACAACGGGGAAATCAGCCAGGTTACGACGGATCACAGTATGGTACAGGACCTTCTGTCCCGCGGCAAGATCACAAACGAGGAAGCCGAGCATCACCCGAACAAGAATATTATTACACGCGCTGTCGGCGTTGATAAAAGTATTGATATAGATTTTTCACAGATAGATCTGAAAGACGATGACGTCCTGCTGCTTTGTACCGACGGTCTTTCAAATTATGTTTCAAATGATGAAATGATAGAGATTATGAGCGACGGCAAGCAGTACGCTTTTGCCGACCGCCTTGTTACCAAGGCAAACAGAAACGGCGGGGGAGACAATATCACCGTTGTTATCATATCAAAATAATCGGAGAGATTTTATAAATGGATAATTATGTGGGAAAGCGCCTTGACGGCAGATATGAGATACAGGAGATCATCGGCGTCGGCGGTATGTCGGTAGTATATAAAGCCTATGATAATGTTGATGACAGAATCGTTGCCGTTAAGATTTTAAAGGATGAATTTTTAACAAATGACGAGTTTGTCAGACGTTTTAAAAACGAAAGTAAGGCGATCGCTCTGCTTTCGCATCCTAATATTGTAAAAGTTTATGACGTAAGCTTCGGTGAGAAACTCCAGTACATCGTTATGGAATATGTTGACGGTATTACCTTGAAGGAATATATTCAAAAGCAAAAAGCGATTACCTGGAACGACGCTTTGTTCTTTACGACCCAGATACTCAAGGCTTTACAGCATGCTCATGATAAAGGCATTGTTCACAGGGATATAAAACCTCAGAATATCATTCTTCTTTCCAACGGAAATATAAAGGTTGCCGATTTCGGAATCGCCAGATTTTCCAGAAGTGAAACAAGAACGCTTACGGATACGGCAATCGGCTCGGTCCACTATATCAGCCCGGAGCAGGCTAAGGGAGAGTTTACGGATGAAAGGGCTGATATTTATTCTGTCGGCGTCGTGCTTTATGAAATGCTTGCAGGCAAAGTGCCCTTTGAAGCGGACAGCGCCGTGTCTGTCGCGCTTATGCAGCTTCAGGAGGATGCTGAGAAGCTGACGGAGATCAATCCCGATATACCTAAGGGTTTGGAACAGATATGTATTCACGCCATGCAGAAAAATCCTGCGGACAGATATCAGACGGCTACCGAGATGCTTCTTGATATAGAAGAAGTGATCAAGAATCCCAACACGGTATTTGATTATTCTTATTTTGTTGACAAGGAACCGACGAAATATGTTATCAATACTGAGGAAAAAACGCCGGTGGCGCCAGACGAGCAATACCCACAGGAAGAGGAAGACGAGTATTATGACCCGAATCATAAGAAGAAGGTCATAACCGCGGTGGTAATCGGCGTTGTTGTACTGATAGCCGCCATCGTTCTGCTGGTTTTGAGCCTTACCGGCTCAGCGTTTAAAACGACGCAAACGCTTGAAAATTTTGTAGGAATGTCCTATGATGAGTTGATTAGTTCAGACCAGTATGATTACGAATTTATCATGCAGCAGGAAAAGACCGAGGAATCCGAGCCCGGTGTTGTTATCTCCCAGTCGCCTGAAGCTGGAACGAAGATCCTCCCGGACGGACAGGTAACGCTTGTCGTTGCGATTTCCGCTGATGATATAACCGTTCCGAATTTGTATGACCTTGACGTTGAAATGGCTAAAAACGCTCTTGCTCAGGAGGGACTTAATAATTATACGATTACTTCTGTCGCAAGTGATACGGTGGAGGAAAACAGAGTTGTTTATTCCGACCCCAGAGCCGGAACCGTTGTGTCCGCTGATACACAGATTACCGTTTTTGTAAGCTCAGGCCCGACTACCGAGGAAATTAAGCAGATCACTGTTCCGGATGTGAGCGGTCTCAGCCAGGAAGGCGCCAGAGCCTTTCTTGAGAAATTCGGTTTTACTAATATCAATTTTTCAACCAGGGACAGTGAATTGCCCAAGGGAGTTGTTCTCTCACAGAGTCCTGCGGCTGGTACAACGGTGACTGAAGATGAAAGAATAACCATAACGATTTCTTCAGGCGTTACGACCACCACAACAAAAGCATCTTCCAGGGTTTCTCTGACCGTCGCACTTCCTGAGTGTATTGATGAAAACGGTGATTATGTTCAGGATAAACTTGTTGTTGAACTTGACGGTCAAGTATATCTGAGTCAGAATGTGAC
>JAGHJI010000027.1 GCA_017886765.1 Eubacterium sp.
CCACGCAGCTTGTATTCTGCGATCTGTCAACGCCTACGGCAAAGGGCACGGCACAGGGCGAAAACAGCGAAGAACAGGCAGATGTTTTCACAAATGTTTACGATGACATTCGCAAAAAACTGATTGCCAAAGGCATACCAGCCGAGGAGATCGCCTTTGTCCACAGCGCAAACAATGACAGGCAAAAGGCTGAGTTATTTGCAAAGGTGCGTTCGGGCAAGATGCGTATCCTGCTCGGTTCCACGCAGAAAATGGGCGCAGGCACCAATGTGCAGGACAGGCTGATCGCTTCCCACGATATTGACTGTCCGTGGCGTCCGTCAGACCTTGAGCAGCGTGCAGGCAGGATCATCCGCCAGGGCAACTCCAACCCCGAAGTCCACATTTACAGGTATGTAACGGAAAACACCTTTGACGCTTATCTCTACCAGCTTGTGGAAACAAAACAGAAGTTTGTCGGGCAGGTCATGACGAGCAAAACCCCTGTCCGCTCTATTGAAGATGTGGACGAGGCGGCGCTGTCCTATGCCGAAATCAAGATGCTTGCAACAGGCAATCCGCATATCAAGGAGAAGATGGATCTTGATATTCAAGTGCAGAATCTCAGAATGCTGCAAAGCAACTACTATGCGGAAAGGTATGCACTTGAGGACAAGGTAGCGATGGAATTCCCACGGGATATTACCAAGTACAATGCACAGATCAAGGCGCTCGAAAAGGATATACAGACGGCTGCCGAACACCCGAAAACGATCGATGACTGTTTTGCAGGAATGGTGATCGGCGGTGTGGAATATGCCGACAAAAAGAAAGCCGGCAACGCCATACTTCAGATGATGAAGTCGATCAAGTCAAAAACGGAGACTTATCCCGTCGGCAGTTACCGTGGCTTTACTATGGAAATGTATATCGCTTTAGGTTTAGGAGCCACCTATATTCTTGCGGTAAAAGGTGCAATGACGCACAAGGTTGAACTCGGTACGGATGCGTTCGGCAACCTTACCCGAATTGACAACTGTATTGATCATTTTGAAGCCGAGCTGCAAAAAGCTAAGAATGATCTTGCCGAAACAGAAAAGCAGCTTGAAATTGCCAAGGAGAGCCTAAAGGAGCCGTTTTCCCGTGAGGGGGAGCTGCAGGAAAAACAGGCAAGGCTTAATGAACTCAACGCCCTTTTGAATGTGGACAAAAAGGACAATGAGATCATTGATGAAGAGCCGGAAGATCGTGAAATTAAAGTACCGAAAAAAGAAATCATGATGTGCCGATAATATTTTGCACGATAGTTCGCTCATAATTTTCTCGTAAGTATTGACGAAAAGCATACTTTGGAGCGCAATCGAAGCGGATAAAAATGTACAAAAATATTAAGAATGCAGGAAATGTTGATTTTATAAAAAACTTTATTTCTATAATCATAAGAAATTAAATTCAATAATTATAGGAATTAAATATCTATAATCATAGGAATTTTATTGATTTCGTTATAATCTTATGCTATAATCCAAATAATGAATATAGTGGTTATTATGAGGTGGAGCAATGGCTGAGTATTATAACAGATTCATAGAAAAAAACATCGAAAGAAAAATGAGATCTTCCGGTGCAGTAGTCGTAGAAGGGCCGAAGTTTTGTGGAAAAACAACTACGGCGCTCCGCTACGCAAAAAGCTCGATCCGTCTGAACACGGCACATTCTATCGAGCTTGCAAAGCTTGAAACAAAGAATATGCTGAACGGCGAAACCCCGCGCGTGATCGATGAATGGCAAACCGTTCCGGAAATATGGAATGAAGTGAAGGCTTGGATCGACGAAAAGCCGGACTTCGGTCAATTTATCTTAACAGGCAGTTCAACGCCTGCCGATAAAAGCAAGATCTACCATTCCGGCGCAGGCAGAATTACTACAGTCAAAATGCGTCCGATGAGTTTGGCTGAATCACGAGATTCAAAATGCACCGCATCTCTTGGCGAACTTTTTGGAAATCAAAATGCAGATATATTTGATGAAAACAACGATTCCAGCCTTGAAAAGATCGCATTCTATCTTTGCAGGGGCGGCTGGCCGCTTTCTGTTTTGGCTGGCGAGGATATTGCACTTGATGTAACAAGGAACTATTACGAGGGCTTGTTCAATTTTGAGTACAGCGAAAATGAAAAGTTCCGAAATAAAAACCCGGAACTGATGCGAATGATTTTAAGGAGCTACGCACGAAACATCTCTACGGAAGCGCCGCTTAAAACCATTCAGTCCGATGTGATCAGCGCAAATAACAGAACGCTTGATAATAAAACTTTGACGGAATATCTGGACGCACTCAGAGATCTGTTTATTATTGAAGATCTCTCTGCCTGGAATCCGAATCTGAGAAGCAAGGCTGCTACAAGAACCACACCCACTCGGCATTTTGTGGACACTTCTATCGCCGCTGCCGTGCTGGGGATTACCCCGGCAGATCTGATGCAGGATTTACAGTCGTTCGGACTCTTCTTTGAAGATTTGGCTGTGCGGGATCTGGTAATTTACGCATCGTATCTCGGTGCATTTGTTAAGCATTATCGCGACAGCTCCGGCCTGGAATGCGACTGTATCCTTCATTTTGAAAACGGAAAATGGGCTGCCGTTGAAATCAAATTAGGCGGAGAAAAGCTGATTGAAGAGGGCGCAAAAAATCTTGCAAAATTAAAAAAAGTTGTAAATGAAGATAACCTGGCTTTCCGAATGATCCTTACTGCAACAGGCGCGGCATACAAAAGGAAGGACGGTATTTATGTTGTGCCTATCAACTGCCTGACAGTTTAAACAATTTATGTAAGCCAAAATAAAAACTGTTCTGATTTCGGAATGTCTTCTTAAATTTGGCGTTGTCTGTTCCGAAACGGGAATGTAAACTTGAATAGCAAATGTTTAAAGCCGATTGATTTTCAAACGAAAACCAATCGGCTTTTTGTATTTCAGAGAGGTGTAAAATGACAAAGAATGAAATCTTAAATCAAAAGGTATGGGAGAAAATGCAGGCGGAGCTTGACCGTTTCATTAAAGAACTCAAGACAAAATCGCCTGACGAAATCATTGAATCCGCTTATGAACTCACATATAAAGAGGATATTTTGCAGAGCTTTAATTTTGATTATGGTGGATTATTACTAATAATAAACAAACTAATGAGTGATTATTTTGACTATAAAATTTAACAAGTTAGAACAGTTACAGCTGTATATCATTTATACTGCTTAATTGTGATTTGTGCAAAATCGACAAAAAATCGGTTTAGAATTCAAACTGACAAGCACATTTAAAGCAGTGTTTTTAAGAATTTCAAATGATAAATTTGTTTAATTTGCATAAATTGTGTGTTTTTGTATTGACAATTATATCTTATATTCTATAATATAAAAAATTCTTGATTTTTAAAAAATTGACATGTATATAGGTTTATGATATAATTAAAAGTTTATCTTGGTGAAAGACAATAAGAAATCAAATGTTTTCCCTTTGTAAATTAGCAGTTAAAGATCGTGAGAGATTATGTTAAATTCAAGTAATGTTGATGCTAATTTTTTTGAAATTATATTACGAAAAATATCTGAATATATAGGAAACTTATGTATGAATAAAATGCTGTTGCCAATTTTGTTGTGCATACTATTCAGCACAATTTCTATTGCATTATTCTTTCGCAAAAATAAATTTCACAAAGGGCAAACGCTATGTAAGGTTATTTTTAAATATGTCAGTCTATCGTTAGCTGTTTTTTTTGCATTGTATATTGTAGAAAGAGCCTTTGCCAATTATATTGCTATTAAGGAACCCATAAACAGCGATACACCTTTGATAGACTTAATATTAGGTACAATATCAACTATCACGGCAATAGCAGCTATCTCAATTTCTCGTTCTCAAGCAGAAAAAGAAGAGTTTGAATTTTGTGAGAATTTGGGATTTCAAGATTTGGATAGTGATTTTAAAGCAGAATGTATTTTTTCCCCGTTTGACGAAAAAAATAAGACTGCGGTCAAGATGGATTTATTTGAATATAATGCAAGTTTTAACATTATAAATTACAGTAAGGCACTTAACAAAAGTCAATTATTCAATATATTTAAATTGACTTTTCATATGACGAGTATCCTAAATCCCCAGATAATTTATAAAATTGAAGAAGTTGAAATAAGCAGAGAAGGTTATTTGTATAGCGAAAGAAAAAAGACGCATAACAAAACAAATCTTTTACAAAAAATCAAGAAACACTTTTCAGATGAAAATGTGCATTTGAACAATAAAAATGATGAGCAAATAGTATATGATAAGGTTGGAATGTCAATATGTAATGAAACTGCGGTTCAATCAAAAGATTGCCGAACCGTAATTTCAATATATATTTTAGAGGACAAAGCGGATAATGCAGATAAATTAAAACATCTTTGTGAACCAGGTTTGTTTTTAACAAAGAACGAAGATGAATATCGTTTAAAACTAAGGCTTGCAATCATCTCACCAAAACATATGCTATCTAAAGGTGATTCGTTTACAGTTCAAATTCATTTAAAGAAAGATAGTGCAAAAAAAGATTTTAAAATAGCAAAAACTGTTTTAGAGTTTTGAAATAATTTTTTAGAAAGTAGATATTAGCAATGAATTCGGTAGAAAGAAAAAATTTTGATAAAAAATGGTTGCATGAATTTTTTGATTATCTTATAAAAAAATTCGAACAAAATCAAGATAGTTATGATTATGTTGTACTTACCACTAGACGCTGTTTCTGCTTATTTTATGCATTGATGCAAGATGATAAATTTATGGATTCTTATAAATCTAAACAGCAGATTGTAGATATTATTTGTGGCAAAATTGTTTCCAGTCAAAAAATTGACATAATAGGTAATTCATTCAAAGACAAAATAGTTTTGCTTATTGATGATATAATGATACATGGAAAGTCTGCCACAGCATTGTATCATAAAATTAGCCATTATTGTCCTAAAAAAATATCTACATTAGTTTTGATAAGGAATTCTGAATTTCCGGATCAGTATCTTATTAAAACAAAAAATCAATATGATGTTGTTATTTATAAGGATTCTTGGGAATGGCGGAAGGACTCTAATGATTTCGTTCGCTATCTTCATGATATGGGGCAATTATATATTTCTTATATTTATGGATATAAAGTAAAGTTGCAAAATTTAAATACAGTGCTGAATAATAATGAATATTTATCGAAAATTATATCCGATTTTTCACTTGAGATTGGACATGAAACATATAATAATGGCAATGAACCTCAATACTTTTATTTTAAGAAATACGATCAATATTCTTTTATTAAGTATTCTTTTTTACGTGTTTATAAAGCAAAAATAAATGATACTGAAACAATAAAAATTATTCCATATTTAGAACTTGAAGATTTCGGGTCATCTAATATTAAAAAGATTTGGAATTTAATTTGGAGAAAAGGCTTACCTAGTGAATTAAAAGTAATACAATGCGCTTCCGATATCTATAAAGCCCTTTCCGTAGTTCTATCATTTATGATGTTTTTAGAACTTTTTGGCTCTGAAATTTCTATTTGCGAAACAAAAGAGATTGATAAAAGTTTTGTTGACAACTTTATCTCCATCATAAAAAACAATGTTGTGAATAATGTATTTGATGTAATTTCTCGAGAATATAAAAAGATTTCGTTTGTTGACAAAAATTATTATGTTAATACAATTATGTATGAAACCTTAAATAATAAATTTTGCCAAATTTCTAATAACACAGAAATAAAAGAGTTCTTTTATTTGGTTGGTGAAAATGAAGAAAAAGAAAATGCAGATTATGTTGATCCCAATCGTTTTAATCCATTACCTACCTCTATTTTTTATACACACCTTGATGTATCTACACAAAAAAATTTATTTGCATTTTTATTGTATATTTTAGATAATGGAATTGCCTCACATGTTGTTCGAGAAGAAGGAAATATTGTTGGGACACATATCAAACCGGGCGAACAATCTTACCATTTATTTTCTGACATTGTGACCAAATATTTGCGTTCAATTTTTATGGTTTTAAGCTACATTGATATGCACTATGATGATGTTCAAAAAGACGAAATCAAAGACAAATTTTGCAATCAGTTAGTTAAAAACAAAGAATATTTTAGCCAAGACGAAATAAACTCTATAAAATTCATTATACAAAACGCTCCTTTTGATTTGCGATCTAGTTATTTTGGTGTACAGCATTTGGTTAATATAAAAAATGATAAGTTAGACTTATTTAAACAAATGTTACGTGAAGTTATAAGCGCAAAAGATTAAAAGTAAAAACTCAGAGGAAACACATGGAAGAGGAAAATCGTTTTAGTTTAAACA
The DNA here is from genome assembly GCA_017886765.1 of Eubacterium sp. Lineage (GTDB taxonomy): Bacteria > Bacillota > Clostridia > Oscillospirales > Acutalibacteraceae > Eubacterium_R. The sequence continues at coordinate 6,369 of JAGHJI010000027.1, forward strand.
AAGAAAATTGCGAATTTATTTTGAAATTTTTTAAAAAAAATCTGTTTTATAAACATCAGTATAAATGTGCTTATAATAAGATTAAAAGTTGTAATTGTATGACCGTAGATTATGTTTTGTTTATGGGCAAGTCTTTTTTGGAATTGTCTAATGTATGTTCTCGGGCAGATAAAAGCGATTCTATTCAAGAACTAATATGCCAACATAATAAAGATTATTTCAGCTATAAAAATATAGATGCTCCAAATGATGATTTGGACTTCTATATTGAAAACTCTATGAATTCTGCCATATGGGATCAGTTTCAGAATGTATATTTGAACCCCTTCTTCCAATTCTGTCTATATGCTGAAAATTATTTTTCAGATAATGATGAACTAAAAAAAGAAACAATAAGATTGTTTTTGAGTTTCCTTGTTTCTGATTCAAAGTATGATGCATATAGACAGGAGTTTTCCCCTTTGATAGAAAAGTTGTCTGAGATAACACGTAAAGTACAACCTGTAGAAAAAAGCTTAAATCTAACGCTTGCGAAAATGTTTTATTTAGAGGCACAAAGTAAAAATCATGGGGAAGCTCTTTCATTAAGTTTGATTTTTATTTCACAAATTTTGTTGGATGTAGATGTAAAACTAAAGTCGGCAAAAGGAATTGATGTGCTTTCTCAACGAATACTTACGTGCTCACTTAATTTCACAAACTCAATTAACGCTACCAATTTTTTATAAATCATACATACTACTGAACGGCTTTTTTAGCTATTTCGGTTTTGTGATTATAAAAGCATCAACATATAACATAACCAAATCAAGGTATAAAAATATTTTCTTTATATTTATTATTGGAATTTCATCTTTATCCTACTGTGATCTTAAGAACAACATTTGAGATTATAAAGCAAAGACAAAACAATTCAGCATGATTATATTCTGCTAATACTTCGAATAGTAAAATAGACCTTTATGATGGAATAACAGTTGTAAGACAACATTTGCCGAGAAATTTAAAAATTTCTCGGCTTTTATATTTCCAAAAAGGAGACGATAATATGGCATACTACCCAAGGGAACTCATTGCAGAAATAAAGCAGATCGACCTGCTCACTTATCTGCAAAACTATGAGCCTGGAGAGCTTGTTAAGATCAATGAGCGTATATATTCAACAAGAGAACACGACAGCTTAAAGATCTCAAACGGCTTATGGTTTTGGTGGTCGAGAGGGATCGGCGGCAGGTCGGCACTTGACTTTCTTGTTAAGGTAAGGGGTATGGATTTCACCGATGCGGTGGAGGTTTTGGTGAATAAAACGGCTGCACGAAAGCCGATCTATCAAAAGCCGCTGACCGTACCGAAAGCAAGAAAACTCATACTTCCCGAAAAGGCTGAAGACAACAGCCGCCTTGCGTTTTATCTTCAAAAGAACAGAGGAATTGACGGGGATATCGTGGAATACTGCATTCAAAATGATCTTGTTTATGAGGGAATATATAAGAGCACAAAGACAGGAAAAGTGTTCAAAAACGCCATCTTTGTCGGCTATGATCCGTTAGGTAAAGCGAAGTATGCGGCATATCGTTCGCTGAATGAAAGCAGGATTATGGGCGACTGCACAGGCAGTTCAAAGGAATATTCTTTCCGGCTGGTTGGCGGCGAAAAGCAAGAGATACACCTGTTTGAGTGCGCCATAGACGCCTTGTCTTATGCCGCTCTGCTCAAACTGCAAAACAAAAACTGGCAGGATCATACGCTGCTTTCCTTGTCGGGTGTGTATCAGCCGAAAGAGCAAATAGAGGACAGCAAAGTACCGATTGCCCTTGCAAAATATTTGCAGGAACACCCCCAGACAGACACAATATTCCTTCATCTTGATAACGATGAACCGGGAAGGCTCGCCGCAAAAGCATTAAAGATCATACTGCCGAAAGATATAAAAGTCATTGACAAACCCGTTAAGTACGGAAAGGATGTCAATGACTTTTTGCTTATCCAAAAAGGGTTAAAGCGCCCTTTTAAATATATAAGGAGGTCACAAAATGAACAGTCAAAACAAAGTCTATGCCCTGCTCGTTGAGCCAAACCGGAAACCGAAAATCACGCATCTTGAAGTGAACGAACAGGCAATCAAAAACACCGTCGGCGATGAGTATGACAGTATCGAATTTCCCGATGATGAGGTTGAGATACTGTATAACCGAACCGGTGTAAAGGACGGTCATACGCTCAACCGAGTGATACAAAAGACGGAAATTTACGAAAGGGATATGTCCTATTCCGAGCTTAAATCCCTGTTCAGACAGGCTGAAAACGAGGGCAGGCATTTAGCCGGATATGTCACCTTTACCGAGGACAGCTTTGATAAAAAGTATCCTTTAGCGGCACGGACTTATATGATCGGCAGCAACAATAAAGCGTTTCAGCCCGGTATGGGAGGCTATTCGATATATGCCTCATCGGTGGACAAAAGCGATCCGCTTGTGCGCTTGGAACGGTATATGCG
>JAGHJI010000028.1 GCA_017886765.1 Eubacterium sp.
GTCCATAGGTGAGCCGCCGCCGAACGCCACGATACCCTGACAGCCGTTTTTTACGTACATATCCTTACAATCCTCAATGTTGGGGATTGTAGGATTTGGCTGTACTCCGTCAAAAACAACATACTCGATTCCCACTTCAGTAAGCTTTTCAAACAAGGGGTCAAGGAGATGCAGGTTCATCAATCCTTTATCGGTAACAACAAGTATCTTGCTGATACCCTTGCCCTTAATGAACTCGGGAAGCTTCAGTATGCTGCCGGCGCCCTCCAGGAGCTCAGGCTCGGACCAGTCCATAAAGCACATCGCAAGCTTAAAAACTTTTTGGTAAATACGATACCAGCATTTTTTAAGTGTCCAGAGCATTTTGTTCCTCCTTTTCAATATATTTCTTTTTTATTGTACCTTTTTGGCAGCTTTTTTTCAAGTGTTTTGGAAAAATAGCTTTTAAAAAAGCAAAGTCTATGCTATTATGAATTTGTTATGAATATAATGAACAGGAGATACATCCTGCGGGGGTTAAAATTATGGAAAATGAAAAACTGATTTTCTGCGGCAATAATGAGCTGTTTCTTTCAAAGGATCTGATTGAGCAAAGTAACGAATCAAACGGCGGCACCGCCTTTCGTATTCCCAGTTTGATCAAAGCCGGCGATACGCTCATCGCCGCCATTGACAAGCAGTCCTGCGGCGCGGACTGGGGATTCATTGAGCTTGCCATACGCACCAGCGAGGACGGCGGCGAGACCTGGTCGGATATAAGGACCATTGCCGCTCCACCTGCAAGGGAAACCAGGCTGACGGATGACTGCTACGCCTCTGCTTTTTTTATTGACCCCTGCATGGCGATAGCGCCAAACGGCGACGTGATCATGCTTGTGGATTTCTATCCCGAGTGCAAGGGACTGCACAATAAGCGTCTGCTTGATAAGAAAAAGATACCCTATTCCATGTACAAAAATAAAATGTATCCTGTTATTTATGACCGTGACGGGAAATTTTATCTGGTCATTGAAAACGGCGTAGTGCTTGATAACCATTACAATGAAACAGAATACAGAGTAGCCGACTGGAAAGGCTCCCTCTACAAAGGCGACGAATATGTGGGTAATATCTATCTTAACGGTAAGACAGGAAAAAATGAGGCGGACGCCGTAACCACCTTCGGCGCGCCGCTCAAGGCGCCCAAACGCAATTACGTTTTTATGCTCCGGAGCAGTGACAACGGAAAGACCTGGTCCGATCCGGTGGATATTACCGGCGATTTCCTTATAAAATCCGACGGTACCTTTATCGGTGTGGCGCCGGGCGTAGGTCTGACTACGCAGGACGGAAGGATCATTATGCCCCTTTACGTTGACCGCAAGGAAACCGTGTCCATATACAGCGTGGACAACGGCGAAACCTGGCACAGAATGACGCAGCAGCCCTATTCCTGCAACATGGACGAATGGCAGGCAGTTCAGGCGCCGGACGGCACCGTACTCGGACTCGGACGTCAAAAACGATACGGAAAAACACCGCTTTCCATTTCTCATGACAGCGGCAAGCACTGGATAAAGGCAAAGCCCACCTCGCTCTACGCGCCCAAGTGTCAGAAAAGTGTAATCAACATAGGCAATTATGTTTTCTGCTCCCACGCGTCTGAAAAGAAAAGAGCCAACGGCGTAATCACCATTGGCAGATTTAATAAAGTCAAGGGACAGACCGTAGGCATCAACTGGTACGCAGAGGTGGAGATCAACAAAGGCTTTTTCGCTTACTCCTGCTTAACGCAGATAGACGATGAATATATCGGCGTGCTGTATGAATCCCAGCCAAGCTCTTACATATGCTTTAAAAAATATAAGATAGCGGATCTGATTGATTAGAACCAAAACAAGAACAGGTGTTTCCTGTTCTTGTTTTTTTACATTTTCAGCCGGCTTTGCTATTTCCGACAATCGTATTTATCTTGTGACATGGTGTTTGCACATTCCTGTTTTTCCACACTTGGGGCAGGTCAATCTGCGTTTTGTAAACGTGTGATAGCCTTTTACATATTCGTCCATACTTGGGACAAAAAATTCCTTACAATATGAACATTCAAAATAACCGGCTTTAATATCCAGCATGACGGCAGCCGCTATACCCGTTGCCGCCACGACAACTGAAAACACAATCAATATAATCCGTACGATTGCAGGCAAGTCAAAAAAGGACGCGATGACAATAAGGGCGCATACGGCAATAATGGTGATTACGCCGGTAATAATGGACAGCATTATTCTTTTCCTGTTTTCTTCATTTTCTTTCATCAGGTTTATCATGTTTTCTTCCGCTTTCATTGGATAATCCGTTGAGGAAACCTTTTCACCGGAAAGCAAATCGTTGACCGTAATATCTAATGCCGCGCACAATGGTAACATGAGAGAAACTTCGGGAAGTCCTTTTCCGCATTCCCATTTTGAAATGGTTTTGTCACTAATGGAGAGTACGTCGGCAAGCTGCCTTTGGGTAAGGTTCCTTGCTTTTCTTGACTCGGCTATGAATTTTCCGATTCGGATTTGATCCATTTGTTCCGACCTCCTTTTTTCTTTATTGTAGGTAATGAGTATCTTAATAAACACTCACGGAACGTAGAGTTTCTTATATCTGCAAAATATCTACGCAGCGTAGACTTAAAAATTCTCTTACATTACCTTATTTGAAAAGGGACAGTCAATGACTGTCCCTTTCGTTATACATATTGATTTGGTATGATCTTAAACAAGCTCGATAATGCACATTTCGGCTGCGTCGCCGCGGCGCGGGCCTGTTTTGACAATACGGCAATAACCGCCGTTTCTCTCATTATATTTTGGAGCAACCTCATCAAAAAGCTTCTTTGCCACGTCTTCCTTAGTTACATAAGAAAGAACCTGTCTTCTTGAATGGAGAGTATCGTTTTTGCCGAGAGTGATCATCTTCTCAGCCATTGCACGAACTTCCTTTGCTCTTGTAACGGTAGTTTCAATCTTGCCGTTTTCCAAAAGATAAGTAACCATACCTCTGAGCATAGCCTTTCTGTGATCAGTGGGGCGGCCCAGCTTTCTGCTACCTGGCATTGAAATTCCCTCCTTTAGTCCTCTTCCTTACTGAGTCCGAAACCGAGCGACGCAAGCTTGGCGACAACTTCGTCAAGGGACTTGCGGCCGAGGTTTCTGACTTTCATCATATCTTCTTCTGATTTACCGATCAAATCTTCTACGGTATTAATGCCTGCTCTCTTAAGACAGTTGAACGAACGTACGGAAAGATCAAGTTCCTCAATCGTCATCTCAAGGACTTTTTCTTTACTGTCATCGTCTTTTTCAACCATAATGTCCTGATTTCCGATTTCCTCAGAAAGATCAACAAAGAGCATAAGATGGTCATTGAGAATCTTGGCAGCAAGCGAAGCCGCCTCGTCAGCCGGGATGGTACCGTCTGTCTCAATGTCGAGAATGAGCTTGTCAAGGTCGGTCTGCTGACCTACACGGGTGTTTTCAACAGTGTAGTTTACCTTAAGAACAGGTGTATAAATGGAGTCTATTGCTATTGTGCCTATCGGTAAATCCATAAGCTGTTTGTTACGGTCGCAGGGAACATAACCTCTGCCGTTATCCGCGGTAAGCTCCATAACTACATGTGCACCTTCATCAAGATAAGCGATATGAAGGTCCGGATTCAGAATCTCAACATCTGCATCGTGCTTGATATCCCCTGCGGTGATTTCACCGGCGCCGGAAACATCAATGTAAAGGGTCTTGGGATTCTCGTCATGGATTTTGAGAATGACGTTTTTAAGATTAAGAACGATCTCCGTCACGTCTTCCTTTACATGTGGGATAGTTGAAAATTCGTGTAAAACCCCATCAATCTTTACGGAAGTGATCGCATAACCGGGAAGAGAAGAAAGAAGAACTCTTCTCATGCTGTTACCGAGCGTTGTGCCGAAACCTCTTTCAAGCGGCTCGACAATAAATCTGCCGGTACTGCGGCTTCCGATAGTAGACACGTCTACAATCTCGATTTTAGGCTTATCAATTTCGATCATTTAAAAGCCTCCTAAAATGTTGTATTTTGTTTTCACTAAATAACAGCGTCTAAGCTATTACTTAGAGTAGAACTCAACGATCAAATGCTCTTCAACAGGTGTTGCTATTTCATCTCTCTCAGGGAGTTTAACAATCTTCGCTTCCATTGCGTCCTTGTTAACATCAATCCACTGAGGAACAGGACGTGACGCGTTGGACTCAACAAGGGTCTTGAACTCATCAGTGCCTCTGCTCTTTTCTTTAACGGCAACTACATCGCCTGCTTTAAGGAGATATGAAGGAATATCAACCTTAGAACCGTTTACTGTGAAATGAGCGTGATTTACAAGCTGGCGAGCCTGTGCTCTTGAGCTTGCAAAACCTGCTGTATAAACAACATTGTCCAAACGGCTTTCACAAATCTGGAGAAGGTTGGAACCTGTTACGCCAGCCTTGCGCTCAGCCATAAGAAAATATTTGTGGAACTGTCCCTCGTTAATGCCGTAATAGCGGCGAGCGGACTGTTTTGCACGAAGCTGAAGACCATATTCAGAAGTCTTCTTTCTGTTCTGACCGTGCTGACCGGGCGCATAGGAACGACGGTCAATTGCACATTTGCTTGTATAGCATCTGTCACCCTTAAGGAAAAGCTTTTTGCCCTCACGGCGACAAAGCTTACAAGCAGGTCCTGTATATCTTGCCATATCAAGTTACCTCCAAGTTTATACTATACGCGACGTCTTTTTGGTGGACGGCAGCCATTGTGCGGAATAGGAGTAACATCTTTAATAAGACTTACATCCAGACCTGCTGTCTGAAGGGCTCTGATTGCCGATTCACGTCCTGAGCCCGGGCCCTTAACGTAAACTTCAACAGTCTTCATTCCGCAGTCAATCGCTGTTTTAGCGGCTGCCTCAGCAGCTGTTGCCGCAGCGAAAGGAGTAGACTTTCTTGAACCACGGAATCCCATCTCACCGGCTGATGCCCATGAAACAGCGTTGCCGTTAATATCGGTAATTGTTACGATCGTATTGTTGAAGGTTGATTGAATATGGGCAGCACCACGCTCAATATTTTTCTTCTCACGGCGCTTGCGTGAGCCTGTGGTCTTTTTAGTAGCCATACTGTTTGTTTCCTCCTACTTATTTCTTCTTATTTGCTATCGTCTTCTTCGGACCTTTGCGTGTACGGGCGTTGTTTTTGGAAGTCTGACCTCTTACCGGCAGACCCTTTCTGTGTCTCACGCCGCGATAGCAGCCAATTTCGATAAGTCTTTTAATGTCAAAAGCCGTATCTCTGCGAAGGTCACCTTCTACAGTAAGATGATTGGTAATATAATCACTGAGCTTTTTAACATCGTCTTCTGTTAAATCTCTGCAACGGGTGTCCGGATTGATACCTGTTGCTTCAATAACTTTTTTAGAGGTAGTAAGACCGATACCGTAAATATAGGTAAGGCCGATTTCTACTCTCTTGTCATTAGGTAAGTCAACACCTGAAATACGTGCCATTTTACTGTTTACCTCCGATTGTTAGTTCAGGTTTAGCCCTGACGCTGTTTATGCTTTGGATTTTCACAGATAACCATTACTTTTCCGTTACGCTTAATAACTTTGCATTTTTCACAAATTTTCTTTACAGAAGGTCTGACTTTCATTTTGAATATCCTCCTAAATAATTTACTTGGAACGCCATATAATACGACCTTTGGTAAGGTCATACGGTGACATTTCAATCGTTACCCTGTCTCCCGGAAGAATACGGATATTGTTCATCCTCAGCCTTCCGCTGATGTGGGCAGTAATCATGTGGCCATTCTGAAGCGTTACCTTAAAGGTTGTGTTAGGTAAAACCTCAACAACGGTACCTTCAACTTCTATCATATCTGACTTAGACATCTTATACCTCGCTAAAATAATTCACTACGATTGATGTTTCTATTAAATTAACTGGAATCACATTCCGGCGTAATCGCCAGCAATTGACTTTAACTTCAGACTTTTGTCAGAATTACCGGACCATTTGATGTAACGGCAATCGTATGTTCAAAATGAGCAGATAGCTTGCCGTCCGCTGTCTTTACTGTCCAGCCGTCTGAAAGTTGTTTAACCTTATAGGTTCCCAGATTTATCATTGGTTCAATTGCCAATGTCATTCCGGGTAACAGTCTGATACCACGACCTGCGTGACCGAAGTTTGGTACGCTTGGCTCTTCATGAAGTTTCGTTCCGACGCCGTGGCCTACATAATCTCTCACAACGCCGTATCCGCGTTCCTCGCAATAGGTCTGCACCGCATTGGAAATATCGCCGATCCTGTTGCCTGGAACAGCCTGTTCAATGCCTTTATAAAGGCTCTCACGGGTCGTATCCATCAGCCGCTTTGCCTCGGGAGAGCAAGTCCCTGCAGCAAAAGTAGCAGCATTATCGCCGTTATAACCGTTTTTTGCGGCTCCCAGATCTATACTGACAATGTCACCCTCATGGATGATACGGTCAGCGCTGGGGATACCGTGGATCACTTCATCATTTATAGATATACATGCGGTAGCAGGAAATCCCCCGTAGTTAAGAAAATTGGGAGTGGCTCCGTGTTTTTTTATAAACCTGTAGGCAACCTCGTCAATCTCCTTGGTGGAAACGCCCGGCCTTACAGCCTCGCCTGCTACCATTAATGCTTCAGCAGATATCTGACAAACTTCCTTCATAAGTTCCAGCTCGCGGCTGCTTTTAAGCACTATCATGTTAATCCTCCAATGCTGCGAAAACAAGCGCGGTTGTATCCGCAACCTCTTCCTGCCCCTGAACTACCACGAGTTTTCCGAGCTTCTTATAAAAATCTTTCAGCGGCTCAGTCATTTCGTGATATTCGGCAAGCCTTGCCTGCACGGTTTCGGGAGCATCGTCTTTTCGCTGAATAAGCTCGCCGCCGCAGGAATCGCAAACACCGTCAACCTTTGGTTTTTTATATTCCAGGTGATAGGAATTCGCGCATTTCGCACAAACACGGCGACCGCTCATTCTTTTTGTTATGGCTTCGTCTGAAACCTCAATATCTACAACTTTATCAATCTCGATTCCCGCGTCCTCGAGCGCCTGCGCCTGAGGAATCGTTCTTGGGAAACCATCGAGAATGAAACCGTTTTTACAGTCGTCCTGCTTAAGTCTGTCCTTGATTATACCGATTACAACCTCATCAGGAACAAGCTGACCGGCGTCCATAAACGTCTTTGCCTTCATTCCCATCTCCGTACCGTCCTTTACGGCCGCACGAAGAATATTACCTGTTGAGATTGCCGGGATACCGTATTTGTCAACAATCTTTTCCGCTTGTGTGCCTTTGCCGGCACCAGGAGCGCCGAGAAGAATAAGTTTCATAATACCACTCCTAAAAATTAATCAAGGAAGCCTTTGTAGTGACGCATCATCATCTGTGATTCAAGCTGACGTACAGTTTCAAGCGCAACACCGCACATAATGATGAGTGATGTACCGCCCAGAGAGATCGTCATTCCGCCGTCGTCTCCGCCTTCGGTAAGCGGCGGGATCGCCATGTCACAGATCAGTGAATAAACTATCGGGAATAATGCGATTACAGAAAGCATTAACGCGCCGATAAGGGTAAGTCTGGAAAGCACTTTGAAAATATAATCAGAAGTTGGTCTTCCAGGTCTGATACCCGGTATAGCTCCGTTATTTTTACGGAGGTTGTTTGCCATTTCAATCGGATTGTACTGAATCGTACTGTAGAAATACGCAAAGAAAATAATAAGCAGGAAGTACATTAACGCGTACCACCAGGAGTCACCCGTGAAAGCGTTGAAAAAGCTCTCCCAGAAAGTGCCTTCATACTTGCTTTCCGAAATAAACATCTGTACTGTTCCTGGAAGTGAAAGGATTGAAGAAGCAAAGATAACCGGAAGAACGCCGCTCATATTGACCTTAATCGGCATATGTGTTGACTGTCCGCCCATCTGCTTTCTGCCTACAACACGCTTTGCGTATGTGATTGGCAGTCTTCTTTCCGAATTGTCCATAAACACAATATACGCAATCATCAAAACAAAGAGTACGCATACAACCGGAACAAGAATTCTGTAAACAAGTCTGCCTGTGTCAAGATACTGGAACAGCTGTTCAATTAAAGTCGGGAAACGCGATATGATACCGGCGAAAAGGATAATGGAAATACCGTTTCCGATTCCGCTGATCGTGATCTGTTCACCCAGCCACATAATAACAGCCGTACCTGCGGTAAGCACAAGAATGATAACTACCGCCTGGAACACAGCGTCGAAACCTGTAAAGGCTTCACCGTTTACATCCGTCATAAGATAATTATTGGCGCGGAGATAGAAGAAATATGCAAGGGACTGAAGCAAGCCCAATGCAACCGTTACAAAACGTGTAATGGAAGCAATCTTCTTTCTTCCCTCTTCGCCTTCTTTTTGCAGCCTTTCCAGCGCGGGAATCGCGACAGCAAGAAGCTGCATAATGATTGAAGCGTTAATATAAGGTGTGATGGACATAGCGAAAATCGTTCCGTATGTGAACGCGCTGCCGGTCATCAAACTTAAATATGTGAGTATTGTGTTTCCTTTTCCGACATCAATTTCATCAACAATGTCAAGGAAAGGCACCGGAATGAATGAACCAATCCTGAATACAAGGATAATAAATGCCGTAAACAGAATCTTTTTACGAATATCTGCTACTTTCCAGGCATTTATGATGGTTTTGATCATTTAGAGCACCTCCACCTTACCGCCTGCAGCCTCAATCTTTGTCTTTGCTGCTTCACTAATAGCTGTTACCTTTACAGTAATCGCCTTAGTGATTTCGCCTTTACCGAGAATCTTAACACCGTCAAGTGCTTTTTTAATAACACCCGCGTCGATAAGAGCCTGGGCGTCAACGGTGGCGCCGTCCTCAAATCTGTCGTTAAGAGTTGAAAGATTTACAATTGCATACTCCGTTGCAAAAATATTGTTGAAACCTCTCTTTGGCACACGTCTCTGAAGGGGCATCTGACCGCCTTCAAAACCGAAACGTCTGCTGTAGCCTGAACGGGATTTCTGTCCCTTCTGGCCTTTACCGGCAGTTTTGCCCTGTCCTGAAGCAGTGCCTCTGCCGATTCTCTTTACGCTCTTCTTGGAGCCCTGCGCAGGAGAAAGTTCATGTAATTTCATATCTGCACCTCCCCTTATTCATCTATAACAGTTACAAGATGAGCAATCTTTACAAGCTTACCTCTTGTCTGAGCATTGTCAGGCTGAACTGTTACATTTCCTATTTTGCGAAGACCAAGTGAGTGGGCGGTGGCAATCTGATCCGCTTTGCTGCCGATTAAGCTCTTGGTGAGCTTGATTTTAATATCTGCCATGTTTCCACCCTCCTTAACCTAAAATATCCTTGGTTGATTTGCCGCGGACCGCCGCAACCTCGTCGGCAGTTCTGAGCTTGCTTAAACCATTGATTGTCGCTCTTACAACATTGCAGGGATTGTTAGAACGGATAGCCTTTGTTCTTACATCCTTAATGCCGACTGTCTCAACAACGGCACGGACAGGGCCGCCTGCGATAACTCCGGTACCTTTCGGAGCGGGCATAAGCAGCACTTCTCCGGCGCCGTATTTTCCCTTGATTTCATGGGGAATCGTTGTTCCCTTAAGAGCGACCTTGATTACATTCTTTTTAGCGTCTTCAATTCCTTTACGGATAGCGTCCGGAACTTCACCGGATTTACCGATACCGAAACCTACAAGACCGTTACCGTCGCCAACAACTACAAGAGCTGAGAATTTGAATATTCTACCACCCTTTACGGTTTTTGATACACGGTTAATTGTTACTACTCTTTCTTCAAGCTCCATTGAAGATACGTCAATCTTTGCCATAAAAATTTACCTCCTTCGTTAGAACTTAAGTCCGCCCTCACGAGCGCCGTCGGCAACTGCTGCCACACGTCCGTGATAAACGTAACCGCCGCGGTCAAAAACGCACTTCTCAATACCCTTTGCCTTGGCTCTTTCTGCTATTGTCTTACCTACAGCCTTTGCTGCATCTACATTACCGCCGTACTCTTTAAAGTCCTTTTCAACTGTTGACGCTGAAGCGATTGTAGCGCCTGCAACGTCGTCAATCAACTGCACGTAAATATTGCTGAGAGAGCGATATACGTTAAGTCTTGGACATTCAGCAGTACCGCTGATCTTACCGCGCACTCTTGTGTGGCGCTTTTTTCTTGCCTTATTGGCATCCTGTCTTGAAACCATTGTATTTCACTCCTTCCCTTATTTCTTACCTGCTTTTCCTTCTTTACGACGGATATGCTCGTCTGAGTACTTGATACCCTTGCCCTTATACGGCTCCGGCGGTCTCTTTTCGCGAACCTGAGCTGCGAACTGACCAACCTTCTGCTTGTCGGCGCCGCTGATCACAATCGATGTTGCCGACGGGCATTCAATCTTAATGCCCTCAGGAGCTTCCATTGTAACCTGATGTGAGAAACCGAGATTCATTACGAGCTTGTTGCCCTGAAGCTGAACACGGTAACCTACACCGTTTACCTCTAATGTTTTCTTAAAGCCTTCCGTTACACCGGTTACCATATTGGCAACAAGTGATCGGGTAAGGCCGTGAAGAGATCTGTTTTCTTTCTGATCGTTAGGTCTTTTAACGATGATTTCACTGCCCTCAACACTGATATCCATATTTGGATGCGCATCCATTGTAAGAGTTCCGTTAGGTCCTTTTACGGTAACAGTGTTGGCATTGATATTTACATCAACGCCGGCAGGAATTGTAATGGGTTTTAAACCGATACGTGACATCCTGACTGCACCTCCTTACCAAATGAATGCCAAAATTTCGCCGCCCACATTCTGTTTGCGGGCTTCTCTGTCTGTCATAACGCCCTTTGAAGTGGAAACGATCGCAACACCGAGTCCCTTCATAACCTTGGGCATATCCTCTACGTTTGAATAGATACGAAGACCCGGCTTGGATACTCTGCGAAGGCCGGTGATAACCTGACTCTTGCCCTCGCCGTACTTGAGTGTTACGCGAATAACACCCTGTTTACCGTCCTCGATTACTTTATAGCTTTTGATATATCCTTCATCAACAAGAATCTGAGCGATTGCCTTCTTCATGTTTGACGCAGGAATATCTACTGTATCATGCTTTGCTGAATTTGCATTACGGATTCTGGTAAGCATATCAGCGATTGGATCTGTAATGTGCATTGATAATTCCTCCTTGTTAGATTAGCAATTCTCAGTTCTTACCAAGATGACTTCTTTACTCCGGGAATCTCGCCCTTGTGAGCAAGCTCTCTGAAGCAGATTCTGCATACACCGTACTTACGAAGATAAGCGTGAGGTCTACCGCAGATTTTGCATCTGTTATACTGTCTTGTTGAATACTTCGCAGGCTTGGCTGCCTTAACTTTCATAGATGTTTTTGCCACGATAATCCCTCCTTACTCTGCAAACGGAGCGCCCATCAATCTGAGAAGTTCACGGGCCTCTTCGTCAGTGTTTGCAGTTGTTACCATAATGATGTCCATACCGCGTACGGCATCAATCTTGTCATAATCAATTTCAGGGAAAATTAACTGCTCCTTAACGCCCATGGCATAGTTGCCGCGGCCGTCAAACGAGTTTGGATTGATTCCTCTGAAGTCACGAACTCTCGGAAGCGCGAGATTGAAAAATCTCTCAAGGAATTCATACATTCTGTCACCGCGCAGCGTAACCTTTACACCGATGGGCATACCCTCACGGAGCTTAAAGTTCGCTACGGATTTCTTTGCGCGGCAGACTACAGGTCTCTGACCCGTAATGGTCTGAAGGTCGTTGATAATCGCGTCCACAACCTTTGAATTTTCACGTGCTTCACCGCAACCAACATTGATAACAATCTTGTCAAGCTTTGGGATTTGCATAACAGACTTGTAACCGAATTTCTTCATCAATGCCGGTGCAATATCATTTTTATAGGTTTCTTTTAATACTGCTGCCATTGTTATGTTCCTCCCTTACTTAAAATTCATTACCGCATTTTTTGCAAACGCGCTTTCCGTCCTTGCGGCCCACGCGAGTTGCCTCGCCGCATTTGGGACATACCAACTGTACCTTTGAAGCGTAAAGAGCTGACTCAACCTCAACAAGTCCGCCGGCTTCGCCCATCTTACGAGGCTTAACGTGCTTTGTAACCACGTTTACCTTTTTAACGATGACCTTGCCCTCTTTCGGACTTACGGCGATAACCTCGCCCTTAACGCCCTTTGACTTACCGCTGCGTACCACAACGGTATCACCGGTCTTAACAAACATTTTACTCATATTTTCGCCCTCCAATTAAAGTACTTCCGGAGCGAGTGAAAGGATCTTCATATAATCCTTTTCACGGAGCTCACGAGCTACCGGTCCGAAAATACGAGTGCCACGAGGAGTTTTATCCTCTCTTATAATTACGGCAGCATTTTCGTCAAAACGAATATACTGTCCGTCGTCACGACGTACACCTTTAGTTGTACGAACGATGACTGCTTTAACAACTTCGCCCTTCTTAACAACACCGCCGGGAGCCGCTTTCTTAACGCTGGCTACGATTACATCGCCGATATTTGCATATCTTCTGCCTGAACCGCCCAGAACTCTTATGCAAAGAAGCTCTTTAGCGCCTGTGTTGTCAGCAACTTTAAGACGACTTTCCTGTTGTATCACAGCAATTTCCTCCTTCGTACTGCAAAATAACACTTTGCTAAGTTGCAGTTATTATTTTATATTGACTAAATTCCAAAAAGCTGTAAATCGTAACGATTATTTAGCTTTCTCGACAATGTTTACCACACGCCATCTCTTATCCTTGCTGTACGGACGGCACTCCATAATAAGTACCTTGTCACCGATACCGCACTCGTTATTTTCGTCGTGTGCCTTGTACTTTACAGTACGGTTTACAATCTTATTGTAAAGCGGGTGACGAACTCTGTCCTTGATCGTTACAACCACCGTTTTGTCCATCTTATCGCTTGTTACAATACCTACTTTTGTTTTTCTGAGGTTTCTTTCCATTATTCAGTTACCTCCTTCTTAAGAATTAGCGTTTTCAAGTTCGATTTCTCTCTCAACTGTTTTGATGCGAGCGATATCTTTCTTGACTGCCTTAATTCTCATAGGGTTGTCGAGCTGGTTGATTGCCTGCTGAAAGTGCAGGTTGAAAAGCTCTTCTTTAAGCTCCGCAAGCTTTGCTGCTCTCTGCTCTGCTGAAAGAGCCTTAATTTCTGATGCTTTCATTACTGCTCGCCTCCCTCTTCTTCTTTCTTTACAAACTTACACTTAACAGGAAGCTTGTTTGCCGCAAGACGCATAGCCTCACGGGCTGTCGCCTCGTCAACGCCGCCGAGTTCAAACATAACTCTGCCCGGCTTAACGACTGCTACCCAGTAGTCAACATTACCTTTACCTTTACCCATACGGGTGTCGGCAGGTCTTGCCGTAATCGGCTTGTCGGGGAAAATCTTAATCCATACTTTACCGCCACGCTTTGTATAACGTGTCATAGCAATACGGGCAGCCTCGATCTGAGCTGCTGTGATCCATGCCGGCTCGGTAGTCTGAAGACCGTAATCACCGTAGCTTACCTTGTTACCTCTTGTAGCCACGCCTGTCATACGACCTCTGTGCTGCTTTCTGTGTTTTACACGCTTAGGTAAGAGCATTATCTTTTTCCCCCTTCCTTACGATTTGATCTCCTCCTGCTTCTGTTGCGGGATTCATGGAGAACTTCGCCCTGATAGATCCAGGTCTTTACGCCGATTCTGCCGTAAGTTGTCTTAGCCTCGGCAAAACCGTAATCAATGTCCGCACGGAGTGTCTGAAGCGGAATTGTACCTTCCTTATAGGTCTCCGAACGGGCAATCTCAGCGCCGCCGATTCTGCCGGATACCATGATCTTGATACCGCGTGCGCCGAGTCTCATTGTATTTCTGATTGCGCCTTTAACCGCTCTTCTGAAAGATACACGTCTTTCAAGCTGCTGTGCGATGCTCTGTGAAACGAGCGTCGCATTGAGGTCGGGCTGCTTGATTTCAACAATGTTGATGAACACTTCATTCGTGTCCTTGCCCAGCTTCTTGGCGCATATTGCCTTGAGCTTTTCAATCTCAGCACCCTGCTTGCCGATAACCATACCGGGCTTTGCACAGTGGATATTGATTCTTACTCTCTTGGCGTCTCTTTCAATTTCAACCTTTGGAACACCTGCGCCGTAAAGTGAATCAAGAAGATACTTACGAAGTTTGTAATCTTCAACAAGCGTATCGCCGAATTCACCCTTCTTTGCATACCAGCGGGAGTCCCAGTTCTTGATAACACCGATTCTTAAACCGGTCGGATTACATTTCTGTCCCATTTAACTTTACCTCCTCGCTTAGTCTTCCATTTCCTTAACGGTAATGGTGATATGTGATGTTCTCTTATTGATTCTGTAGGCTCTGCCCTGCGCTCTTGCCTGAATTCTCTTGAGAGTCGGACCGGCAGTAGCATTGCAGTAGCTTACCACTAATCTGGATACGTCCATATTGTTATTGTTCTCAGCGTTTGCCATAGCTGATTTAAGAACCTTCATAACCGGCTCACAAGCAGCCTTTGGTGTGTACTGAAGAATAGCCATCGCCTTGTCGGCAGGCTGATTTCTGATAAGATCAAGAACAATCTGCACCTTTCGAGGAGAGATACGGACGTAAGTTGCTTTAGCTGTTGCTTCCATAATGATTCTCCTTTCGATTACTTAGATGTCTTTGAGCCTGCGTGGCCCCTGAATGTTCTTGTCGGCGCGAACTCGCCGAGCTTGTGTCCAACCATATCCTCTGTAACATATACAGGAACGTGCTTTCTTCCGTCATGAACAGCAAATGTGTGTCCTACGAATTCAGGGAAGATTGTTGAACTTCTTGACCAGGTCTTGATAACCTGCTTGTCGCCTGATGCGTTCAGTGCTTCAACCTTTTTGAAGAGGCTTGCTTCTACATAAGGTCCTTTTTTAGTACTTCTGCTCATATTAATCTTCTCCTTTCTTCTTATTTACCGTTACGACGGCGAACAATTAACTTATTGGATGCCTTCTTCTTATTACGTGTCTTATAACCAAGAGCAGGCTTGCCCCAAGGTGTGCAGGGACCGGGACGGCCGATAGGTGACTTACCTTCACCACCGCCGTGGGGGTGGTCATTCGGGTTCATTACAGAACCGCGGACGGTAGGTCTCCAGCCCATATTGCGCTTACGTCCTGCCTTACCGATCTTTACGTTTGCGTGATCCGCATTGCCGACAACTCCGACTGTAGCCATACAATCCTTAGGAACGTTTCTCAGCTCGCCTGAAGGAAGTCTGAGGAGCGCGTAGGCGCCCTCAAGAGCCATAAGCTGGGCGCTGTTTCCTGCGGAACGGGCAAGCTGTGCGCCGTTGCCGGGATAAAGCTCTACATTGTGAACAATGGTACCGACCGGCATATCCTTAAGAGCCAGCGCGTTACCTGAAATGATGTCTGCGTTGGGACCTGACATAACCGTGTCCCCTACCTTAAGACCTTCAGGCGCTGTAATATAGCTCTTTACACCGTCCTCGTACTGAATAAGCGCAATGTGCGCGCTTCTGTTTGGATCGTACTCAATCGTCTTAACCGTTGCGGGTACGTCAAACTTGTTTCTCTTGAAATCAATAATACGATACTTTCTTCTGTTACCGCCACCACGATGACGAACTGTTATTCTTCCGTAGGAGTTGCGGCCTGATTTTTTGCTGAGTGGCTCAAGCAGTGATTTTTCAGGAGCAACCTTTGAAACGGAAGAATAATCAATTACTGACATATTTCTTCTTGAAGGAGTGGTTGGCTTGTAATTTTTAATTGCCATTATTTTTTCTCCTTTCCGGATAACTTTGCGAAAGGATGGCACCTTTCATACCTCATCATCCGAAATCATTATGTTGCTATACTTATTATATATAGGGATGTGATTACATCATATCGTTGAAGAATTCAATTTCCTTTGAATCTTCCGTAAGGGTAACGATCGCTTTCTTCCAGGACGGAGTGTAGCCGACGTTCATACCCTGACGACGCTTCTGACCGCGAACGTTGATTGTGTTTACCTTAGCCACCTTTGTACCCGGGAAAACTTCCTCAACAGCCTTGGCGATCTCTATCTTGTTTGCGTCTTTTGCAACCTTGAAGGTATACTTTTTCATCATGATGCCCATCATAGATTCCTCCGTGATGATCGGCTTGATGATGATATCCTGAGCAGTTTTCATTACGCATATACCTCCTCAATCTTCTTGGCTGCGTCCTTGAGAACAACAAAGGAGTCACAGTTGAGAATATCATAAACACAAAGTGTATTTACCGTAACTACCTTTACGCCCTCAATATTGCGAGCGCTTTTGTAAATCTTCTCATCGCTTTCTGCTGTAACGATAAGTGTTTTCTTAGCTGTTTTCAGCTTTGTGAGCATTTCAACAACGGCCTTTGTCTTGATTTCCTCAAGCTCCACCTTGTTGATGACCATCATTTCATCTGCGGCAACCTTGCTTGAAAGGGCGGACTTCATAGCGAGTCTCTTTACCTTCTTATTAAGGTTTACCTTATACTTTCTTGGCTTGGGACCGAGGGCAATACCGCCGTGTGTCCACTGAGGGCTGCGTGTTGAACCCTGACGGGCACGGCCTGTGCCTTTCTGTCTCCAGGGCTTTGCACCGCCACCGCTTACTTCTGAACGAGTGAGAGTTGACTGTGTGCCCTGACGCTGATTAGCAAGATAGCTAACAACTGCAAGATGCATTGCTGATGTGTTCGGCTCAATACCGAAAACGGAATCAGCAAGTTCCAATTTTGAAGTTTTCTTACCTTCCTGGTTATAAACCTGAACCTGTGCCATTTTAATCTCTCCTTTCGTTAAGCTTTAACCGCGTCAGCGATAACAACAATTCCGCCCTTAGGACCGGGAATTGCACCCTTGATTGCGATAAGATTGTTTTCCGCGTCGACCTTAACAACCTTAAGATTCTGAACGGTTACGGTTTCACATCCGTAGTGACCCGCCATTTTCTTGCCCTTGAATACTCTTGAAGGGCTTGAACAAGCGCCGAGTGAACCGGCGTGACGGTGGTTAGGACCTGTACCGTGTGACATTCTGAGTCTGGAGAAGTTCCAGCGCTTGATGGCGCCTGAAGTTCCGTGACCCTTGCTTGTTCCCTTAACATCTACGGTCTCGCCGACTTCAAAAATGTCAGCCTTGAGAATGTTGCCAACCTCAATACCCTCGATGCTGTCGAGACGGAATTCCTTTAATGTTTTTTTCGGAGCAACGTCTGCCTTATCAAAGTGACCTTTCATCGGCTTGTTTACACGGGATACCTTAACATCGCCGAAGCCGACCTGAACAGCCTCATAGCCGTCGTTGTCCATTGTCTTAATCTGTGTAACGGGGCATGGACCGGCTTCAACTACTGTAACGGGAATTACTTTTCCGTTTTCGTCAAAGACCTGGGTCATACCAATCTTTTTACCGATAAGACCTTTTTTCATTGTTTATTTCCTCCTTTTGGTTATTGGTTGAGTTTCCCCAACATGACCTCAGCCTTGATTAGAGCTTGATCTCAATCTCTACACCGGCTGGGAGCTCAAGACTTGTCAGAGCCTCAACAGTCTTGTTTGAAGGTCTGAGAATGTCGATGAGTCTTTTGTGTGTTCTCTGTTCGAATTGCTCACGGCTGTCCTTATACTTATGAACAGCTCTGAGGATTGTTATTTTTTCAACTTCTGTGGGAAGAGGAATCGGTCCGCTTACCTGCGCGCCTGTTCTCTTCGCAGTCTCAACAATCTTCTCAGCGGCCTGATCAACAAGGCTGTGATCATAACCCTTGAGTCTGATTCGAATTTTAACTTTACTTGCTGCCATTTTATTTCCTCCTGAAAAAATATGGTGCGAGCTCCGATAAGTTTCCACGCTACCGTGTGTTTCAACCCTCTCTGTAAATAAAGCCGAATGAATCAACATTCGGGCATACAGACTCCAAGCACATATCAGCGTACGCAAGCCGCTGACAGCACAGTTACCTATCGGTGATTTTCGCCCGGTTTAAAATCGGACATACTCCGTGTGAATTACCGCCCTGGGTTATGACGCAACCTCACACATCAACGCATATCTTAAAATGTGAATAAAGCGCAGTATATATTAATATATATAATAATGCCCTTTTTCACAAGCTCACTTATTATATATTATAGAAGTACCGTTGTCAAGGCAAATTTTAAATTTTTTATAAATTTTTTCCTTGTGCAATTTTCACGAATTTTTGAATTAAATTTCTGCAAAAATGCACAATAAAAAATCTTGTGGAACAGGCATTAAAATTACGCTCTGTACCACAAGATATAGGATCAGCATATTCAGATGATTTTAAGCAGTCGTTTTTAAGGATAATTTCAGCTTATCCGCGATCATCGCGATAAACTCAGAATTTGTGGGCTTTCCTCTCTGGGACTGAATGGTATAACCGAAATAGGAGGAAAGAACGTCAACATCGCCTCTGTCCCAGGCAACCTCAATGGCATGCCTGATTGCCCTTTCAACACGGGACGCCGTTGTGTTATACATTTTAGCTACTGTCGGGTAAAGGAGCTTCGTCACGGAACCGAGCATCTCACTGTCATTTATGGAAAGTTTAATGGCGGTCCTGAGATACTGGTACCCCTTGATATGTGCCGGAACACCGATCTGACGCATAATATCGGAAATTGTAATTTCAATATCGCCGTCATTGAGGGAATGCTCTTCCCTCTTTTTCTTTTCTGTTTTCCAGGAAGCAAGGCTTATCAGCCGGCGTGCCACGGATTTAGGCGTAACCGGTTTGATGAAATAATAGTTCGCTCCGGCTTTGATCATCTGCTCTTCAAAATCCTGGGAATCCACTGAGGAAATAACCGCAACAAGAGGCTTTTCATTCAGGGAACTGTTCATGTGCTCCAGAATCTCAATGGCGTCGCCGTTTGGCATAAACGCGTCCATAAGTACCACGTCAATATGCTGACTGTCGATTATGGACATCACTCTCAGGCCATCCTTAGCAGTCAGCACAACATCAAACCCCGCGTTTTTCAACTCCTTTTGACATTCTTTACCAAATTGTACCGAATCATCAGCAATCAATACTTTTAAATTGGTTTTCATAAAAACCCTCCTTTTTTTATTCCTTCCACATATTACCATTAATCTGTTGTAATTGCAAGTGATTTTCACATTTTTTTGTAATTAATTTTCACTTTTTTGATTATTCGTTTAAATGTGCAGGATAAAAAATGAGGGTAAACAGCGCTATTTTAGCTCTTCCGACTGGTCCAGCATCTTTTCGGCGAAAATCGCGTAGCCTTTTTCAGGATTGTCCACAATCACATGTGTTAACGCCCCTACAAGCATACCGTTTTGAATAATCGGCGAGCCGCTCATACCCTGAATGATTCCTCCTGTTTTTTCCAGAAGGTTTTTATCAGTAACTTTTACGACAATATTTTTTTCATCATTATTTTCTCTGTAGGATATCCGGGTTATTTCCACGTCATAAAGCTGAGGGCCTTTTTCGTCCACGGTACAGAGGATCTGCGCACTTCCTTTTTCAACCTCCTGTGCCGTAGCCACTTTATACAAACGCTTGTCCGTAAGACTGCAGTCGTATTTTCCGTATATACCGCAGGTGCTGTTCACACTGAGCGTGCCGATAACCTCGTTGGTAAAATCGCAGCAAAGGGAACCTGCTTCACCGTTTGTACTCTTATATAGTTTTGTTACGTTTGCTTTAACCGCCTCACCGTTTAAAATCGGCATGATCTCATTTGTATCCACGTCGGTTATCGGATGTCCCAGAGCCGCCATGCTGCTGTTTTCAGAATTATAAAACGTAATAGTGCCTATACCGGCAGTCGAATCTCTCACCCATATACCGACCTTGTATCTTCCTTCAGACTGCGAATATACCGGAGTCAGCGTGAAATTTTTGTAATTTCCGTTTCGTTTTACGGTTATTTCATAATCCTTGCCGTTATTGTCATTAAAGGTTTCCTCAACCTGTGTTGACGAGGTCATCTTTACATTATTTATACTGACAATGATATCTCCCTTTTCAATACCGGCGTCCTTGGCGGGATTGCATTTTCCCTGATCTGTCACAACGTCCTTTGTTCCCACGACTATGACTCCGTCGGTGTACAGCTTGATACCGAAACTTTCTCCGCTTACATACACCCACTTCTCACTTTCCTGCGTGACCGATGCGGTTTTAACAGGAATCAGTCCCAGCAGTTTGATCTCGGTTTCAGACGGAGAAACACGGGTGTTATTCTGAAAATCCACCTGACTGCTTTCAGACATATCTACGGTATAAATATTGTTATAGCTTATATTCCTTGAAGAATAGGTCGAAATGCGGTCAGGCAGACAATAATCGCCCAGACCGATTAAAGCGTAAATAAATACTAACAATACGGCTATACAGGCGTCCGCCGCCCTAATAAATTTTTTCATTAAAATCACCGATTATAGTATTGACAAAAAAATAAGGACATCACAAAGATGTCCTTGAAATTTTATTTCATTTTTTGTTAAATAATTTCATTCATCGTCATTTTTCTTTAATGCTTCAAATTTGGCCGCCATGGTAGGATTGCCTTTTGTTAATTTTTTTATGGATATATCCTCAATTTTATTATTTGCCACTCTCAAATGACTATCAGATTTTGTTAAATTCTCTCTAATTTTCCTAAGGTGCTCTATGGATTTATCTATTTCTTTAATCGCATCATTAAATCGGTTGTGCGCGTTTTCATAATTTTTTGAAAAGCTGTCTTTAAAATCCATAAGATTTTGTTCAAAATTGGTAATATCAATATTCTGATTACGAACAATAGAAAGTTCTCTTTTATATTCCATTGAATTTAAGGCAGCGTTGCGCAAAACAGTTATGATAGGAATAAAAAACTGCGGTCTGATGACATACATTTTAGGATACCGATAAGATACGTCAACAATTCCCGTATTGTACAATTCACTGTCAGGTTCAAGCATAGAAACTAAAACCGCATATTCGCAGTTTTTATCATTCCTATCTTTATCAAGCTTTTTGAAAAAATCTTCATTTTTCTTTTTTGTTGCTGTTTCATCCTGTTGATTTTTCATTTCAAACATGATGGAAACGATTTCATTATTCTCTCCATCATAATCTCTGAATATGTAATCGCCTTTACTACCGCTTGAAATATCATTATCTTTTTCAAAATATGAATTTTGAAAAGCAGTCGCACGTAATTTATCAAACTCAACTTGGCAATGCTGCTCAAGGCTTTCCCCTAATAACTTAGTGGACTGCCTTTGTTTGAAATCCTTATATCTCTCTATTTCTTCATCTTTAAATCTTAATTGCTCTTCATATTTTTGTTTTAATGCCTGCTCATTAAATTCTTGCGTCTTCTTCTGCGAGTCCAGCTGATTAATATAATGATCTTTTTCTTTTTCAATTTTACTGACAGCTGTTTCTACAGCTAATTTTTGCTCTGTTTCAGCATTTTTTAGTTTTTGCTCCAACTCTTTTATTATGGTTTCTTTTTGCGCAATAATTTCCTTGGATTTATGTTCCTCATTTGCTACAGCAAGTTGCTGTTCAGTTTTCGCGTTTTCAAGTTTCTGTTCTAATTCCTTTATTTTAGCTTCCCTTTCAGCAATATCATTTTTTGCTTTTTCTTTTTCTTCTAATTTGGCAATCTGAACAGCATCATTCTTTTCAATATTAAAACTTTTCAGCTTTTCATCTAATTCCTTTTTAAACTCAGAATTGCGCACCTGAGCCAATATTTCAGTATATCCTGATTCATCAACTTGAAAAACTTCTCCACAATTTGGACATTTAATTTCCGGCATAATAGAACTCCTTATATTTAAAATTATTATGTGAACATGTGCCCACCTAATCACAATTTAATTATAGCATAATAAAATTAAAAAGTAAAGGAATAATTATGCTATATGGGAAAAATAAAATACCAGACTAAAAATGTTATAAAAGATAACATCGGTAATAATATTGTAAAAATAAGAAAAGAAAAGGGTATCAGTCAATCCATGCTGGTAGCAAAACTAAATATCATAGGCTGTACCGTAGACAGATACGCTGTTTCTTCAATAGAGAATAATCATTCCTGTGACATTAATTTACTTGCAGATATTAAAGAAGTATTAGGCTGTACGTGGAACGATTTATTAAAATGAAAAAAAGAGAGACTTGTTTATTGAATAAGCAAGTCTCTCTTTTTTATGTATCTTAAATAGAAACCTCATGTGCAATATTATAAAGCTCCATATCAATGCTCTTGGTCATATTCAGCGCTTCAAAGATATCGTAGTCAACCACATCCTCTTTCTGAGCGGCTACAACACGATTTCCTATATTATTCATAAGAAGTTTAACAGCATAATTTCCCATACGGGTTGCCATTACCCTGTCTTTAACAGTGGGAGAACCGCCCCTCTGCGTATGTCCCAGAACGGTAGAGCGTGACTCGACGCCTGTTTTCTTCTGAATCTCTTTCGCAAGCTCTGCCACATCAACGTCACAGCCCTCGGCAACAATAATGATAAAATGCTTTTTGTCCGTTCTCTGCGTTTTTTTCATTCTCTGAATGACATGTTTTTCAATATCAAAAGGCACTTCCGGAATAAGAATAGAAGTCGCGCCGCAGGCAATACCGGAATTCAGCGCAAGATAGCCGGCTCTCCTGCCCATAACCTCAATAACCGAGCATCTGTCATGGGACTCGGCAGTATCACGCAGGCGGTCAACCATCTCCATAATCGTATTCAGACAGGTATCATAGCCTATTGTATAATCACAGCAGGCAATATCATTATCAATCGTACCCGGTATGCCAACGCAGGGAATGCCTCTTTCAGAAAGATCCCTGGCGCCTCTGAAGGAACCGTCGCCGCCGATAACAACAACGCCCTCAATACCCCATTCCTGGCAGGTACGCACAGCCTTGCGCATACCTTCCTCTGTGGCAAATTCAACCGAACGGGCGGAGTAAAGGATCGTACCGCCCCTGTTTATGATATCAGAAACGGAACGAAGATCCATTTCAACAAAATCGCCGTTGATAAGTCCGTTATATCCGCGGATTACACCGTATACTTTCAAACCGTTTTCACAAGCGGTACGCACAACTGCTCTGACAGCCGCATTCATACCCGGCGCGTCGCCGCCGCTTGTCAATACTGCAATCGTTTTCATAATTCAGTATCCTCCTAATTTAACAATGTTAATATAGCAAATACATTTTAATATCAGTTAATAAAAATGTCAAGTATCGACTTTTTTATTCAGCATTTTGTAATAAAACCGTTGTAAATCACAGTTTTATTCACCAACAAACACTACATTTTCGTCACCGAGTATTCGCCTGAGCTCACCAAGCTCGGTCTGATTTACCTCAACAAAGTCGCTCCGGGGCTGAAGCTCGTATCTGCTACTATCAATATAATAAAAATAAAGCGGAATGGTTCCTTCAAAAATGGTGGTGACTCTCTTTGCCAGCCAGATGTTTTCATCCTTTTCATTCTGAAATCTAAGGAAAAGCCCTGTCCTTCGGTGCTTTTTAGGCTTTTGCTGCGCATTTTCATCCGCGCCGCTATTCTCGGATGGAGGCGGCGCAATTTCACTGGCAAGTATTTTGGCGTCTTTCTGCTCCTCCAGGGAAAGATTCCCGGTAACGCTGATTACGCTGCCCTCATAGAGCAGTTCGGAATACTGCTCAAGAGTTTTCGGAAATACAATGATTTCAATCGAGCCGTACAAATCCTCCGCAGTTATGAAAGCCATAGTGGCTCCGTTTCGTGTCTGCTTAAGGGTCATACGAGTAATAATACCGCAGAGTTTTACAACACTTTTGTCCTTGTTCTTTGACATACTGTCGTTTTCCGTGTCAATGAGATCAATGGTGTACGCATACCCCAGATTTCTGCAGATATCCGCGTACTTATCCATAGGATGACCGGAAAGGTAAAGGCCGGTCATTTCCTTTTCCATCTTCAGCAATTCCGGCTTGGGGAACTCAGCAACATCGGGCATTTCAAAATCCAGGGACATAATCTCACCCTGCCCCAGATCAAAGAAGCCGACCTGACCGTAGCGGGTGCTTTGCCTGTAATTTTCAAGATTCGTAACAAGAGAGGGTAGCGCCTGGAGCATCTGCCGTCTGTTTCCCTCAAAGCAGTCCATCGCGCCGCAGCGAATCAGACTTTCAACGGCACGGCGGTTAAAATGCCCTTCCTGCATACGTTTGCAGAAATCCATAAGATCGGTAAATCTACCGTTTTTACGTTCCTCAACCACTTCGTCAATAAAATCAGAGCCTACATTTTTTATGCCTAAGAGGCCATAGTTTATGACTCTGCCGTTGGCGGTAAAGCCCTTCATGGAGGTGTTGATATCCGGCGGACCCAGTCTTAATCCTAACCGCTTGCACTCCGCGGTGTACCTTGCGATTTTATTTGTCTGGTCGAGGACGGAGGTCATAAGCGCCGCCATAAACTCGGCAGGATAATAGCATTTCAGGTAAGCTGTCCTGTATGCGACGAGGGCGTAACAGGCAGCATGGGACTTGTTGAAAGCGTATTTGGCAAAGTCGGACATCTGGTCAAATATCGTATTTGCCGCCGCCGGGTCAATACCGTTTTTCTCACATCCGGCTATGAAATTCCCCCGCTCCTGCTCCATGACGTCGATCTTTTTCTTACTCATAGCGCGGCGGACGATATCCGCTCTGCCGTATGAATATCCGGCAAGCTCACGGAAGATCTGCATGACCTGCTCCTGGTAGACCATACAGCCGTAAGTATTTTCAAGTATCGGTTTGAGCTTATCCGTAATATATCTTACCTTGGATGGATTATGGGAGTTTTCCACAAAGGTGTCAATCTGCTTGGCGGGACCCGGTCTGTAAAGAGAGGTTGCCGCGATAAGGTCTTCCAGCGCTCTCGGTTTCAGATTCGTCAGCATCTGCTTCATACCGGAGGACTCAAACTGGAATATACCCTCTGTCTGCCCCCTGGCAAACAGTTTATACACCTTTTCATCATCTATGGGAATTTTATTGATATCAATGCCTGCTGCCTTTGCGGCGTCATCAATAACCGTCAGCGTTCTGAGCCCGAGAAAATCCATTTTGAGCAGTCCCAGTTCCTCAAGGGTCGTCATAACATACTGCGTAACCGGCACCCCGTCATTTGTGGCAAGGGGTACATAGGTGGATACCGGATCGTGGGTAATAACAACGCCTGCCGCATGGGTAGACGTATTTCTCGGCATACCTTCCACTTTTTTGGCGGTTTCAATCAGCTCTCTGACCTGCTGATTTTCATGCATAAGGTCGGACAGTTCCTTTGATTTTTTTACTGCCTGGTCAATAGTGATATGAAAATCATTCGGCACCAGCTTGGCTACCGCGTCAACAGAGGCGTAGGACATCCCCATGGCTCTGCCCACATCACGTATGGCGGCACGGGTGGCAAGCGTACCAAAGGTAACGATCTGCGCCACATGGTCTGCGCCGTATTTCTTGGTTACGTAGTCGATCACCTCGCCCCGTCTTTCATAGCAGAAATCAATGTCGAAATCCGGCATGGACACCCTTTCGGGATTGAGAAAACGCTCAAAAAGCAGATTATATTTCATGGGGTCAAGGTCAGTGATACCCATACAGTAGGCGGCTATGGAACCTGCGCCGGAGCCTCTGCCCGGACCTACCGGTATCCCCTTGCTTTTCGCGAACGTAACAAAATCCCAGACAATAAGGTAGTAATCCGTGTACCCCATTTTCTCAACCGTATTCAGTTCAAAATTCAGCCTGTCATAATATTCCTCAGGAGGATTTTCACCGTAACGCCGTTTCATTCCCTGCATACAAAGCGTTTTGAAATATTCAAAATGGTCCATATTATTTGGCGTTTCATAATAGGGAAGCTTTGTATGTCCGAACTCAAAATCGAAATTGCACCTGTCGGCAATCAGCTGGGTATTGTCAACCGCCTGGGGAACGTCGGAGAATATCTCTCTCATTTCCTCCTCGCTTTTCAGGTAAAACTCCTCGGCATGGAATTCAAGTCCGGTATCATCGCCCAAAACATGATTGGTTGCGATACAGATCAGCACCTGCTGAATTTTCGCGTCGGCCTTTTCAATGTAGTGCACATCGTTTGTAGCTGCCATCGGTATACCCGTTTCCCTTGAAATACGCTTGATTCCCTCGTTTACGGAAAGCTGTTCGGGCAGTCCGTGATTCTGCAGTTCAAGATAATAGTTTCCTTCACCGAAAACATCACGGTACCACAGCGCAGTACGCTTTGCCTTGTCATAATCCTTCTGTAAAATCGCCTGGGGTATCTCGCCGGCAAGGCAGGCTGAAAGGCATATGATACCCTCATGATACTTTTCAAGCAGGTCGTGATCTATCCTCGGTTTAAAATAGAAGCCCTCCGTAAAAGACTTTGACACCATATTGATCAGGTTTTTATACCCCGTTTCATTTTCACACAGCAGTATAAGGTGGTTATAATCCTTGTCAAGCACCTTATCCCTGTCAAAACGGGTACGCGGAGCAACGTACACCTCGCATCCTATTACGGGCTTTATCCCTTCCTTTTTACACGCTTTATAAAAATCAACAGCCCCGTACATATTACCGTGGTCGGTAATAGCAAGAGACTGCATACCAAGACTCTTTGCACGGCTGACCAGCTGCTCAATACGACAGGCGCCGTCAAGCAGTGAAAATTCCGTATGCGTGTGCAAATGAGTAAACATATTCTTTCCCATAGCCTTTCCGGCTACAAATCGCCTTATAAAAAATTCCTAACGCTTTACTGTAGCCGAATAAAGCGTATAACGGGAATTTTGAGGTTGGCACAATCAAAACCGTGTGATTTTCACACGATTCTTCCTAAATATGATTTTCAATCTATTTCCTCAGCTATTTCAACGATTCTTTTCAGGCGGTGATTCACGCCTGAGCGGGACATACCGCTGAGTTTTGAGAGTTCGGACAGGGACGCCTCTGGATTGTCACGCCTTAAAACTGCCATTTCTTTTAAATCGCTTTTCAGATAATCCAGTCCCCTGGTCCGTTCAATTTTTTCAATAGCTTCCATTTGCGCCAGGCTTGCCCTGACGGTTTTGTCAATATTGGCTGTCTCGCAGTTTGCCGTCCGGTTCGCCTTGTTTCTAATATCCTTGACGATTTCAACATTCATCATCTCAAACATAGCGGAGGAAGCCCCCATGAGATAAAGACAATCTTCAATTGCCCCGCTGCCCTTAAAATAAACTATATTATATCCCTTTCTGTTTGAGAGCTTGGGGGACAGCTCCGTTTCCTCCAGAAAGGTCACAAGACTTCTGGAGAGATTCATATACGGCACCGTGAACTCCAGATGATAATCCTTTTTCGGGTCAGACACAGTACCGCAGGATAAAAAAGCGCCTGCCAAAAAAGCGTTGGGGCAATTTTGGCAGTCAAAGTTAGCGTGATTGATTTTAAGACTTCCGCCGTCCGAATGTCCGAAAGCGCCCAGAATTTTATCGCAGTCGCTTTTTTTAGTTATGGCAACGGAATAACTCCTTCCCTTTGGCGACACATGGACGGCGCACCTGACATTACAATACTTTTTTACCAGCTTTTTATAAAGGTTTGCTATTTTTTCATTTTCGGTCTGCATACTGATTCCGTATGCAGAAAAGCTTTTACCGAAGATCAGCATACCGTACAGCATGGATTTTTCACAGCAGCTGCTTTCATATTCAATTTTAAGTAGCTCGTTTTTTACATCCTGTGAAAAAGACATGGTTTCCACTCTTTATTTTCTTTCTATATCCCGGTGATTTACGGACACATTGTCCCATTTTTTTGAGAAATGCTCCTTGAGCGCTTCGGCAATGGCAACGCTCCTGTGGTTTCCGCCGGTACAACCCACAGCCACCACAAACTGGCTTTTGCCTTCCTTTATGTAAAGAGGATTTAGAAAATCCAGCATATCAATAAGCCGTTTCAGCAGTTCATTTGACTCGTCAAAAGAAAAGACGTAATCCCTTACCTCTTTGTCAAGCCCTGTTTTATTTCTGAGAGCGTCCACCCAGTAAGGATTCGGCAGGCAGCGCACATCGATCACAAAATCCGCCTCGGAGGGAATGCCGTGCTTGAAGCCAAAGGACATACAGTGAATATTCATAACCTCACTGTCATCTCCCAGCAGAATCTGGGTCAGCCTTTCCCGCAGCTTTGCGGGGTCAAGGTCGGAAGTATCAATAACATGATCCGCCCGTGCCCTTAAAGGTGAAAGTATTTCCTTTTCATAGGCGATTGCCTGTGAGATACTCCCCCCGAATTTATCGGCAAAGGGATGCTTTCTGCGTGTAAGCTTGTACCTTTTGAGCGCTTCCTTATCATTAATATCAAGATAGATTACCTTTACGATATAACCGTAATTTTCAATTTCCGAAATGCTTTCAATAAGATTCTGAAAAACATGACGGGATCTTACGTCGGTAACCATCGCCACCTTGGGATATTCCTCTCCTTTGGCAAGAATACCCACAAAAGTACCCATCAGCTGCGGCGGCATATTATCAATGCAGTAGTAGCTGACGTCCTCCATAAATCTCATTGCGGTTGACTTGCCGGCGCCGCTGACGCCCGTAAGAACGACCAGTTCCTTATCCATAGCTTACACACCTCTTTTGTTTTGATTTATTTTGTGACCCTGATTTCCATTTCCAGTCTTACGCCCTTTTTTTCATACACTGTATCGCTGCATATCCTGCAAAGCTCCAGAACGTCGCTGCAGGTGGCGCCGCCGGTATTGATTACAAAGCCGGCATGTTTTTCACTAATCTGGGCGCCGCCCACGCTTCTGCCCTTAAGCCCGCATTCCTGTATCAGCGCTCCCGCATAATAACCCTCCGGTCTTTTAAATGTAGAACCGGCAGAGGGATACTCAAGGGGCTGTTTTTCCCTTCTGCGTGATATCAGGTCGTCCATTTTTTCTTTAATTTCCGATTTGTCTGCCTTTTTCAGTTTCAGATAAAGGCCCGTAATCACACATCCGTTATCATAATAAGCGGAATAACGGTACGACAGCTTCAAATCGTTATTTTCCAGATAACCCGCATTGCCGTCGCTGTCAATATGACTGCATTTATATAAAACGTCCTTCATTTCGCCGCCGTATGCTCCCGCGTTCATAAACGCCGCTCCGCCGCATGAGCCGGGAATACCGTAGGCAAACTCAAGACCGGACAAACCGTTTTCATATGCGAACCGGCACAACTTAATCAGCATTGCGCCGGCGGCGGCAAAAACAGTCTCCTCATCAACAAGTCTGATTTCGGAAAAATGCTCGTCAAGTATCATAACGCATGCGTCAATACCCTTGTCGTCGACCAAAAGGTTGGAGCCGTTGCCCACAGCCAGCAGTCTTATACCGGAGGCTTTGCACGCTTTCACGATTTCGCTGATCTGTTTTTCACTTTCAGGATAGACCACCAGCCCGGCGTTACCCCCTATTTTAAACGTGGTATGCCTTGACATTGGCTCGTTTTCGGCATATTCACAACCGATTTTTTTGCAGAGTTCAATTATTCTTGTCAAACGTTATCACCGATTAATTTTCTTTTACTTTTCCGAGGATTGCCGCGCCGATCACGCCGGCGTCATTGCCCAGCTGCGCCTTGACAATTTTGGTCTGGATTTTACTGTAAATGGAATATCTTTCCGCCTGTACATACCTGCGCAGAGGTTTCATCAGCGTCTCCCCCTCATTGCATATACCGCCGCCTACGCAGATCACCTCCGGCTGCAGAGCATTGACCAGATTGATCAGTCCGCAGGCAACATATTTTATGTACTGGTCCACCACTTTAATTCCCGCTATGTCCCCTTTTCGCATGGCGTCAAAGGCAGTCCTTCCGGAGACCTTGCCTTCTTCGGCAGCAAGCTGATGCATAACGGAATCGGGATTTTCCTCCATCGCCCTTTCCGTCTGTCTAATCAGAGCGGTGGCAGACGCGTAAGCCTCCCAGCATCCCTTTCTGCCGCAGGTGCACTGCTCACCGTCAACATTTATAACCATATGTCCGCACTCACCGCCGGCAAAGTTTACGCCGTTTACAATCTTGCCGTCAACAATAATGCCGGAGCCGACTCCTGTTCCCAGAGTAACCGCTATAAAATCCTTGGCGCCGTTGCCCACGCCGGCATACGCCTCTCCCAGTGCCGCGCAGTTGGCGTCGTTTTCTATATATACCTTTTCAATGCCGAGCCTGTCAATCAGCATCTGTTTTGCCGGCACATTGTTAAAAACAAGATTGTTGGCAAATTCAATCACGCCGTCGCCGTTTACCGTTCCCGGCGTGCCGAGTCCGACTGAATCAATATCCTTAACAGTCAGGCCCGCCTTGTCAATCGCCTCAAAAGTCACCTTGGCTATATCGTCAAAAATTTCCTCCGCGCTTCTGGGACTGTTGGTTGCGGTTTTGGCAGAAGCAACAATCTCGTAACGGTCGTTCACTACTGATGAAACAATATTCGTGCCGCCCAAATCAATTCCTATACTATACATAAATCTGTCCTCCGTCATTCATTATTCTGCCAGATGTCGACCTCTTTATCCTCCGGCTGTACCTCATCCATACCGAGGCTTTTCATCAGGTCCCTGGCGGCATTATAGCCCATTTTTTTCTGTCTGTTATTCATTGCCGCAGTTTCAACAATAACGGCAAGATTACGTCCCGGCGTAATAGGGACCGTAATTGCAGGCACCTTTACATCAAGGATTTTTGCGTATTCATTGTCAAGTCCCAGCCGGTCGTAAGCCTTGGTGGAATCCCAGGCCTCAAGCTGAATGACCATATCAATTTTTTCACTGGGTTTAACGGCGCCCATACCGAATATTCTCCTGGCGTCGATAATACCTATACCTCTGAGCTCAATGAAATGGCGTATATTACTGGGTGAATTTCCCAGAAGGGAATTATCGCTGATCTTTCTTATTTCGACCGCGTCATCGGCAATCAGTCTGTGGCCTCGCTTTATGAGCTCTATGGCTGCCTCGCTTTTCCCGACTCCGCTTTCCCCTGTTATCAGGACGCCTTCGCCGTAAACCTCCACAAGAACACCGTGCCTTGTGATTCTCGGCGCAAGCTCCTTGTTAAGATAAGCAATCAGCGCCGCAAGAAACGGCGAAGTCTCCTCCTGTGTTTTCAGCAAGGGGACCTCATAGGTCTTGCACGCGTCTATAAAATAGTCGGGGATTTCAAGACCCCTCGTTACAACTGCCGCCGCAGGTCTAAGGCTGAGCCAGTTGCCGAGAGCTTTGATACGGTCCTCATGATTCATATTGATCAGGAAGCCGAACTCTGTCCATCCCAGAATCTGTATTCTCAGCGGATCAAAATAATCCGTATAACCGGTCAGAACGATTCCGGGTCTGTTGACCTCTGCTGTGGTTATCAGTATTTCATCAGCAGATTTCGGCAGATAAACGATATCAAGATTATTATTTTCAATTACATTTTCCAGTGAAACGGAATAAGAATGACACATATATTCTCCTTAAGTACGGCAAATCCGGCAGTCAGTTTTATTGTTCCAAATAATATTCATATTCATTATAAAGTATTGATACAACTTAATCAAGGGATTTTTTACAAATTACAATAGTAAATTATCCCCTTGCAATATTTACATATTCCTCATTTTATGATAAACTTGTTAAGTATTGTTTACGCATGATAAAAATGCAGGTAAAAGATTTGTAAACGGTTATTACAATTTTTATTTTAGTAATGACGCAGCCTGCCCCAACTCAAATGATTACGACAGAATTGAGGTATTATTTTTGAAAGACAAACTGAAGGTGGGTATAGGTACGGACGCCTTTCCGCCGACAACAGACGGCATCAGCAATGTGGCTCAGAACTACGCAAGTCAGATTAACGGCAAGCTGGGCGAAGCCGTAGTCATAACGCCTAAAAATCCAAACCAGCATGATTACAAATACGACTATAAAATATTCAGATATAAAAGCTGGTGGCTTCCGTCAAAAGAAGGCTACAGCATCGGCTGGCCCTTTAAAGATGAACTTCATCAGGCGATTATTGATATGGATTTCGACATACTCCATTCCCACGCGCCGCTTGCCACAAGCTATTATTTCCGCCGGGTTACAGAAAAAAAGAAGATTCCGGTCGTTCTTACATATCACACCAAATATGAATATGATATAGAAAAAAGGATACCCACAAAGCCTTTAAAGGACTTTGCGTATCATTTCTTACTGAATAACATTAACGCCGCGGACGAGGTGTGGGTAACAAGCAACGGCACCGTTGACTCATTGAGAAAAATGGGATATACGGGCGATTATGTGCTGATGCCAAACGGCTGCGATCTGCCGGTAATGAATGTGTCGGAGAAGGATATCGCGATGATTAAGCGCAAGCACAATATTCCGGAAAATGTACCGGTTCTTCTGTACTGCGGCAGAATGA